>DATEPG010000173.1:0-7220 GCA_035273265.1 Polyangiaceae bacterium
CGTCGAGCGCGACCGCGTTGCCGTCGTCACAGGTCTCGCCAGCGGCGATCTTCTTGTTGCCGCACACTTCCTTGACGCACGCCGATGGCGACACGGCATTGTTGCAGGTCGATCCGCTCTCGATCTTGCAGGTCGCCGAACAACCGTCGAGCGCGACCGCGTTGCCGTCGTCGCACGTTTCACCAGTGGTGTAGCTGACTTTCCCGTTGCCGCAGAACTCCTTGAGAGCACAGGCTTGACCCGCTGTCGGGCAGGCGTAGCCCGCTTCGACTTTGCAATTCGAAGAGCAGCCGTCGTTGCCCGCCGAGTTGCCGTCGTCGCATTCCTCTCCCGCATCGATCTTCGCGTTCGGACAAGTTACGACTGCCGGGCTACAAGCGCCGCCTGCCACCGGGCAAGTGAAGCCAGCCTCGACCGTGAGGCAATCCGGGCTACAGCCGTCAGCGGCCGCCTGGTTTCCGTCGTCACACGCCTCGTCGCCCGTCACCGCGCCATCACCGCAGACGATGGTCGAGACGCAAATTTGCGGTCCGATCCCCGTCGCAGGAGTGCTGCACTTACAGTTCGACTCCAAACCGCACGCGCCGTTGCAACAATCGCCCGGCACCTTGTTGCCGTCGTCGCACTGCTCGCCGCTATTCAGCGCGCCGTCGCCGCAAGCAGCATTCGGTGTACAAGTCGCGCCGTTGCAGGTGTAGCCGGGTTCGGTCTGACAAGTGTTGGAGCAGCCGTCGTCGGAGGTCTTGTTGCCGTCGTCGCAAGTCTCGCCGAACTCGGTCGCGCCGTTGCCGCATTCGACCGCAGCCGTCGTCGGCGTGCAGGGCTTGCCATAGGTCGGGCAAGAGAAGCCGCTTTCCACCGAGCAGGTCGCCGAGCAGCCGTCGTTCGACAGCTCGTTGCCGTCGTCACACGCTTCGTCGGGGCCGGCTTTACCGTCGCCACAGACGAGCGTGCTGGTGCATGCCTTGCCGGGCTTGCTGCACGAATATCCGTTCTCTACCTTGCACGTGCCGTCGCAGCCGTCGCCACTCTTGGCGTTGCCGTCATCACAGCCCTCGCTCGGATCGACGACTGAATCGCCGCACACCGGCTCGTCGTCGCCATTGCCGTCCCCGCCAGCGGGGTCCATGTTCGAACTTCCGGAGTCGCCGATCGGCGTCACGTCGATGGTGTCACTCCCACCCTTGCCGCTTGCCCTACCCCCGCTTCCGAAATTCCCGCCGCCGGTTCCGCCGATTCCGTCACCGGGCGAACTCACTTGCGGCACTCCGGAACATGCGACACAAAGCGCGATCCAGGCGACCAGTTGGACAGCCGAGGGTAAGCGCAGCAGGTGAGTCGATGAGCGGGCGAAAAAGCGATGCATGGCGTGATCTCCAAGAGTCCGACATTCGCGGCGCGGGACCAACTACGAAAGTAGCGATCTGCACCGTTTTGTCGGGCACCCGATAACGTCGTACGGTCAGGTGCGTCCCCGGGTAAGGCTCGCCGCAAATAGAATTTCGGCGCGCGATCAGCTGCGCTGGCAGCGCAGCTTCACCGACATTCGTCCACGCGCGACGCGCATGAAGGGCCGAGTCACGATTCTGCCCACCTAACTACGGCGTTCGTGCCCCGATTGTTCGGGCACACGTAAACGTCGGAGCCCGTGACGTCAGCCCTTGATGATTTGCAGTCGCGCCATGCCGATGCGCAGCTGGGTCGTGCCCGGTCGCCGCTCGATGATGGTGGCAGCTTGGGGCACGCCATGATGGCCAAAATGGCGACGGATTCGAAACACTTCACCGTCGACCTGCTGCGATGTCATGAGCAAGCCTGCGGCAAGTTGCTCCTTGTAGACCCAACCACAGTCCGCTTCGGGAAGCTGACTCGCCGCGTCCGCCAGCCGCGTACGTGCCAGCGTGAGCAACAAGAAGTTGTGCTGCCGCGCGCCGAGCATCAACTGTCGATTTGCATACTGAAGCGAAAGTTCGACGAATTCTTCGTCGCTCGATACGCGAAAAAGCAAGCTCGATTCGAGCAGCTCCGATTCCAAGTCGGCCGCGGAGGTGCTGCTGAGCGCTCCGGGACAACAGAACCGAAAGTGCGCGTTGGCAAACTGGAACGTCTGATCGTCGTGAATCGGAAGCGACGCTTGATTCGGTAACTCCAGCAGCCAGCCTCCGTCCACTCCTTGGTAAAGGACGCAAGCCGGACTTTCCGCGGAAGGCAAGCCGATCACACCATCGACTGAAGCCAAATATTCACCGGTGTCGAGGCACATCACCCCGGGTTGTGGCGCACTGACGTCGACCAGGGCCCAACGCTCGTTGGGGTGGCCGAACGCGATCACCGCGCCCTGTTCGAGCGCCATGTCCCGACCCGGCTCGACCAGCTTGCCGTTCAGGTGGGTGCCATTGCGACTGCCGCGGTCTAGGAGGCGCCAACTATTGCCGTTCCAGCGGATCAGGGCGTGTTGCGCCGAAACGTACCCTGGGCTGAGCTGCAGGCTGCACTGTGGACTCCGGCCAACCAAGTGTTCAGGCTGCAAGACGACCGCGCGGACGCCATTCATTTCTCGCAGTTGCGCCATTTCTACGGCCTGAGTAGACCACGAGGCCGTAAGCCTCGGAAGCGCATTTGCTAAGGCTTGCAATCGACAGTTCACGCCCGGAGGTTCATCAGAGAGCCATGGAGGCTGCTCTAGACCTGAGTCCGTACGTCGACCCACTCGATTCCGCGACAGGCCCATTGGTCTTTCCAAAGGCCTCCGCCCGGCACCTGGACCTGCCCGAGCAATGGGCACTCGGCCAGGAGTGGGCGACCTCCCCACCCGTCCAAACCATCGATCTCGCCCAGTGTTGGCACGAGCTCGCGAGCGGGCGACGACAAGTCGCGGCCAGCGCAGCTTCGGACAATCATTATTTTCTGCTGCTCACGCGAGCCGTGAAGCCAAGCCGGGTGCGGCGAGGCATCCGCACGCGCAATTTCCGTGTCCTCAGTCAGGTGTTGCTCACGCCTTCGCGCAAGCAACTGGCAGCAGAGCTCGGATTGTCGGCCTCGAGCATCGCCGCGCTGTCCAAGCAATGCCTCGAATCGCTCGGTCTGAGCTGCACCCCGTGCACGGCGCCACCGCTCTTGATCATCGCCGCCGGCGCCGCCTGTGCGCAGGCAGCTGGCGTCACGGGCGAGCGCTTGACTCTTGCTCCTCATTCTCCTCATCTCGAACTGATCCGGACACCGCGGCCCGAACTCAAGTTCGCGGCCGCGTTCTCGCGCGCAGAGTTCGATGTCGCCCAGCGCTTGCTCGATGGCAGCAGCTACGCGGAAATTGCTCGTAGCCGCCAAACCTCCGCCCGCACCATCGCCAATCAGGTAGCCTCGGTCTTCCAGCGCGTGGGCGTGTCGAACCGCAATGAGCTGGCGCAGCGGCTCCTGCTCGATTCAACTGCCTTGGGCGGGCTCAGCGGATCGCGTTTGCAATGACTCCCAGCCGCGCGCCGTCAGCAGCCAGCGATCACTCCGGGAACTCCCGCGTGTCCGTGCGAATGGGCGGCGCAGGAGGAGCGCTGCTCGAACTCGCGCCAGGGCCCGGGCTCGGCGGCACTGCCGAGACCGTGCTGCGAGCGCTCCGCACGGCGGGGAGGCCGCTTCCGCCGCGTGGAACGCCCGAAGCAGCAGGCGCCGGGGCTGATGGCACTGCCGACGTCAGCCCGGGGACGATGTTCTCGGCCGGGGCGCTCGCTGGCCGCGGCGGGGGCGAAGAACTTGCCACCGAAGGGGCCGCAGAGCTCGCTGGCTCGGACCGCTCCCGTAGACCGAGTCCAATCGCCACCAGCACTGCCAGCGCGATGACCAGCGCAAAGAGCCCAAGCCGCTTCGACCCGCGGCGGCCAGTCGGCAGGATGACGGTCGTTGCCAGCTCGAGCCGGGAGGGAGAGAGCAGGCCCTTGTCGCGCAGCTCATATCGAGGCGCCAACGTACCTCGCTCGTCGAGGCTGATGCGGTCGAGCATCGCTGCTCGAAGTTGTGGCCCTCCCGGCGTCACCCCCAGCAATGCGTCGCGAAGTTCCGCTGCGTTCGCGTAGCGCTGTTCGATGTCCCGAGACATGGCGCGATGAACCACTTCCGCAACCGGCGCGCTTACCCAAGGAGCCAAATCTTGGATCAGCGGCAAGTCCTCGGTGATGATGCTGGCCATCAAGGCGCCCAGCGAGCGCGGCTGCGGGAACGGCGAAGTGCCGGAAAGCAATTCCCAGAGCACCACGCCGAGCGACCACACGTCGCTGCGCGCGTCGATCTTGGAAGCCCCCTTGCATTGTTCCGGAGACATATAGAGCGGCGTGCCGAGCAGCACCTGGCTGCGGGTCAGGCTGGTGGAGGTCTCCAGGAAGCGATCCACCTTGATTTTAGCGATGCCGAAGTCGAGAATCTTCACTACTAAATCGTCGGCGTCGTTCGTCGTCAAAAATAGGTTGGCCGGCTTGATATCGCGATGAATGATGCCGGCAGCATGGGCCCTCGCCAATCCGAGCGTAGCTTGGAGTACTATCTTGAGGCATGCGCTCGGATTCATGGCGCCCAAGCGGGCCTTCGTCGTCTCGACGTCTTCCCCCTCCAAGTATTCCATCGCTAAATAGGGTGATCCCGTTTCATCATCGGTACCGGAGTCGAACACTTTGACGATGTGGTCGCTCGAAACGACGCTGCAGGCGCGTGCCTCGCGGAAAAAGCGCTCCTTGAAATCGTCGTTGTCGGCGACCTCCGGGCGCAGCAGCTTGAGCGCGCAACGGCCGCGCGTGTCCACATTGATGGCCTCGTACACCGCGCCCATGCCACCAGCGCGCACGAGGCGGACGAGCTGGTATTTACGCGCGACGAGCTGTGGGGTGGGGGCGGGAAACACCAGGCTCAATGCTACACGAGGCCGAGGGCCCCGGCATACCGCGCAAACCCTCGTGGCGTTGCCTAATTTGCCCTTGCCGGCGATTCAGCCTCGCAGGCCCGGGAGCCCGCATTGCGCTTGACGCGCTCCCGGTGCTCGTGCGCGCTGAGCGCATTGACGCTTCTGAGCGGCCTATTGGGCGGCCCGCTTGCTTACGCGCAGGCCGGCGCGCCCGCGGGTCAGCCGGCAACACGAGGCGCAAAGGAGCACTATCTACGCGGGATCGAGTTCGCAGCGGCTCGTTCGTGGGAGGCCGCACTCGCTGAATTCAACGCCTCCCTTGCGCTCCGCCCCACTAGCGCTGCGTCGATGAACGCCGCCTACTGCCTGCAGCAGCTCGGGCGAGCCGCCGAAGCGCTGGGGCTGTACCGAGCCGTCTTGCGTGATTTCGACTCCGCGCTCGTCGACCAGGAGCGCGCAAGCGTTCGTGCTTCGATCGCCGAACTCGAGCTGGCCGTCGGACACCTGGCCCTGACCTGCAACGTGCCAGACGCGCTCGTGCTCGTCGATGGCGAAGCGCGGGGCAAGACGCCGGTCGGCGATCTGCTGCTCAATCCGGGGCTTCATGTCGTGCGCGTGCTGAAAGAGGGCTATGAACCGGTGCAGGTTTCGCTCACCATCGCTGCGACCCAGACCACCCCCTGGAACGCGCAGCTCTTGAAGCTGGGCGACAAACCGCGAGCTGCGGCCGGACCACCACTCGAGCCCGCGGCAAAGCCGCGCCCTCGCGGTCCACGGCGCTTCGTGCTCGAGCTTCAGGCGGGCCCCGCACTTTATCACTCGCTGGGCGGCGGAGCCGACCAAAGCTGCAACAGCGACGTCATCGTTGCTGGCGCAGCGCAGCCGTCCTGCCCCGGACGCAATTTCCTGTCGCTCGGTTTTTCGATCAGCGCGCGCTTGGGCTACCGCGTTCAGTCACGCGTTTCGCTCGAGGTGACGCTCGGCTATCTGCGACTCTGGCACGATCTCCCGCGCAGACTGCGCGTGCTGGACGCGAACGGGCAAGCGTACAACAGCGTGCCATACCCCGAAGGCAGCTCGAGCCCCTGGGCGCTGGACCAGACTCGCGTTTCCATGCCGTTCGCGGGGATTGGAGCCAGCCGCGAGTTCTTTCAACGCACACCGCTCTTGCTGCGGCTCACGACCGGCATCGGGCGAGCCAGCGTGCGCACAGCGCTGAATGGTGCGTTCATTGCCGAATCGGGCGACACCCCGAGCGCATTTGCGATCAGCGTGATCGAGGACACCCGCACACTCTGGATACCGTTCTTGGCGCCCGAAGTACGCTATGGCTACCGCTTTGCGCCGGCATGGGTTGCTGACGTGGGGCTCGCAGCGTGGCTACTCTGGGCGCCCGGCTATCCGCGCACCACCAGCATGGTGAACGGGACGCCCCCCGAAGAGCGTTGGGTATTGCACGCCGACGGCAGCGGAGATCCGATCCGGCTCGGCATCGAAAGCGCGCTCGGCGCCGCGCTGTTCGTGGTGCCCTCGCTGTCGGTACGCCACGAGTTCTAAAACGCGAGCCGAGCTCCCCAGCTCATGGTGGGCTGAAGCAGCCGGCAGTGGGGCAGACAAATGCATCACAACCGGCGCGGTAGTACGCTTGGCTGCCGCCATACTTCGAGTCGACGATCCGCTGCACCATGACTGACTTGTCGTTGGTTTCCAACGAACGTTCGAATGCGGCCTTACAAGGTCCATTCGCGTTGGCCGATTGACAGTTTGCGGAACCACTCGCACCACAATAGCAAGCCGTCACCACGTCCTCGGCCGTGGACACGGTGGGCAGAATCGAGCAGCGAGTCGTGCGAAGGCAATTCAACGCTTCATTACACAGTGCTGCCCGAGGGGTTCCCAGGGCGCTTCCCCCTTCAGCGATGGTCGTCAGATCCGAGCACGGGAGCTCATCACAAGTGCCCACCTCGCACGTGAGGCACTCGGGGGAAGTAATCGCCTGGCAGGTCGGCCCACAATTTTCCACGGAATAGGGCGTCGCGCACCAATTGCTGGGACAGCTGCCCAACCCGCCGCTGCCACTCGTGCCGCCGCTGCCACTCGTGCCGCTGCCGCTGGTGCCGCCGCTTTCGCTCGTGCCACTCGTGCCGCTGTTGCCGCTGCCACTCGTACCGCCACCGACGCTCGTACCACTGCTGCCGCCGCCACTCGTACCGCCGCCACTCGTGCCGCCGCCACTCGTGCCGCCGCCGCTCGTGCCGCCACCAACGCTCGTGCCGCTGCTGCCGCCACCGCTCGTGCCACCACCAACGCTCGTGCCGCTGCTGCCGCCGCCACT
>DATEPG010000174.1:0-7658 GCA_035273265.1 Polyangiaceae bacterium
TGACAGAGTTGTGACCACTTCTCGACGTCCGCGCGTCCGCCGCAGAAGTGGCGCGAATCAGCGCGGCACTAACTGAGCCACCTCAAGGTGGCACTGCCATCGGGTTGGGGAAGTTCCCGGACAGGAACAGCATCGTGTAGACGCCGAGCGACTCCTGGTAGTAGCGATCATTTTCTACCGTCGTCGACACCGCTTCCTCCAACGCTTCACGGCGGATGTCATTCGTGGTCTTGCCGCCGTTGTCGAAGAAGCTCGCGTAGGAACACATGGCGGTGTTCACGAAGTACGAATTGTGACCATAGGCCGGGTCGCATTTCGTGGTCAGCCCTGCTGGCCTGAGCTCCTGACAGATGGTCGAGAAGCGGTTGGCGTTCGGTTCGGGAGCGTTGTCCTTGTAGAAGTTGTTGTAATACTCCTGGGTGTTGTCGATTTTGGCCTGAATGCGCGTCTTTTGGGGGTAGTGGGGGCTTCCGCCCGGGTTATTTTCCGGCAAGTCGACGCGATTACCGAACCACGCAGCGTCGATGCCCACGCGCCAGAGCGCACGTGACCAATCGTAGTTTCCGCCCGACGAGTTGCAGGGGCCCGAATAAGTGCCCCAGTCAGAGACCAAGCCGGGGTTCACGTCCGCCTGGTCGTAGCAACGCTCGAGCATCTCGTACACCGTCGCGGCTGTCTTGTACCAGAACGCGCGGTGCCCTTCGCGCTCGCTCACCGATGACTTGCTCGCGTCAAGCGCGCTTGCCAGAAAGTCGCCGAAGGCGCGAAAGTAGCCGGGGGGATAGTAGGAAAGGTTGACCCGCCCATCTTGTTGAGGGGCATACGAGCAGGACTTGTTCGGGTAGCCTGCGCAGTTCTTGTCCCAGGTGTCACCGGGGGTCGGATAATTCCAAACCCCGTCGTACTGGGTGTTCACCTCGCATTCCATTTTGAGGAGCCAGTCGATGGCGGCTGGTACGTATTCCGGCCACTGCCGCGCGGCGAACACCAGCCCAATGCCGATATCCACGTCGCCGTCGAAGGCGCTGTCGGTTTGTCCACCACACTCGCCCGAATCGGGATCACATGGCTGATCCAGCGGACGGCATGACAGGTGTCCGTCCCACATCCAGCCCATGAGCCCGCCGCAGTACTTCTTGGAAGATTGCGACAGAAAGTGTCGCACGAAATTCCACAGCTTGTTGAACGTGGGCTTGTCGCCGATGGCCGCCGAAATCGCGATGCCATAGCCTTGCCCTTCGCTGACAGTCTCGGGCGGGTCGGTCTTGACGCGTGCCGTGTCGTCGCCGCAGCTCTTCTCGTCCGTCGTGACGTAGTTGTCGCGCCAGATGAGGTAGCGCTGGAACACGAACGCATTCAATAGATCCTGCACCTTCGCCGAGTCCGGGTACACGTGCGCGAGCGAAGCGCCGAACGGGTAGGCAAAGTGCGTGCGTGTGTAGGGGAAAAAACCTCCGAAGTCGAAACCCACATTCACCGGCGTTGCCGGTGGTTTGGGTGCGCAGGTGGAGTCGTTCCAGTTGCCGGTCGCCGACCAATCCCCATTCGTCGCGTCTGGGTAGTAGTCGAAGGCCTTGAACCGGCTCTGAGGCGGAATGTCTGGCTTGCCGTAGTCCCAACGCAACCAGGTTTCTCCTGGCTTGTTCGGGAACGGTCGCGGGGCGACCGTGTTCCACTCCGGCGAGTGGGTCTTGTCGACCGCGCGCCACGTCGCTCCGTCGACGAAGTAAGCGTTCGGCACCTGGCAATTGAACCAAGGTCGATCCTGCTCCCGGGAGCAGATCACGTCGTTCGGTCCCACTTCGAGCACGAGCCAATGCGGCATGAGCTCTGGCCGCGGGAAGAACGTGAAGGTCTTTTGCCCGGCCCAAATATAGCGGAAGTGCACCGTGGAGTAGCCGTCAGGCTTGGGTGGATTACAGGGATCGGTGTTCGTGCTCGCACCGCCGCCGCAGTACGCATACCCGGGGCCTGGGTTCGCCGTGTAAAAGAGGAAGGCGTTCGCGCGCTGCGACCAATTCATGCATTTCGGGATCGAGAGGTCGGTGTTGTCGGGCGCGCCTGCATAGCCGACCCAATACTCACTCACCGTGCGCGCGGGCAACGTGAGCGAAGGAGTCCATAAGCCCAACTGGTCGTCCGCCATCCGGAAAGTGATGGCCGGCTGGGTGCCGCTGCTCGGCCACTCGCTGTTCGGAACCAAGAGCGTGTACCACGGGCAATCGCTGTTCTGAAACTCGAGAAACGCCTCCATTTCGCAGCCGAACCCCGTCACTTTTAGGCTCGTCGGGTAGGGCGGAGTTGGGTAGCCGAGCTTCTCCTCGCCGCAAGCGGTGCCTTGATAGCCGGTCTTCTCGGGATCGCTCCAGGGCCAGCGAAAGTGGAGCTTGGTGTAACCCTCAGGGGTAGTTTGGCTCGGCTTGCCTTCGGCGCAAAGTTCGGCCTTCACCTCCTGGGCGTCGTTGCTGAGTCGAAATTGCCCGGCACCGACGCTGGCGTTCGGGTACTTGCCGTAGTCGGCCGGCAGGGTGCTGCTCTGCCCCGTGTAGTCGAGGAATAGGTCGCTGCCAGAGGTCAGACTGGTCGCATCGAACGCGCCCGAGACGCCCGAGCCCGAACAGGCGTTCGCGCCGATGGGAGCGATCTGAAATTTGGTGACTGTCTTCGGGATACACACCGAATACCAGTCGCAGTCCGCGCTCTCCGCTCGCGCACCGTACTTCAAATAGTTCGAGACGGGATCGATCACGAGCACGCCGAGCGGACGCTCGGGCATTTGATTCATCGTGGGCGATGCGACGCTCGACCAGATGTCCCGCACGTGAACTCGCACTTGCCCTTTGGCACAGGCGTAGTCTTCGTCTGGCGGTGGGGGTGGGATGGAAGGTGGCGGCGGCGGTGGTGGTGCGGTCCAATCAACGACCTTTGGCGCGCACGGGTCCCCGCTATTGCCACTGCCCTGGGGACGCAGCGATTTCACGGTGATTCCCCCCGGGGCGCCGCCGCACTGACTGGTCCCGGGCCCCAAGCAAATGCCGGCCGTGCACAGGGTCGATGGAGCGCCACCGGTGCCGGTGGCGGTGCCGGTGCCGGCGCCGGTATCGCGGGCACCTTTGATCGAGGTGCCGCCCGGAGAACAACCAAGCGCAAGCGCTACGCACAGCACGAGCGCGCCAATTCGAAACTGCGAGATGTCGATGTCGGACGTTTTCACACGACCTCCGCTCTGCTGCTTGTCATTCCTCGGAGTGAGTGGTTCGTCAACCCGTTACCGGGGCGCACGACGCACGAATTGCCAGCAATCTTCATGCGCAAGACTTGCGCGTACGCAGAACTTGCGCCGGGCACCGGAGCAGCCGCGATGACGCGCTGTCGGAGAGCTGCGCGAACTGCGCCGGCACCGAGCAATGCGTCGCGGTGAACAGCAAGGCGTGCATCTCGGGAGAATGGACCGAGGGCACTGCGTCGCCCGCGACTATCACTCGCGCTCGATCGGGGCATCAAGCAATTTGGGCGAGTCGATCCGCGACAAGATCTAGAGATATATTTCATCGATACCGGCGTACAGTTCGCGCGCGCACCGTGACGCGCGCAGCTGCGAAGTTCAGCCTTCGCCAAGCTCATTCCGCAGCGCCCGGGGCCGTCCCCGTCCGTTTCGGAACGCTCGTCACGAAGGTTCCGAAGCGCCGGAGCTCTTCGAGGCGGCACGACCAGGCCAGCCGGCCCTCGTGCAGCGTCATGTCCGGGCAGCCGTCGCACATGTTCTACCGGCCGTCCTCCAGCACATCGATGGGTTGAATCCATGATGGACTGCAGGTGCACTCGATCACGGATCGCCAGCGGCTTGCTGAGACCATTGGTGTTTAGGATCGGTTTCCTTCCCATGGGCTTCACCGTGCGCACGATTCTACGACCTCGGTGTGACACAACTCACGACTCGACTTCGCCACGCATGCCAGTGAATGGTCGCGAACGAGCAAGACATCCAGCTCGCCGCGTGCGTCCGTTGAATTCGGCATTCGCTGAAACTAGCGCTCTCGAATGAGGTCAGAGATGACGAGTGTCATGTTCGGTATGGCTACGCGCACTTTTATCGGAATCGAAACGCCACAGGCACCGGGCGTGTTCGAGGGTTCTACCGGTTCATGAAGGCAATCGAGTCGACGCTGCGCCGGGAGCTTAAAGCAGCCTTGGCACAGCGCTTCGGTTACTTTCGGCAATACGGCTCGATGTGCCGGTCATGGTCGTCCGTCATTTGAACCGCTATGGAAGGGAAAACTGCTTTTGACGAGCTACGCCACCACCGCTGTGCGCATCGATGAGCCGTCAACAATGAGATGCGCGAGCAGGCCATGGTGTGACGTCCGCGCCGGGTTGGGACGAGCCGGCCAGTTCGCTCGGGGGATGGGATCCAAATCGGCGACAATCAGGCTCCTGTACATGACAGCCGTCAGCGACCGACTCGCAGCCCTGTGCCATAACTGTGGTGAGGCTCTCGCCTTGCTGGTCTGCGGGTCGCGCGAACCCGGCGCCGCCCGACCGACGGTTTCACTCAGCCCGCGGGATTGCAGAGGTTTCGCCAGCGTGCTCGCCGCCAGGGCGACCTTCAAACGCCATTTTCCCGTCCCCACGTCACTCCACCCAGATCGCGGCCACGAAAGAAGGAGCGGAGATGAAGCGCATATTCCTTTGTGCAGCGGCTCTTGTCGCCGTTGCGTGCTCGAACGCGGGTGAGCCCCGGGAAGGTGGCTTTGGCCGGGGTGGCGGCAGCGCGAGCACCGCGGCAGGCGACCGCGGTTCAGCGGGCGCGGCCGCCGCCGCGAACCCAACAGGGGGCAGCTCGGGAACCATCGGTGGCTCGGCGGGCGATCAGAGCGGCGTCGGCGGGCGCGCGGGCGCGGTCGTTGGTGGTCGCACGGGCAGCGGTGGAAGCACGGGTGCGGGCGGCGCTGTATCGACGACCCTGCCGCCGAACGGGGACTTCACGGACACGGTAGGCGGTGCGTCCATCGATATGGTGGCCATCCCGGGCGGCACCTTTACTTTGGGGTGCGAAACCAGCCCCTGCGATGCCGATACTAGCGCTGTCGAGAACATCACGGTCAGCCCGTATCACATCATGAAGACGGAGGTGTCGAGAGCCATGTGGAGTGCGGTGAGCCTTTCGGAGGGCACCTGGTACGACTGCCTGGCATTCGCGTGCGAGCTGACCAACCAGACAGGCAAGGCGTATCGCATGATGACCGAGGCCGAGTTCGAGTACGCCGCAAAGAAGTACTCGAGCAAGTTGAGTCAAATAGACGCCACCGAAGAATGGGCGTTCAACTCCTGGGAAACGAAGTACTCGTGCAAGCCGGGCGATGTTGATCCCTTGGGGCCAACCCCCGCAACACACACGCAGAAGACGCGGCGGGATAAGGCGACCGGCGACAAGATAACCGGGCGCCTCATCCGCTCGATCGACGGCATCGGCCCCAAGTGTCGTTTGACCCTCTCGGACAACTCGGCATATCCGCCGGGATACCCTGCGCCGTGCAGTATCCGCCCCCCGGTGGGGACAACCGAGCCGGAGAACTCATACCGCGACTCGCGGTGGGTCACGGGCAGCGATGCCACTTGGAAGGCGGGTTCGCCGGGGATAGGCAAGTTTGATCTTCAGACCTGGGACGATGGCAGCGCGAGAATGAATGGCAAAGACGGTCAGTGGTTCAGTTCAAACAACATTGCCCTCGTGTTCCTTCCGAATTCAGGCAGCACCGTGAAGTTTCCGTACATATTTCTGGATGCGAACCAAGGCTCGATCATCTCCGATGCAGGGTTCATCAACGGGTTCGTCGGAAGGTTCGAGAAGACGGCAGCGACCGGTACTGTCAAGCCGACCATACCCGGTCTGAAGAGCGGCGAGGAATTGGCCGCGGCGGCCGGGGCCGACTTCAAGATGGTCAACATGGTCAACATCCCGGACTCGGCCAAGAAACAGGACCCGCGGCTACTCGACACGACGAGCGATTGTTGGTTCCAGAACAATCAAAGCGCCGGCGGCACGCACAACTACAGAAAAGACGTCGACGCTGACGAGTTCAGGTTCGCTGTCATCGATAAAGGCCAAATCGTCATGCTTGCCAACGGCAAGTGGTGGACGGTGAACAACACATTCCTGCACATCGAGCACGCACACGGATACGTAGCCGAATATCTGTATGCCATCACCTCGGACGGCTATTTCTTGCACGACTCCTATATGGGGTATGAGCGCGCTGACTTCAGGATGTTTCAAAAGTATGAAAATGACGGGGCGAACTTCCCCGCCACCTGCATCGACGACAGCTGCAGCAAAGAGCTCGCAAAGGGGGCAGCGGAACCGTTTTATGCCACCATGGCAAACGGCAAGTCGACCTTCGTGCCCGCACCGTGCCCCGCCGGCGGCTGCAAGTAGCTCCGAAGCTGGTAGACCGCGAGCGCTGTCGGGGTGCAGTTCTTGCACCCTCCACTCGATCAACAGGAGGCCCAACTATGTCCACAACCACGTCACTACCAACGCTTTTCGGACGTATCACGGTCATTGCGACTGAGCACGAGCGGCTCGGGGAAACGCTAGGCCGGATCAGCGCGATGTGCACGACGCTGGAGTCCGAGCACCCCGACCTCACCCCTGATCTGCAGCCGGGTCCGTTGCTAGTCGCGCTCCTTGCGGAGCTATCGGAACATTTCGCTGCCGAGGAGGCCGATGCGTACTTCGGGGCTCTAGTTCAGGATCGGCCGGCTTTTGCTCCGCAGATCGCGGAGCTGAGGGCTGAGCATCGTGCCATGCTTGAAACGGTCAGAGCGCTCTGCGAAATTGCAACGAAGGCTCCCGGGAGCCGCGGGCTTTCGAGTCCAACCTGGGGCCTCATCGCGCGCCTCCGCGCCCACGAGCGCACTGAAAGCGAGCTACTAAGAGAATTCTTCTCTTGATTGGGCCATCGCGTCCGCAACGCCGCCGCGCAAAGCGTGCGCGTCTGCGGGCGACTCGAGCAGCTCCTATTTCGTTTGGAGTTGCAGATGAACGCCCACGATCCGTGGGCGTCACCGCATTGAGCATGACGTGTCGACTATCCCTTTTTGAAAGCCCTGACGATGCTCACGAGCTGCTTGACCACCTCGGGCTTGTCAGCAAGGTCCGGGTTGGGGGGCATACTCGGACTCTTTCCAACCGCCGCTCCGCCCTCGATGATCGTCTTTGCGATTTGCTCGTCCGTGATGGCGCCTTGCCACGTTGCATCGCTGAACGCGCGCGGCTTTGGGGTCAAAGCCGCCGCGCCTGGGCCGTCGCCGACCCCGGTGCTGCCATGACACACGACGCATTTAGCGCTGAACGTAGTCTTCGCTGTCGACGCAGCGAGCACCGCGGGGTCGGCCTCTGGAACCGCCGCAGGCGCCGTCTGTTGGGCTTGAACGCTCGGCGCTTGCTCTGCCGAAGATTTTTTGCAGCTAGGGCTCAAGGCCGCAGCTAGAAACACAAAATACGCGACATGCACGTTCTTCACCGACATCATCCAGGGCTCTCCATTCGAGTTGGTTGAGCGTGCCCAGAGCAAGGCGCGTGCCGTCTCGTCCGAGATCGGCGTATGTGAAATGGGCACCAATCGACGAGCAGGCTGCTCGCCGGCAGCAAGCTG
>DATEPG010000175.1:0-12490 GCA_035273265.1 Polyangiaceae bacterium
GAGCGGCTGGGCGATGCCAGCTTGTCTTTGCCCTCTACGCTCGAACAGCTAATCGCCGATCGCCTGAACGAATTGCCGCCGGAGGAGCAGTCGGTCATCGAGTGGCTGGCGGTCGCAGGTGGCCCGCTCGGGCTCGCCGACTTGCGCTTGCTCAGCGGTGAGGATCCGTCGGAGGCCGTCACCCGCTTGGCCGCACGAGGCTTGTGCGAATTGCGGGCAGACGCGATCGACGTGCGCCATCCGCTGACCCGCGATGTCGCCTACCGCGCGCTCGATCGCAGGCGCCGCGTGCGAATGCATCGCGCGCTCGGCGAGCACTTGGCGGGCACGCCACTCGGCAAGGGCCTGACCGCCGCCATCGTCGCGCGCCACCTGGCTCGCGGGAACTCACGCAAGGAAGCTGCGCGTTTCTACCTGGAGGCGGCCGATGCGGCCCGCGCGAACTACCAAACGCAGCTCGCCAAGCGCTGCTATCGGCGCGTGATCGCGTTGGTTGCGGAAGGCGATCTGCGGCTGCTCGAAGCGCATGAGGCGCTCGAATCCATCTGCCGCAATCAAGGTCGCTGGCGCGAACGGCGCACCCACCTGAGCAAATTGCGGGCGCTCGCCCGGCAAGCCAAGAGCGCCGTTTGGGCGGCGATTACCCTTTTGCGCACGGCACAGTTCGAGCTGGATGCTGGCCAATTGTCCAAGGCGCTGAGCTCGGTCAGGCGTGGCGAGTTGGTGGCCACGCAGGCCAATTCGCCGGTGCTGGAGGTGCAGGCCCGCACGCTGATGGCCGAAATCCTGCACGATATCGGTGACATGCAGGGAGCGCTCTCGGCCGTCGACCGCGCGCTGACCACGGCCGACGGCAACAACGTGCCGGCTCGTTTGCGCGCCGAGGCGCTGCGCTTGCGCGGTACGCTGCTGCGGCGCGTCGGCCGCGTGCACGAAGCCGTGGAAGCGCAGGCCGAAGCCATCGCCGTGTTCCGGCAGGCCGGGGTCCGGCGCATGGAAGCGCGCGCCAAGAATTCACTCGCCTACGCGTTGCTCGTGCTCGGTCGCTTCGAAGACGGCATTGCGCTCGCCTTGGACGCGATTCGCATCGATCTCGCCATTGGTGGGCGCTTCCAAATTGCCAAGACCCTGAGCACGATCGGCGAGTGCTATGCGAGCCTCGGTGATCTCGATCGGGGGCTCGCCTATTTGCGTCGCGCCCGCGACGCGCACGAGCGCTACGGCGACCGCGATTCGCGTGCCGACACCTTGCTGTCCATGGCAGAAATTCTGATCGATTTCGGCGACGTGGACGGCGCGGAAACACTGGTCGGCGACGCCGGCGCGCTGACCGCGGTGACCGGCAGCGCTTTCGATTCAGTGCACGAGAAGATCCTGCGCGCGCTCTTGGCCCGTGTACGAGGTGATCACGCGCGGGCGGTGATGCACGCCTTCGACGCGCGCCAGGCCGCTGAAGCGCAGGCTTATGTCGCGTTCCACTTCTACGCCATGGCCATCGAGGCGCGCGCCCGCGTGGACATGGGCGAAGAGCACACCGGGATCTTGCTCGCCACGACCGCGCTGGGCGCGATCGATACGCTGCAGGGTTCCGAGTACGGACTTGCCACGCGCGCCTTGGGCTGTGAAACGCTGCGCGTGGCGCGTTCCCCGCAAGCGGAAGAAATGCGTGAGCGCGCCGCTCGTTACGCGCGCTCACTCCTGGAGTACATTCGCGATCCGTTGTTCCGGCGTTCGTTCGTCGAACGGCGCGTGGTGCAGGCCGTACTCACGAAGCCCGAAGCGCCGTCGGACGCTCCGCGCGGGATCGACAATCCCTTGAACCCACCGCGCTGAGCCGCGCGTCATTGCTGGTACGCCGACGCGGGCTCGTTCGCGGGGTGGGGACTCAGCCCGCTTGCACGGTCGCAAGCTCGGTCTCGAGCTCGCCCAAGGCTTTGGAATCGTTCTTCTGCGTGGCAAGCTCGATGCCCTGCGTGAGCCAGTTGGCGGCGTCGGGCAGGCGGCCCGCCTCGCGGAGCATTTGTCCAGCCATCAGGTACATGGGCAGGTAGCTGGCGTCCCGGGTGCGCAGGGTTCCGAACGCGGCCAGGGCGTCGTCCACGCGGCCTTCCTTGCGATATTCCATGGCCAGGCAATAGAACGCGAACGAGTCCGCGGCAGCGGTTGCAGTGACCTTTTCCAGCATCGCCAGGCGCTTATTCATGGCCGAAGCCATTTCCCGGGCGCCGCCGCGAGTCAACGGGACATTCGAGCAGGGCTTTGGACTCCGTGACGGCCCGCCGCGAAGCTGCTACTACCCCGCCCTGCTCGGGGACGCTCATGCCTGCTGAGCGGAAAGGTGTATCCCATGTTTCTATCGAAGAACCCCTCAGCTCGCGCGCTCATCGGTGTCGGGCTATTCGCCGTTGCTCTCGCGTCCGGCTGCAACAAGCCGAAGCACAACAAGAGCAAGACGGCCGCCCCCGCTGCGTCGGGCTCCGCTGCCGTGGCCGCTGCTGCCGCTGGTCCGTGCCAAAAGTACGCGGCCGCGTTGTGCGAGAAAGCCGGCAAGGAATCGGAGAGCTGTACGGCACTGACCACCAGCGCCGAGATCCTCTCGCCTGCCGCTTGCACTGCCGGCTTGAAGGACATCGCCTACTCGTTGAAGAAGCTGGGCGATGCGAGCAAGCCCTGCGACGACTTGGTCGGCAAGCTGTGCGCGGCGGTCGGTCCGACCACGGAGACCTGCAACATGGTCAAGACGCAGACCAAGAGCTTCCCCGCGTCGCGCTGCAAGTCGATGCTCGAGCACATCCCCGAGATCACCGCTGACCTGAAGAAGATGGAAGCGGCGAACCAGCCGCTCGCGCCGGCGCTCGCGGCCAGCATCGCCAACGGCGGCGCCTCGTTCGGTCCGGCAGACGCCAAGGTCACGGTCGTCGAATTCTCCGACTTCCAGTGCCCTTACTGCTCACGCGCGGCCACCGTGGTCGATCAAGTGAAAGAGAAATACGGCACGCGCGTGCGCGTCGTGTTCCGTCAATTCCCGCTACCGATGCACGAAAATGCGCACGCCGCGGCGGAAGCTTCGCTGGCCGCGAACGCGCAGGGCAAGTTCTGGCAGTTCCACGACAAGGCCTTCCAGAATCAGAGCAAGCTCACGCGCGAGGGCCTAGAAGGCATCGCCAAAGACGCCGGACTCGACCTCGCCGCATTCAAGAAGGCGCTCGACAGCAAGACCTTCGCTGCCGACGTCGACTCGGACATGAAGCTCGGTGAGAGCGTGGCCGTGAATGGCACGCCCACCATGTTCATCAACGGCGCACGCGTGGCCAACCCCACCAGCTTCGAAGCGATTTCCGCTCAGATCGAAGGCGCGCTGAGCGGCAAGCCCGTGGCGGCTCCGGCAGCTCACCCGGGTTGAGCTCCTAACGAGCGTTGCCCGAGCGACCGAAAGACCGAGTGGTGAGCGGAGAAGCTCACTGCTCGGTCCTTTTGCTTTTGTGAAGGGGCGATCGCGAGCCTGCAGCGCAGCTCGCGGGGCGCAGAGTTGCCGTCTCAGTGCTGGACCATGCGTGCCGCAATGGGGATGGAAAATGAGATCGTTTCCGGCTGTGGGCCGAAGTTGGTGCTGCGGGCCACGCCCAGGACGCAGGCGCCGAGCGGTTGGGATGCCACGTTGGTCGGAGACAGCGATGCCGAGACCACGCGCCCGCTGGTGGCCACGTCGAAGCGCACGGACAGGTGCTGAGTGTCGCTCAACGCGGACGGATTCTGTTTGAAACAGCTCTGAATGGCGCCCTGACGCTGCTGAAACGCACCCGCGAGTGTTCGCTTGGTTGCGCCTGCGCTCGCCTTCGGAGCGAGTTGCGAACTCGCTTGCGGTGCGCTCGGCGGCGCACTCGGGATGCCGATCGCCGCGGCCACGCCGGTCGGCGGAGCCTCTGCAGCCGGCCTATCGTCGCTGACCGACTGCTTTTCCACGATGATCGGTGCGGGCGGGAGCTCGTTGTGGGGTCTGAGAAACACGACCAGCAGTGTTGCCGATAGCACGATGGCGGCGGCGAGTACCAGGATCACCCAACTGCGAGAGCGGGGCACTGCTTCGGGCAGTGCGCGTGCCGCCGCGGCATCGAGCTTGATGCGTGATCCTGTCTTGGTGACCGCATCGGACGGAGAAGGCGTCGTCGGTTTCAGCGCGCCGCGCGCTGTGTCCGAGGTCTCCTGCCCCTCACGCCAAGCCGCGTCTCTGGCTGCGAGCGGCGGGATGCCCAGCGCCTGCGGCAAATCGCCGTTGAAATCCTCGGCAATTTGCGCGGCGAAGTCGCGGGCCGCGTCGCGTTCCGACCAATTCATCCCGCTTCGCAGCGCTTCCGCAAACTCGGCCACGGTGGAGAAGCGCTGGTCGGGGTTGCGCGACATGGCCTTGTCGATGGCGGCCTCGATTGCGGGCGGCACGTCGTTGCGCAGCGCAGACAGCCGCTCGGGCACGTGCTGCAGGATGCGAGCCACGGTGTGCCCGGTCTCGCTGCCCTTGAAGGGATTCGCGCCGGCCAGCATCTGATACAGCACGACCGCGCACGAGTACTCGTCGCTGCGGGCATCGACGGGCGCGCCCTGCAGCGACTCAGGGGGCGAGAAGACGAGCGTGCCGCGAAACATGCCGGCTTTGGTTTGAAACTCGTCGTCGGCCGTGCGCGCGATGCCGAAATCAGCGAGCTTCACCCGGCCCTGTACATCGATCAGGATGTTGCCTGGGGAAATGTCTCTGTGCACGACTCCCGCCGGCGAACCGTCGGCGCGAGTGAGGCAGTGCGCATAGCCGAGTGCCTCGAGCACCTCCAAGATCACGTGAATGGCGTGGGCGAGCGGCATCACTCCCAGCGTGCCCTTCACGTAGCGCATCCACTGTCCAAGGTTGAAGCCGTGGATGTACTCGAGAATCATCACGTGCGAATCGTCGACTTCGCCAAAGTCGATGACCGCAACGATGCCCGGGTGCTGCAGCTGCGACACGATGCGCGCCTCGCGAGCGAACAGTTGCGCGCTCTCGCCCCCCGTTGCCAAGATCGTCTTGATCACGACCGGCTTGGCAAAGCCCTGCGCTCCCTCGATCCGACCGAGGTGAACGACCCCCATGCCCCCGCGGGCCAGCGGGCGCGCGATGCGATAGCGTCCGAGCAGAACGCGGCCCGAAAGGTCCACTGCGGATGCGGTATTAGAGTGCACTGCGCCTCAGGTAATAGTGAACGCCGCGTTGCGGCTGGGTGAAACGAATGGCGAGTGCCTGGTCGGATGGTGCGCTGACGGACATGGAGAATCGATTCTGAGCGTCCTGCTGGAGCGTTGCGCCGCCCACGGTCACGACCGAGCCGGGTTGCGCCGTCCCCGAGACGACCACATTCGAGCCTGGGGCGAAGCTGCGATCCGCTGGCGACGTGATGCTGGCTGCGGGCGCGGCATTGTCGAAGCGGATGACGACGGTCGTGTTCCGCGAACTGCGGCCAGCGCCTTGAAAGTCGAAGGAGTGCTGACCTTCGCCCAGAGCGCCCGAAGCAAAGAAGTGGCGAGGGCTGCTGGTGGTCAGCGTCTTGGTGCCCTGGGGAGAGCTGACGCGGAGAATATAGCTCGAAGCAGGCGGCGCGTTCGGCCACTGAATCGCTATCCTCGGTTGCAGGCTCTGGTAGAGCACTGTGTAGCGCCGTCCGTCCGTGTCCACGTTGGTCAGTGGTGCCGAAGAGGCGAGTCGCCGTAAGCCCGAGTCTGGAACGATTGAAATTGTCCCCTGTCCGACCTTGTCGCCTCGTTCCCCTCCTTCACGCAGGCAGTGGACCACGTAGCGATGCGCGCCGCTGGTGAGTGCCACGCCGATGCGCTCTTCTCCCACTCGCTCTTCAGCACGAGCGCGAGTGCCTGCGACGCTCAACAGCGCGCCGCCGCTGCAGCGCCCGCCCGCGAGCACACCAACGGCGGTGGGTGGCCGTGGATCGTGAATGATGATCGACTCGCCGACGGTAATCGAGAGGTCGACCCGCTCGAGCCCGCGTTCGAACGCTCCAGCCTTACCCAGCGCGGACGGGATCGCGCCCGAGACCGGAGCTCCGGGCGCGAGCGCGGCGGCGGACGAGGAAGCGGCGGGCGGGGCGGCCTGGGATGCTTGCCCCGCGGGCACTCGACTCAGCTCACCCTTCTCGGAGAGCACCACGGCGTCCCCGACCCGCAGCTCCAGATGTCGGCCGCCGCGGTCGAGCTCGGCCGAACCAATCGTCACCTGCAGGCGCATCGCATCGCCGTCTTTGACGAGCCGTGCGCTCCCGTGAGCCTCGAGTCGCAGTGTGCCGAGGTTCGTTTCGAGCTCGAGCGCGTTGGACGCAGCAGCGATCGTTACTTCCCCCATCTCGAGCGCAACGCGCGTGCGCTTCGGGTCGGACGGGCGCGCCAAGAATCGAATCAGCGTTTCGGGCTCGAGCGATAGCTGGTGCGAGCTCGCGAGCTCGATCGCCGCCGTCGAGTGAGCACGAGTGCGGACGGCCTCGCCCACGACGAAGGTAGCTCCGACACTTGCCCCCTCCCAGCTGCCCACCGACGCCTGGTGATCGCGCGTGACCTGGCCCACGAAGCCACGCAAAGTCGCGACCACGTTTTCCCGCGAGCGACAGCCAAGAATCAGCAAGGCGAGAACGAGCACGGCCAACCAAGGCCGTACGGGGTGCGCGGCTCGGCCGCGGGCACGGGTGGTCACCGCTTCCTCGCCAGGTCGACATTCAAGACCACGACGCCCTTCGGCTCCACTTGCACACGGCGATGTTGCGTGACGTAGTCGCTGGCCTCGATCACGACGTCGTAGCTGCCCGGCGGCAAATCGAGCTGGAAGCTGCCTTTGTCGTCGACGACTGCGTCCGTACCCACGGGCTCGACGCGAACGCGCACGGTGATCGCCTTGCCGTCGAGGCTGCGGATCACGCCTCGCAGCTGACTGGGCGGCGGCACTGCCACGAGTCGCACCTCGAGCTGCGTGGGAGCGCCCGCCTGTATCGTGACGGGCCGTTTGGCGGGCTCGCACTCCGGTGCTTCGACGTGAACGACGAGTTCGCCGATGGGAGCGTCCTCGAGCGAGCACTGACCGGACGTGTTGCAGTCGAGAGTGCGCCGTTCGCCAGCGGCAGTGACGAACACCGTCGGGTTCGTCACTGGGGCTCCTTGGTCATCGTTGACCGTCACCTCGAGCCGCGAGCTGAGCGGTTGGAGTGGGGGAGCTGGCGGCGGGATTGGCTTTGCTGGGGGAGGAGCTGGCTGTGGCAGGAATTGATAGCGAATACTGGCGAAGACGCCGAGCCGTGGCTCGTTCGGCACCAGCGGCGCATCCGCCGCCAGGTTGGGCTGCGCACTGAGCGAACCGACCGCCAACAGCTCCAAACTGAGGCCACGCGCGACGGCGCGACGCACGCCCGCGGCCACGCGCAGCGGAGACTGGGACAAGGGCGGCGCGTCACTGCCCACGAGCACGTCGGCCGACACCTCACCCAAAAGTTCGTTCTTTCCCACCCGGATGCCGGCGCCCAGACCGAGTAGCACCGCGTCGAATTCACTCAACCCCAGCGCTAAGCGGTCGCCCGAGGAAAGGCGCGCCGGGTCGCTCCCGGCGGCCCCACCGTTGTTGAATCGATATCCGCCCAAGCTTGCGAAACGGACGCGGCCGACGGTCGTCGACAACAATGCTTGGCCTTCGACGGATGCGCTGCGCGCCATCGCGCCGAAGCTCTCGGCGCCCGGTAGCCGGCCGAGAACGCCGGCGCCGAGCTGCCAGTTGCCGAGCGCAGTGGATGCGCGGGCTTGAAGCGCAGTGTCCGCGATCCCGCCGCTGTCGTCCGGGTGCTTGTCGTAGCGGCCGTCGACCACGGCGCCAACACTGAGCCAGTTGACGACGGGCATCGCGGCCGCCGCTCGCAACGAGAGCCGGTGGTGCGCGCCGTCGTCGGTGTTCTGCGCTTCCGTGAAGCCATAGCCGAGCGTGCCAGCGATGGCTGCGGGCGCCGTGCGAGCAACGCCGACGCGATAGATGCCGGGCAGGGCATCGGACGCGGGCAGTTCGTCCTCTTGAGCGCGCGTGATCGAGCTGCCGAGCAATGTACTCAGTATGACGCTCGTTACTAAAAGCGAAGACACCGCAGGCGACCGCGTGCCGGTCTGCCGAGTTACCGACACCATTCTCAACCTCGCTAGTATACACGGTCAACGAGGCGCCGAAGCATTGGCTTGCAACGAGCACGCCGTCGCACACGCACACACGACGCATGAGAGCAGTGAGCGTCGAACTTACATCCAAGGCCGCGTTGATCTCGCTAGCCAACAACACACGTACACGCGGCACACATGTAAGAGCGCAATCCGGGCGTAGCGAGAGCCCGCGTTTATCGTTGCGACCTCGCACGAGGCAGGCAACACTCGTCGGACTATGCCGCGCGCTCTGCGGCGACTATTGCCGGTCGCTGCTCTTGGCCTCGTTCTCGCCCTTGCTCTCGAAGCGTGTCGTTTCGGCTACGAGTCGGTTGCTGCGGACGTTGGGGCGAGCTCCGGCGGTGACGGCGGCCAAGCGACTGCCGGTGGCGGAAGCGCCGGTTTGCCTGATGGAGCGGGCTCCGAGTCCGGCGGAACCAGCGCTGGGATGGCGGGCATGGAGGATTCCGCCGGCGCGCCCGCAGACGACGGCGGCAGCGGAGGAACCAACGATTCCGGAGGCACGAGCGGCTCCGGTGGTCGAAGCGGTTCTGGAGGCACGAGCGGCTCTGGAGGCACGAGCGGTTCCGGGGGCCGAAGCGGCTCTGGAGGCACGAGCGGCTCCGGTGGCCGAAGCGGCTCTGGAGGCTCGAGCGGGGGCAGCGCTGGCACGGGTGGCGGCGGCAGCTTGGTCAATCTCGTGGTCACGACCGCGGCGGACGAATCGGACGCGGGCGCGACTCCCAGCAGCCCGGGCAAGACTGGTTTTTCGCTGCGCGAAGCGATCGCCTTTGCCAACCTGACGCCCGGATACCAGTCCATCACCTTCAACGCTGCGGTCGCCACCATTGGCCTGGTGGCGCCGCTACCGACCGTGCAAGAGACCCTCGACATCACGGGCGCAGTCGTCCTGGATGGTACGTCGAACGCCTCGACGAGCGCTTGTTTGTCCGTGACCACTTCGAACGTCCGCATCGAGTCGCTGGAGATCCACCATTGCAAGGGCCAGCCGGTGCTATTTGCGTCGAGCTCGAGCACTGGCAATCAGCTCATCGATAGTTATCTGCACGACAATCAAAAAGCCGCGGTCGTGTATGGCGACGGAGCCGTCGTGTCCGGCTGTCTGATCACTTTCAGCGCCGCCGCGGGCCTCGAGATCTATGGCAGGAACGCTCGGCTCCTGGGCAACGACGTCGCGGCGTCGCTCGCTACGAACTACTCGATCAAGGACGGCGCCAACGGCGCCTATCTCCTCGCCAACGTGAGCATCGGCGGTGGGGATGGCATCGGACTCGGCAGCGTCACGGGAGTCACGGTCTGGCATAGCACCATCGTCGACAGCGTTTATGCAGGATTGAACGTCGGAGCGGCCACGCTGGTCGATGCCCGCAACAACATCTTCATGGGCGCCGATACCTACGGCGTGCTGGGACCCGACAGCGCGTTCTCCAAGCTCGACCACAATCAATATTTCAACAACACGTCCGGACATCGTAGCGTGGGTACTCTGGATGCGACCTCGCTCATCGGGGATCCGCTGTTCAACGACGCGAGCAACTTCGACTTCGCGCTCAAGGTCGGCAGCCCTGCCATCAACAAGGGCTTCAATCTGAGCGTGGATCGCAATCAATCCGCTGCAGGCCTGTACAACGGCAGCGCACCTGATATCGGCTGGCTCGAAGCGCCCTGAAGCCGAGCGAGCGGTGGCGGTATTCGCTAGTGCGCGCCCGAGTGGCGGAAAGCGGTCCGCTAGTTGCTTCGAACTCGGCCTCCTGGTCAGTGGCGATATTCGACCATGCGAGTGTGGACTATGGATTCACCGCGGCGGTGGATAGTGCGTGTGGCGGCTTTGATCCGGGTAAGAAGTCACGCTGTGGCAACGCGACACGCATCGAGTCTGCGACTTTGCGGGTGATATTCGTACGAAGCGTGATCCCTTGTTCTCGGGCGCGCATGTTGCAGAGCGGCTCGCTCCCGCTTTGGGACAACAGCGAGAGGGATCACGCATGTCTCGATGGACCCATGCTCTGGCGATAGTGTTGGCAATCGGTTGCGGTGAGGGTGCGAAAGGGCCTAGCTCGATCGGGCAGCCCGCCAATGCGCCACCCGGCACACGCGACGACTTTCCGGATTCACCGCCCAATAGCCCGCCGCCGCCCGCGAGCTGCGGCGATCAGAACGGTGGCGGCGATCAGCACATCGACTTCGAAGCCATGAGAGCGGCGAAAATCGCCGAGAAGCCGGTGGTCGAGCAGCGGCAATCCGAACTTCTATCGGCGCGCTACGACTTGAGCGATCAGCCCGCTCCGGGCGTGCTGATGTCGCGTGGTAAGCCCGTGCAGCAAGGGGTGCGTGTCCTTTTGCCTGGCATCAGTTGGTCGGAGCTCAACTCCCTGACCCCCGAGCAGATCAAGGCTCGAGATTTGTTCCCGTTCGGGTTCTTCCCGCTGCCTCACCCGAAACAGCCCGAAGGCGGCATGCTCTTTCCGCAGTCGACGATCGACGAATTGGCCAGGCAAACCGGTCGAAATTTGACGCGTTTCGATCTGGACTTCGACTTGCCGGAACTATTTCTGCCTGAGTTCCCGCCGGCCATCTTCCTGACCACGCAACCGAACAAGGGCGATGTCTCGCAGGGCCAATTGGTCACGACGGACAACTATTACGAGCTGTTCAAGTGCCTCTTGAACCCAAAGCAGCTCGACGGCCTGCGCTTGCTCACGACGCCGTTCCCGCAACAACAATTCAATAACATCGACGACCGTCGCTCGGATCGACCGAGTCTCGGCGTCGCTTGCTTCGACTGCCACATCAACGGTCACACGAACGGCGCGACGCACCTCGTCGGTGACATTAGGCCGCAGGAACAGCGCCATCGCATCGATACGATCTCGCTGCGCGGCACCAATATTCAGCGCCTGTTCGGCTCGCAACGTGCGCTCATGAGCGTCGAGGACTTCACCGAGTTCGAACAGCGTGCGGCGTATTTCGACGGCGATCCGGTGCTCGCCACGAAGAAGGGCGTAAACCCACTGGACCGCGGCCTTCAGGTTCAGCACATGGCGGAGTTCCAGAAGATCCTCGATTTTCCGCCCGCTGAAAAGCTCGGTCTCGACGGCAAGCTCGACCCGTACAAGGCAACCGCCGAGGAGCTCCGGGGTCAGGACGTCTTCTTCGGCAAGGGCAAGTGCAGCACTTGCCATACGGCGCCCTACTACACCGACAACTTGATGCACGATCTGGAACTCGGGCGGTTCTTCGAAGATCGAATCATCAACGGCATTCTGGCGACGGCCGAGGGCCCGATCAAGACTTTGACTCTGCGTGGTCTCAAGGATTCGCCGCCCTACTTTCACGACGGCCGCCTGCTCACCATCGACGATACGATTGAGTTCTTCAATCTGATCCTGGGTACCGGGCTGACGTCTCGCGAGAAGCTCGATCTGCGAGCGTTCTTGTACGCGCTCTGATTCGAAACGAGCGGCCCCGCTAGCGCTGTTTGGCAGATGCGCTAGCGGGAACCCTGAGTGCCAAGGATCCCCCGAGTGCCAAGGAAAGATGGGACGGCAGCCGAACGCCAACACCGTCTCCAAGTGGTACAGCAGTACTTTGCGCGTGTTCGATCCGCCGAGTGAGCTGCACGGCTCCCACTCGGGACCACGCGCGCTTGCGGCGGCAGACGCTTTAGACATATACCCGAAGGTTGACGTCTCGATTTTGGAGGTTGACCGGTGGTGGTGAGATTCTTGTCTTGGTTTGCGGTAGGGGTGCTGGGTGTGTCGCTAGTGGGTTGCAGCTCGGACGGCGCGGAGCCAGTAGCGCGGGCAGATTTTCCAGCAAAGTATGCCCAAGCAATTTGCGATAGCGTGGCGGGTTGTTGCAGTAAATCTAGTTTCAACTTCGACGCCACGAACTGCGTCGCGACCGAGACAGCACGCGCCACGACCTTGTCTGGAAGCTTCGATCAGGCCAAGGTCAACTTCAACGAACAGGCCGCGGGTGATTGCCTCGCGGCCATGCCTGGGCGTCTGCAGTGCGGCGACACGCGATTGCTCGGTTCCATCAAAGCCTGTACTGAAATATTCACCGGCAAGTTGCCGCTCGGTGCGTCTTGCAGCGGCAACGGCAGGGAGTGTTCCTGGCAAGAAAACTCCTATTGCGCTGCGTCGCCGCAGGATCCCACTGGTGTGAGCAAGGTGTGTACGGCATTCACGCCCTCCCCCCACGGTACGGTCAACGAAGCCTGTAGCTTCTCCTGCGAGGGGTCGGTTTGTTGGGACCCTGAGGCGGTGGG
>DATEPG010000176.1:0-3637 GCA_035273265.1 Polyangiaceae bacterium
CGAGGCCGAGGTCAGTGACTTCATCGACGTTCACGGTGACTGGTCGATCAAAGATCGTTCGCAGATCAATGCGCCTGACGCCAGCACCTTGGGCAGGCTCGCCAGCCATCGCGTATTCGGGAAACCCTTCGTGGTCTCCGAATATGCCGTGGCGGCGCCGAGCGACTACGCGGCCGAGATGTTCCCGCTCTTGATCGGCATTGCTGGCTTGCAGGATTGGGACGCCGTGTTCGCGTTTGCGTACGCCGATCAGAAGCGCGAGTACGAGCCCAACCGTATCAACGGCGTGTTCGATCTCGCCGGGCACCCTGCCAAACTCGCGTTCTTGACCAGCGCTGCGGCCACCTTTCGACGCGCCTTGGTCGCCCCTAGCCAGAGCCGGGTCGAACTCAGCGTGCCGCAGCAACCGAGTGCCCTACCCTACGCAGAGGACGCTCTGCCGAGCCTGTGGAGCGCACAGGGCGTGTCCCCGGCTGCGGCCGCCATTCGGCAGTTGGGCATCACGCTCCGCGCAGGCTCTGGCGAGGTCACTGCAGGCCCCGGGTTGCGCGTGAGCGGCGTGCTCGGGAGCGACACCGGCGAGCTGCTGTGGGAGGCGCACGGCAGCCACGCGCGCTTCAGCATCGATGCCCCCGCACTCAAAGCGGTCTGCGGTTGGCTCAGTAGCAGCGCGCTGGAATTTGGCGGCGTGAGCTTCGAATTCCAGGCTTTCGCGCCGGGCTTCGCCTGCGCCAGCCTGCTTTCACTCGACGACGGCCCGATTGAAAGCGCACGCCGCTTGCTCTTCAGCGTGTCGGGCCTAGCGCAATCGGCCGGCGCGGGAGCAACCCTCGCGCAATACGTGCCGATCAGCGTGACGCTGCCGCGCAGCGCTTGGCAAGCTCATGCTTTGGACGCAGCGGGCAACCCCGTGCAGCCGCTTGTCGTCGTGCATGCGGCCAAGAGTAAGGTCGCAACCACGTACGCGGGCGCCGCGCTGTCCTACGCCTTCACCCGCTGAACCGGCCGCTGCTCGGTCACTTGGGCACGAACGTGACGTCGTCCAGCCAGATATCGACGGGGAGCTTGTTCGCCAGCGTGAATTGCACGCTGTAAACGCTGCTGAGATCGAGCGGCGATGTTTGCGGTAGGCCGAAGGCTTGCTGCGTGAGATCGGCGAACTTGACCTCGTACAGTTCCCAAGTCGTTTTGAGCCCACTCACCGACTTGAATAGGTGATCGCCGCAGCGCTTCTTGGTGTCGGCATCGCTACACTTGCCGCCGTCCGCGTCCGAATAGCTATTTGGCAGCAGCACCTTCACCGTCGCGCTCGTGCCGCTGCCGATCTTGGCGTAGAAACGGATCGCGCGGTACGCGGACACGTCATAAGGGACCTTCTTGGCCATCTGGTTGACCATGTCCGCGCCGACGCCCGCCCCCCAATCCGCAAAGCCAGTCGCGGTCAGGTGCAGGGCAGCGACGCTCGGGCTGCCCGGACGAAGGTCAGCCGCCGCGAGTGGGGCAATGGTCATCGACGGGCCGACCGTACCCGTGGTGGTGGCGTCGGAGACGACGTACCAAGGACCATTGCGTAGACTCAGCCGCAAGATCACTTCGTCTTGATCTTCGAAATCGTCGATCTGTTCGCCGACAGGCCCAGGATCGGCCCCGGCAGAAGACGTCCCCGCGGAGCTCGCACCGCCCGCGACTCCGGACGCGCCGCCCATGCCCGCGGAGCCGATATTCCCAGCACTACCGGTGCTACCTGCGCTGCCCGAGTTGGCTTCGCCCGCGTGGGCACCCGACTCGCCGGCGTGCCCGCCGCCGCCCAGCCCGTGATCACCCGCAGCGCCCACATCACCCCCGTGATCGCCGCTACCCGCTACACCGTTCGACTCGCCCCCGCCGCTCTTGCCCGCCCCGCCACCCGCGGGAATCACTGGGGACGCCCCCGTGAGCAGACTATCATTGTAGGTGTTGCATGCTGCTAGGCAGCTGAACGCCAGCAGAGCGAAGACTCGACCAGACACTAACTTCAGCATACCTAGCCGTCTTCTGCCCGCAAGCGATATTGCCAGACCGGGTCCGCGTCTGCCGCGTCTGCCGCGTCTGCCGCGTCTGCCGGGTCTTGCCAGTCTGCATCGATTGCCCGAGTGGCTGCCGGCCGCGACAGCGAAGCCATGCGGTCCTCCTTCGTTAGTCAAGCTTCGTTCGCCGAGCGCCTTGCGAGCCAGGTTTGAACATTTTGATCACGCGAGAAGGCTGGATCACCCCTATATTCCGGCCATGGCAGGAGTGGTGCTCGAGGATGTCGTAAAGGTCTACGAAGGCGGCCTCAAGGTCGTCGACCGATTCAATCTGGATATCGCGGATCGCGAGTTCGTGGTGTTGGTCGGCCCCTCTGGCTGCGGCAAGTCCACGACTTTGCGCATGATCGCCGGCCTCGAAGAGGTGAGCTCGGGCACGATTTCGATCGGCGGCCGTGTGGTCAACGAGGTAGCGCCCAAGGATCGCGACATCGCCATGGTCTTCCAGAGCTACGCGCTCTACCCGCACATGAGCGTGTACGACAACATGGCCTTCGCGCTGAAGCTCAGAAATACCCCCAAGGCCAGCATCGATGAAAAGGTGCAGCGCGCCGCCAAGGTGCTGATGATCACGCATCTCCTAGAGCGCAAACCCAAAGCACTGTCAGGGGGTCAGCGCCAGCGCGTGGCCCTCGGCCGCGCCATCGTACGCGACCCCAAGTGCTTCTTGTTCGACGAGCCACTTTCGAATTTGGACGCCAAACTGCGCGTCGAAATGCGGGCCGAAATCAAGCAAATCACCATGAGCTTGAATGCCACCACGGTGTACGTGACGCACGATCAAGAAGAGGCCATGACCCTGGGCGATCGGGTGGTCGTAATGAAAGACGGCATCACCCAGCAAATCGGCTCTGCCCTTTCAATCTACAATCATCCGCTCAATCGCTTCGTGGCAAGCTTCCTTGGGAGCCCCCCGATGAATTTTTTCACGGGCAGGTTGGTCGAAGCAGCAGGCAGGCTGTGGTTCGATGAAGGCAGCGGCAAGCTACCGATTGCCGACTGGGCCCGCCTCGAGCTGCGCCCACGCGTCGGCCAAGAGGTCGTGCTCGGCGTCCGCCCAGAAGCCATGTCCGACAAAGCCCACGCCCGCTTCCAAACCGAAGACAATCAGCTGCCCATGAACGTCACCTTGGTGCAGCCACTCGGCCACAAGATGGACGTCTACCTATCCACCGCCCGCCACCCCCGCGCCGTCGCCCAAATCGACTCCTACGCCGAAGTACAACGAGGCGAAACTCTGCCCGTGTTCTTCGACATGTCCCGCGTGCACTTCTTCGAGCCGGGAGAAAACGGCGCAAAGCTCGTGCACAACACGTCCATCAAGTCCTAGCCCCCGTGCCCGTGCCCGTGCCCGTGCCCGTGCCCGTGCCCGTGCCCGCTCTCCTGCCCCTCTTCCCAACGATCTGACGGTGGGGCGATCGAAATCCCGCAACGCAGCTCGCGTCTGCGCTGGGTTCCGAGCTTGGACGCCGAAGGCTGAGTGGGCTGGGGGGCACAATTGTGACCATCAATCAATTCCTGAGGGATGAAGAGAGCGGGAAAGAGAGGGAGCGGGCACGGGCACGGGCACG
>DATEPG010000177.1:0-22781 GCA_035273265.1 Polyangiaceae bacterium
CGAGGGCGGCGCCGCCCCGCGCGCTTCGTCGAACACGACCGCGCCGAACGTCATTTTCTCGACGCGGTCGACGCGCTCGGCGCTCGCGTTCCATTCGAGCTCGTCAGTCAGCACCACTCGGCTCTCGAAATCTTCCAACAGCCAGTCGGGCTCGATTGCGCTCGCCAACCGTACCGTCGTCTGATTGGAGGACGCCCCGCGCTGCTCTTCCACGTCGATCGCGAGTAAAAATTCGGGATCGACGGCCACGCTTTGCTCGGAGAGGCGCGCCACACCGCCCGACGCCAGCACCAACTCGCGCTCGCCACGCCGGCGCCTTCTAGCGACGCGATCGGGAAAAGCCGAAAGCAAGCAACGCAGCAGCTCGTGCTCGACGGCGTCCATGCTGCCCGGCCCTTCCACGCCGTCTTTCAGCAAGCGAGACAGTTGCCGTTCGGCTCGACGTACGCTCTCCACGGAGCGGACGTCGAGTCCGAAGCTGCGCAAGCGATGGGCTTCGAAGCGCGCGTCCTCGGCTTCTCGAAAGCGCTCTAGCCGTTCCAGCACGTCACTCGGACCGCGCGTGCCGAAGCCCGCGTTTTTCTCGCCGAAATTCGTGCGTGTGTTTTGAACGATGTCACGTTCCCCTAGCAGCGCGGCACACAGCGCGGCTTGCTGGGACACTCCGCGTCGCTCCCCCTCGATCAACAAACGTCCGAGCCGCGGCGAAACCGGAAACCGGAGCAGCCGCCGCCCGAGCTCGGACAATCCGCCGCCCGGCGCGAAGGCGCCCAGGAGCGTGAGCAGCTCGCGTGCGCTGTCGATGCGTGCTTTGGGCGGGTCGGCCAGAAACTGCAGCTTTTCCGGCTCGGGCACGCCCGCGCCGTGCAAAATCAAGAACGCCTCGGACAGTTCACTGCGTACGATCTCGGGCGCGTCGTGAGCGCGGCGGCTCTCGTAGTCGCCCTTCGTGTACAAGCGCAGCACGCGGCCCGGCTTGGTGCGCCCGGCGCGCCCGGCGCGCTGCGTGCTCGACGCGCGGCTGACCGGTTCGAGCGCCAGCGTTGGCAGCCCACTCCAGGGCGAGTGACCGGCCACGCGTGCGAGCCCGGAATCGACGACTACGGTCACGCCATCGACCGTGACCGATGACTCAGCCACGTTGGTGGCCAGCACCACCTTGCGTTGATTTGCGGGTTCGACCGCACGCGCTTGCTCGGCGATCGGTAGATCCCCGTGCAGCGGCAAAACCAACAGCCGCGCCTCGTTAGCCAAGGCTTCGAGCGCGGCCTTGGCTTTGCGGATCTCACCCGCGCCCGGCAAAAAGACCAGCACGTCGCCGGTTGGTTCGTCCAGCACTGCTTGCCGCACCGCGCTCACGATTTGCTTTTCGAGCGGTCGATCGTCGGCTTTCGAGAGATACTCGATGCTGACCGGGAACATCCGACCCTCGCTGCGCAGCCGCGGGCAATCGCCCAAGAATTGCGCCACGGGTTCGGCATCGAGCGTGGCGCTCATCACCACCAGCTTCAAGTCCGGTCGCGCGCCACGACTCAAGCGATCGAGCAACACTAGCAGCAGATCGGTCGCCAAGTGGCGCTCGTGAAACTCATCGAGAATCACCGCGCCCACGCCACGCAGGGTAGGATCGGCGAGCAAGCGACGCAGCACGATGCCCTCGGTCGCGTAACGAATCCGAGTGCGTGCGCTGCCCACCTCCTCGAAGCGCACGCTGTAGCCGATCCGTTCACCCAGCACTTCCCCGCGTTCGTCAGCGACTCGCTTGGCGGCCATGCGCGCGGCCAAGCGCCGCGGCTCGGCGACCAATACTTCGGCATCGCCTAGCCAACTCTGTATCGCCCACGGTACGCGCGTGGTCTTGCCCGCGCCCGGGGGCGCCTCCAGGACCACTGCCCGCGCGGACCGGAGGGCGCGCGAAAGCTCCGGCAAAACATCGTCGATCGGCAACACCAGCATGCGCGCGCTTGCTTAGCATTCTCTCGCCCGGGACGGTGGGCGCCGCTTACAAAGGCGCTTTCACGGCGTAGCCGCCGATCTCGAATACGTCGTCGAGTTGGCCGAAGGTCGCCCGTGTAACGCCCAGGAGAGATGGGAATCGTCGGCTCGAAGCATGCTCATATCCGAGCAAGTTCCGTGCTTCAGGGTTTTCAGGGATGACTTCTGGGCTATGCTGACTCTCGCATGTCCGAGCGCCGCGCTGCCTTTTTCGATCTCGACCGAACGTTGGTACGGGTCGATACGCCCCGGCTGTACACGCGCTACCGGCGCGCGAAGGGCGAGGCCAGCTGGCGTGATTCGCTGCAGGTTGCCTGGTGGGTGCTGCAATACACCGCGGGCATGATCGACGCGCCGCGTGTGGCGCGCAAAGCGCTCGCGGATTTTGCGGGCAAAGAAGAAAGCTGGCTGATCAAGACCTGTGATGAGTGGTTCCCGCAGTATGTGCTGCCGGAAATTCAGGCGCGCGGGCGCGAGCTCGTGAAGAGCCACCAGGAAGCCGGTGATTTGGTGGCAATCGTCACCGCCGCGACTTCCTACGTCGCGTGGCCCGTAGCGCGTGAACTCGGTATCGATCACGTGGTGTGTTCGGAGCTCGAAGTCGAGAACGGTCGCTTCACGGGCCGAGCGATCGACCCGCTTTGCTATGGGGAAGGAAAGATCGTGCGCGCGGGTGCGCTGCTCGACCAGCACGGCATCGGCTTCGACAAAGTGACTTTCTTCAGCGACAGCATCACGGACTTGCCGTTGCTGGCAAAGGTAGATGTGGCGGTGGCGGTCAATCCCGATCGGAGACTGCTGCGCGCGGCACGCGCACGCGGCTGGCAAGTTCAGAATTGGTAGCGCGGACGCGCGCTGCCACCGAGTCAGCCGCGGACGCGGATTGCCCAGGTCAGTTTGGCGATACTACGCAGCACGTTGGGCACTCGCTTCATCAAGTTGATCGTGGGCGGGCGCTTCTCCATCACACGGGTGGGGATTTCGAGCACGCGCAACGGTTCACGGTAGGCGCGGATCACGAATTCACTGGCGAAGACGTCCTTTTCGACCAGGCACGCCTGGGCGACGGGCAAAAGCAGAGCGCGGCGGAAGCCCTTCAAGCCATGCGTATCGGTGCCACGGAAGCCGAGCAACACACGCAGCATGCTGGTGTAGACCAAGCTCGCGGCGTGACGAAAGAACGGTCGCTCGTCCTCGGCTCCGCCGATCAGCTTGGAGCCGATCACCAGATCGGCGTTGCCGGCGCGCAGTAAATCAATCGCGCGGCGATGAAAGTCCGTGTCACAGAGATCGATCTCGTCGGCCAGCACGAGATCCCCACGCGCAGCCAAGATCCCCAGACGAAGGGCCTTGCCGTAGTTGGGCTCGCCCGCGGAAATATGGCGAACCTCCGGATACTTCGCCGCCAGCTCGGCAGCGATGGCCAGGGTTCGGTCGCGAGAGCCGTTCTCGGCCAAAATGATCTCGTAGTTCCAGCCGAAGGGAGCGAGCCGTTCACGCAGGTCGACGACCGCCGAATGCAGAATGCCTTCCTCGTCGTAGATCGGGATGATGATCGAAATTTCGGGCGCGGTCATGCAACACTCTGCTGAAATTGCAGCGCTCGTTCGGCCGCAGCCTTGCCGAACAGGATCGCGTCTTCCATCGCGGAGTAGTTCCACTCACCGTAGCGGCCGCTGGAGATGATTCGCGATTCTTCGAGGAACGGACGAATCACGTCGAGCGCTGCAAAATATTGGTGATCGAAGATTACGTAAGCGTAATCGATTCGGCGCGCGCGCGCGAACTCGATCTCGTCGGCCGAAGCGATGATACCCATCTCGATCAAGCCGCGCGCGACTTCGGGCAAGAGGCGAGGGAGCTCGGGCGGCGCGCGATCGGCGAGCTCGATATAGAGCGAGGATTTGCCGGGGGGCGCGAGCGCGGCAGAGAAATGCGAATAGCAGCCGACGCGATAGAACGGGTACTTGGCCTCCGGCACGTATGCCCAATGATAGTCCTTGCCGGATGTGCGGCGCAGCGCGACGTCCAAGTAGTGCAAATGCGAGCAGCGCAGCTTGGCTGCGGCTTGGCGCACGGGTTCGGGGACTTCGTCGATCAGCTCGAGCAATCGGGGCAACGGAATGCTACTCAGCAACACGTCGAACGGTACCTGCTCGTTTTCGAACCACAGGCAGCGTGCGCGTAGTTCTATCCGGAGCGGTGCTCGCTCGAGCTCGAGCCTCGGTACGCGACGGGCCATGCCCTGCGCGAGCTGGCCGATCCCCAGGCGCGGATAAATGAAGTTCGAATTGTAGCCGAGCTCGCGGTCGTTCAGGCCGACCGCGCCCGCGATCACGTCTTCTAGCCGCGGGAGGGGCACGAAGCGCTGGCACCAAGCGCTGGTGATCTCTCGCGGAGGCACGCCCCATAGCCGCGAATTGTAGGGGATCATGAAGTGCCGGCTGATGCCCTCACCGAAATGGTACAGGCAAAACTCCTCGAAGTTCGTCGGCTCCGCTTGGTCCTTCTCGGCGCGCGCGAGCTGTGCGTCCAAGTAGCCTCGTACGCAGTCGTAGGCGACCTGAGGTGGCAGGCCGAAGGTGTTGGCCTGAAACGGGTAGCGCGTGTACACGCCGTTCGACCAAATCACGCTGCGTCGCTGAATTTGCAGGTGATCCGGGCCTATCCAGTCGAGCACCTCGGCGCGCAGCGCGTCACTCTTCAAATGCAAGAGGTGCCCCGTGCGGTCGAAGCGAAAGCCATTGTCTTCGATCGTGACGGCGTGACCGCCGGGCTGGGCGAGCTTCTCGAAAATTCGATAGCCGATGCCGCGCCGCTCGAGCTCGATCGCCGCGCTCATGCCGGTGAGACCAGCACCCAAAATCGCAACCGGCGTGCGCGTGGAACTAGCAGCGGAACTCATGCTAAAAGACCGCGCAAGCTATCACCACTTTCCCGATTTGGCAGACTCAGCCGCAGATTTTCAGAAAAAGCCGCCTTTCGCAAAGGTGTTGCTGCTGGCGACTGAAGGCTGCGGGCCGAGCTGGGCGATGCGGTGAACCAATTCGACGGCCGCCTCGACCTCCGCGGATCGCGTGGAGACGCTCTCCACGTTGCAGCCGACCGCGAGCCCCTGTTCCTGAGCGAAAGCGCTCACTTCGGCGAACGCTTCGGTCGCCAATTCGATGGAGCGCGCGAGCATATCCTTCGCTCCTAGAAGCTCTTGCCTCAGCGTGTCCGGCAGGGCGACGCCGAGCCATGCCAGGAACTCCAAGGTTTGTGGCGAGCCACAAGGGCTAAACGTCAACAGGAGGTGCGGTGCGCGTCCTCCTTCCAGCTCAGCGCGGAGGCGCAGATCGGTCAGCAGCCGCTTCGTCGCGCTCACCGACCAGACCGTTTGGCTCACGAAGAAGCTGCAGCCTTGCTGATGCTTGACCCACACGCGCGCATCCTCGGCACCGGACGTTTGATGCCGCTCCGGGATCACCACGCCCCCAAACGCTAGACCCGGCGTGTGGCTTCGGCAGAGTGAGAAGGCTTGCGGCAACGTCAGCGAGCTGACCGCACGACTGGAAGGAGCACCGACGAGGACCGCGAGGCCGCCGCGCGTCTGCAGATCATCGAGCCAACGACGCAGGGACGGTTCACCCTGTTCGGCGACGGCACGGTATACCACGCGCGGCAAGTTGCCGATTTGCAGCTCGTTGAATGCGTAGCCCAGTGGGTCGACCTTGGGGGCGAATGAAAACGGACGCGGATCGCAATTGCGGGCAGCTTCATCCTGGACGTCGTAGACGAGCAGCGCATCCAAGGGCAGGGACAGCACGCGCGCAGATTGCGCGGCGGCGATCGCGCGCCTGCGATCCGCCGACGTTGTTTGGCTGGGCGGCGTGATGGCGTAGGTCAGTCGCGGACGGAACTCGGCCGTCGATGACTCCCTCGCCAGCGGCTGCGCAGCGGCCATTCCGAGCGGGTAGCTCATGCGAACGCCTGGCCCAAGGTGACTTCGACGGTCGCCTCGTCCGTCGCTGGGATCACTGGCACCGCCGCCTTGGTGACTCCAACTCGCACTCGTTGCGCGGCGGGCCAGTGCTCGACCAAGCGTCGAGCGAAGCGTAGCGCGAAGGTCTCGAGCAGCAGGTCCGGTCGTTCTCGGGCGCTCTCGTCCGCGGCGCGTACAATCTCCGCATAATCGACGGCACCGTGCAGCTCGTCTTTGCAAGGATAGAGCTCGCCAGCCAGCTCCAAGTCCACGGCAACGACGAGCTCCTGTGGCCGAGCCCGCTCCGATTCGCTGACGCCCATATGGCTGTGCACGCGAATGCCGCGGAGACGTAGCGCGTAGCTTGCCACTTGCCTAGTTGCCCGCAGGACCATAAACGGGATGGCGGCGCGTGAGGATTGCGACCTCGGCGCGCACTCTCGCGAGGTTGGCGTCGTCCGTTGGGCGATCGAGTACGTCCGAGATCAAATTCGCGGTGCTGATGGCTTCTTCTACCTTGAAACCGCGAGTGGTCATGGCGGGCGAACCCAAACGGATTCCGGAGCTGATGATCGGCTTCTGAGGGTCGTTCGGAATGCCGTTCTTGTTGCAAGTGATGTGGGCTCGTCCCAGAACTGCCTCGGCCTCCCTTCCAGTCAAAGACTTCGACCGGAGGTCGACGAGCATGAGGTGGCTTTCGGTGCGCCCCGAAACGATGCGCAACCCGCGTCGCGTCAGCGTAGCGGCCATGGCAGAAGCATTTTCCAAGACTTGCGCCTGGTAGCTGCGGAATTCGGGCGACAAGGCCTCCTTGAAGGCCACGGCTTTGCCGGCGATCACCTGCATCAACGGTCCACCCTGAAGCCCCGGAAAGATCGCGCTGTTCATGCGCTTCGCGAGCTCTTCCGAACGCGTCAAGATGAAGCCGCCTCGCGGCCCGCGCAGGCTCTTGTGAGTGGTCGAGGTGACCACGTCGGCGAACGGAACCGGGTTTGGGTACAGCCCGGCTGCGATCAGCCCGGCGTAGTGGGCCATATCGACCATCAGATACGCGCCAACGGCTTTGGCGACCGCTGCGAAACGAGCAAAATCGATGCGCAGCGCGTAGGCAGAGGCGCCCGCGATGAGCAGCTTCGGTCTGTGCTCGTGAGCCAGCCGTTCCATCGCTTCGTAGTCAATCTCTTCTGCCGCATTCAGACCGTAACTGACGACGCGGAACCATTTGCCGCTCATGTTCGAGGTCATCCCGTGTGTCAGATGACCGCCCTCGGCCAGGCTCATGCCCATGATCGTGTCTCCGGGCTGGAGCAGGCCCAAAAACACGGCCTGATTTGCCTGAGACCCGGAATGAGCTTGGACGTTCGCGAAATCAGCGCCAAACAGCAGCTTGACGCGCTCGATCGCCAGCTGTTCGACCACGTCCACGTTCTCGCAGCCTCCGTAGTAGCGCTTGCCGGGGTACCCTTCGGCGTACTTGTTGGTCAGGCGCGAGCCTTGGGCCTCCATCACCGCCGGGGATGTATAGTTCTCCGAAGCGATCAGCTCGATGTGATCTTCTTGTCGCTGATTCTCGGCGCGGATGGCGGCGAACAGTTCCGGATCAGCACTTTGAATGGTGGTGTTGAGGTTGAACACGGTCTGGAACGGAGCTTGCTCGCTTAGATCAATGAACACTATCGCTTTGTTTTCAGTATTCGATGAGTAATCTTCATAGTGCATGCTTGAACGCATTCACCTAGTGGTCGTCCGAGAAGTCGAAAAGCATGGTTCCCTGACCGCCGCGGCCGAGATCCTGTGCCTGACTCAATCCGCGCTCAGCCATTCGATCAAGAAGCTCGAGGCGCAGCTGGGCACCGAGATCTGGAGGCGAGAAGGCCGCCATCTGCGCCTCACGCAGGCGGGGGAGCAGGTGCTTTCGGTAGCGAACCAGGTGCTCCCGCAACTCGACTGGGCCGAGGAACGCCTGCGGCAGGTGGCGCTCGGGCAGCGAGGGACGCTGCGCATCGGCATGGAGTGCCACCCCTGCTACCGCTGGTTGTTGAACGTCGTGTCGCCGTTTCTTGCCACCTTTTCGAACGTCGAGGTGGACGTCAAGCAGAAGGTGCAATTCGACGGGATCGCGGCGTTGGGCGGGTACGAGATCGATTTGTTGGTGACTCCTGACCCACTGTTCAAGCCAGGCCTCAGCTTCGAGCCGGTGTTCGACTACGAGCTGGTGTTGGCCGTGGCACAGGGACACGCGCTCGCGGACGCTCCGCATGCCGAGCCGCAGCAACTGAAAGGCGAAGTCCTCATCACCTATCCGGTGTCCACGGACCGACTCGACATCTACACTCAATTCCTGCTGCCCGCGGGTGTGGCTCCGGAGCGACAAAAGACGGTCGAGAACACCGACATCATGGTGCAGTTGGTAGCCAGTGGTCGCGGCGTGGCCGCGCTTCCGCGCTGGCTGGTCAAGGAGTACGCCCCGCAGATGAGCATCGTCGATGTTCGCCTCGGCCGGGGCGGGATTTTCAAGCAGATCTTCGTGGGCGTGCGCGACGCTGACGTCGGCATCGACTACGTTGCGGCGTTCGTCGAGCTGGCGCGTGACGCAAACCGCCCGTGTCGTCCCTGACCAGGACAGGCGACAGATGCGGGCAGCGTCGCGCGCGGGCAGGGGCGCCGGCTCAACTCGTAGCGCGGCCGGGGTACATCTCGCGCAGTCGGCGAGCGGCGGCTACCATGTTCTGAAGCGCGGGCAGCACTTCTTCCCAATTGCGAGTCTTGAGCCCGCAATCGGGATTGACCCACAGCCGGTCGGCGGGAACACGCTTGGCAGCCTTGCTCATCAGCTCGACGATCTGCTGCTCGCTCGGCACGTTGGGTGAGTGGATATCGTAGACACCCGGGCCGATCTCGTTCGGATATTCGAAGTGATCGAAAGTGTCCAAAAGCTCCATATTCGAGCGCGAAGTCTCGATCGTGATGACGTCCGCATCCATTGCGGCAATCGCTTCTATGATGTCGTTGAACTCCGAGTAGCACATGTGCGTATGGATCTGCGTCTCGTCGGCGACTCCAGCAGCAGAGATACGGAAGGAATTGACCGCCCAGTTCAAGTACTCTTGCCACTCCGCGCGGCGGAGCGGTAGCCCCTCGCGCAGGGCGGCCTCGTCAATCTGAATGATGCGCACGCCTGCTCGCTCGAGATCTTGGACCTCTTGGCGGATCGCCAGGGCGAGCTGATAGCAGGAGACCGAGCGCGGCTGGTCGTCGCGCTCGAACGACCAATTGAGGATCGTGACCGGTCCGGTCAACATGCCCTTCATTGGTTTTTGAGTGAGGGACTGCGCGTAGCGGATCCAGTCCACGGTCATCGGCTTGGGACGGCTGATGTCGCCGAACAAGATCGGCGGCTTGACGCAGCGTGAGCCGTACGATTGAACCCAACCGAACTCGCTGAAAGCGTAGCCGTCTAGTTGCTCGCCGAAGTATTCGACCATGTCGTTGCGCTCGGCCTCGCCGTGCACGAGCACGTCCAGCCCCAACTGCTCTTGCTCGCGCACGGCGCGCTCGATTTCCCGATGCATTTGCGCCTGGTAGGCGCTGAAGTCGAGCCTGCCTGCGCGGAATTCGCTACGCGCCTTGCGGATTTGCGCCGTTTGCGGAAAGGAGCCGATGGTCGTGGTCGGAAATTGGGGGAGGTTGAAGGCGCGTGCCTGGACGGCGGCTCGTGCGGAGTAGGGAGATTTTCGGTTGCCCAGGCTCTGCGAAAGGCTCGCGACCGACGTCTTCACGCGCGGATTGTTGACTCGACTCGAGTTGCGGCGGCTGTCCAAGCTGCGTGCATTCTCGGCCAAGGCGTCTGTCACTGCCTCGCGCCCCTGGTTGAGCGCAGCACCGAGCAGCCGTACTTCTTCCAGCTTTTGCTGAGCAAACGCCAGCCAAGACAAGAGCTCTGGGTCCAGCTTCTTCTCGCTCGTCAGGTCGACCGGCACGTGCAACAGCGAGCAGGACGGCGCGATCCATAGGCGATCGCCGAGCTTTTGCTGAATGGGTTCCAGATAGTCCAAGACCTTGGCGAGATCGGCCTTCCAAATATTGCGGCCGCTCACCACGCCGAGGGAGAGCACGCGCCCTTCTGGCAGTGCGCCGAGCAAGCGCTCGACCTCGCCGCGAGCGGCGACTGCGTCCAGGTGAATGCCGTCGACCGGGAGCCTGGTCGCCAGCTCCAAATTTTCGCCCAGACGACCGAAATAGGTGGCGAGCAGCAGCTTGCTACCTGCGCCTTCGAGCGCCTCGTAGGCGGTCCGGTAGGCCTGCTGCCAATCGGCCGAAAGTTCGGTCACGAGCGCGGGCTCGTCGAGCTGCACCCAATCCGCGCCCTCACGCGCCAGCAAGCTCGAGAGTTCGCGATAGACCGGCAAAAGCTGGGGCAATAGTGAGAGCCGATCCGAGCCGTCCTTCGTCTTGCCTAGCCACAAGTAGGTCACGGGCCCGATCACGACGGGCTTGAAAGCGAGACCTTGTTGGCGAGCCTCAGCCAGTTGCGCGAGCAGCCGCGAGGCATCGAGTCGAAACGATGTCTCGGCGGAAAGCTCCGGCACGATGTAGTGATAGTTGGTATCGAACCACTTGGTCATCTCGCTGGCCGCAACACCGGCGCCGACATCACCCGCAGCGCGACCACGCGCGACTCGGAAGTAGGTGTCGAGCGGCTGCGAATTCACAGCCAGAGCACGCGCAGGAACGTTTCCGAGTAAAACGCTCGCGTCCAGTACTTGGTCGTAGAAGGAAAAGTCACCGACCGGGACCAGGTTCAAGCCGGCCTGGCGTTGCCAGCTCTGCCGACGCAAGTCGGCGGCGAGTTGCTCGAGCTCGGCGTGACTCAGCAGGCCCTTCCAATGCTTTTCTTCAGCAAACTTGAGCTCGCGCTGCGCGCCGATGCGGGGAAAACCGAGATTGTGCGTCCGAGCCATCGATTGAGCCTCCTTGCAGGTATTGACGATGAAACCTAGCGTTCCTGAGCCATGAGGAATAATGGTCATTACTCATGCCACGATGAATTGGATTCATGAATGGAAACCCTCGAACGCGTTCATCTACGCCTGCTGCGCGAAGTCGAGCAACGAGGCTCACTCACGGCGGCGGCAAAGAGCCTCGGTCTCACGCAATCGGCGCTCAGCCACACCGTGCGCAAGCTCGAGCAACAGCTGGGGACCCCGATTTGGGAGCGCGAGGGCAGGGGTTTGCGTTTGACCAACGCCGGTCGCTACTTGATGGCGCTCTCGAAGCGGCTCCTGCCGCAGATCGAGCACGCCGAACGAGTCCTTGCACAGTTCGCGAGCGGCGAGCGAGGCACGCTGCGCATCGGCATGGAGTGTCACCCGTGCTACCAGTGGTTGCTCAAAATCGTAGAGCCCTACTTGCACGCATTTCCAGACGTGGATCTCGACGTGAAGCAGCGCTTTCAGTTCGGCGGCATCGGAGCGCTGTTCGGCCACGAAATCGACATGCTGGTCACGCCCGATCCTTTGCGCCGCAAGGGACTGCACTTCGAACCGGTGTTCGACTACGAGCAGGTGTTGGTCGTCGCGAAAGCGCATTCCTTCGCCGGGCGCGCCTACGTCAGCCCGGCAGAGCTCGAGCAGGAGACCCTGATCACCTATCCCGTCGAGATCGAGCGGCTCGACGTTTATAGCCAATTCTTACTGCCCGCGGGCTGCGTGCCAAAAAAACACAAAAGCATCGAAACGACCGACATCATGCTGCAAATGGTCGCCAGCGGACGGGGTGTGGCGGCGCTGCCGAAGTGGCTGGTCAGCGAGTATCAGCGTCAAATGCGCGTCGTCCCGGTCCGGCTTGGTCGGCATGGCATCCAGAAGCAAATCTTTCTGGGGCTGCGCGTCGCCGATACGGAGATCGACTACCTCTCCGCGTTCGTCGAGCTCGCTCGGGGTGAGGAACGTCGCCCTTCGCCCCGGGCCAAGAGCACGCGGCGGGCATGAGCGCCAGCGCACCCAGAGCGCGTCGAAAAACGCCGGCACGTCCTGCGGTCTAGGCTAGTCTGGTTGGCAAGCGAGAGGTGCCGGGACGTATGACCGATTCAAAGGACGACCGTATCCGCGCGTTGGAAGACGAGGTGAGTACTCTCAAGCTGATGCTCGAGAGCGCGCCGGATTTCATCACGCGCATCTCCCTCGACGGCAAATTTCTGTACGTCAATCGGCTGGCTCCCGGCCTTCAGATGGACGACGTCCTGGGCGTATCGATGGACAACTACGTTCCGCCGGATTTTCGCGAACGCGCCCAGCAAGCGAGGGCCAAAGCCTGCGAGACCGCCACGGTGCAGCAGTACGAGACCATCGGCAGCACCGGTGTGGACCGCGTGGGGCACTACCTCTCGCGCATCAGCCCGGTGCTGGAAAACGGCAAGGTCACGTCGCTGGTGACCATCGGCACCGATGTGACAGCGCTCGAGGAGAATCGCACGCTGCTGCAGGTCGCGCTCGACGCCACCGGTCTCGGGATCTGGACCATGAATGCCGATGGCGGAGGTACTTGGGATGAAACGACGCGTCGCATCTTCGGTGCTCCCCAGGACGCGCCTTCGCCCAATTTGGAGGCATTGATGGCGGCATGCATCCACGAGGGCGATCGCTCGCGCGTGTCAGAGGCGCTGGGGGCGGCGATGCGTACAGGACGCTACGGCCCGATCGAGCATCGCATCGTTCGGCCCGACGGCGAACTGCGTTGGGTTTCCGGCTCCGGCACGGCCGTCCTCGATCACGCGGGGAAGCTGCTTCGCATGGTGGGCAGCGTGCAGGACATCACCCATCGCCGGCTGCTCGAGGCGCGCTTGCTCGAGGCACAAAAGCTCGAGAGCATTGGCCGCCTCGCGGGTGGAGTCGCCCATGATTTCAACAACATGCTCACGGCGATTTTGGGCAATGTCGAGCTGGCGGGCCAGGCGCCGTCGACCGACGCGGCAGCGCCACTGTTGACGGAGATTCGCGTCGTGGCTGAGCGCAGCGCGGCGCTCACTGCGCAACTCCTCGCGTTCGCGCGCCGGCAAGTGATCGAGCCCAAGGTGATCGACCCGAACGCGCTGATTGGTCGATTGAACGGTCTGCTGCGCGGGCTGCTGGGTGCGCGCATCGCGCTCACGATCGAGCTCGCGACCTGCGCCTGCGTGCGAGTGGACCCAAGTCAGCTCGAGCAAGTGGTGCTCAACTTAGTGACCAACGCCCGAGACAGTATGCCCAACGGTGGCAAGCTGAGGGTGGAGACGAACGATGTCGAGCTGGGTCAGGAAGAGGCTCGAGGGCAGCTCGACCTGGCGCCTGGATGGTACGTGCGCATCGTCGTCTCCGACACGGGCGGTGGGATCGCAGCGGACGCTTTGCCGCACGTGTTCGAGCCATTCTTCACGACCCGCGAGGGAGGCACGGGTCTGGGACTTGCGACCTGCTACGGCATCGTCAAGCAGAGCGGAGGAGACATCAGCGTGCACAGCGTGCTCGGACAGGGCAGCACCTTTGTCGTGTACTTGCCGCGTATCGAAGCTCGCGAGGCGGAGGAGCTCAGGCCCGTCACGCCCGCGCCGCCGTCGCTCAGCGAAAGCGTGCTGTTGGTCGAGGACGAACCCGCTGTACGCAGCGTGATCGAACGCGCGCTGACGCTCGCGGGCTATCGCGTGGTCGTCGCCAGCACCGGCGAGGAAGGCGTGCGCATCGCGAACGCACAAGGCCCGTTCGACATTTTGATCACTGATGCCGTCATGCCTGGCGTCAACGGCTGGGAGGTGGGCAAGCGGCTAGCGGCACTCTGGCCGAAGCTCCGCATCCTGTACATATCTGGCTATTCTGAGGACACCTTCGTACGCGGTGGTGTGCTCGAGTCGGGCGTGAACTTCTTGCAGAAGCCATTCAGTCCGCCCGACCTGCTGAGGGCGCTCCGGCGCCTGCTGGAGCCATGACCTGCTAGCACTACTCCGACAGTTTTTCAGATGGGCACGAGCGGGCGTACGGCCCCCCGGCAGTGAGGGCAGGAAATCGGCGCAGCGAGCTTCGCGACCAGCATCCGACGGATCGCCGGCAATGAGATTCGCGTTGTCGGCTCGCTGCGCCTACGCTTTATTTTCGCGGATCCTAACGTGCTGCAGAAACGCGAAGGCGACCATCGTGAGCACGGCATGGTGATGTAGCCCATGCCATGAGCGACCTTCGAAATGTTTGAGGCCGAGCTCTTCCTTCATCTGCTGATGCGCCTGTTCGCAGGCCCAACGTGCCTTGATGCTGGCTGCGAGTGTCCTGAACGGTGTGTTCCTGGGTAAGTTGCTCAGATAGTACCGAATCTCGTCGGTTCGCTTTTCCGCGATGAGCCAAACTTCGTCGCCGGGTAGGTGAACGCCATCTTTTGCTGCAGGACCGTCGCCAACCCGGACTCGGACTGCCGCGAAGTCTGCTCGTAGCGGTCCTTTGGTCCCGCGTGTCCAGGTGACACGGCGAAAGGCTCGAGCACCGATCGCCGCTATTCGCTTCGCAGCCGAGCTGGCGTGCTCGCTGGGCACGCCGCGAGTTCGCGGTCGTCCGACAGCGCTTGCTCGCGGGTACGTCATGCGCGCGGTAACGGGTACACGCCCTGCGTAGAAAGAATGCCGCCCGTCCACAGCAGTCCCTCCGACCGTAGCGGGAATGTCGTCGCGGGCCAGTGTCGCCGACACCAGGACCTGGCAGAGACGATCGATCTCTGCCAACGCGATTCGCCACTTTTCGCGATGTCTCACGTCATCCGGGACCCCCGCTATTGCACATCGGTCTCTGTCGTTTGCCCACTCCTCGGTTAGAAACAGACGAAGTGATGCAGCTGAGCACCCCGCCTGCAATACTACTCGTCTCACTTCACGAAACTGCCCGCTTTTTTATCTGAAACTTCTGCGGGGTCCATAGACGGGCACGTTTACGGGAGGACCTGAATTCAGGGACAGACCTGCTAGTGGGCGTCGTTCCAGTTGGGGCCATGGCCGACCTCGACCGTGAGAGGGACGGCGAGCTCATAGACGTTTTCCATGGCGGCCTTGATCTTGGCCTCGGCTTCCGGGACTTCGGCTTCCGGCACTTCGAACACGAGTTCGTCGTGCACGCTCAGCGTCATGCGCGCGCCCGGGGTGGGCGGGTCCTTGAGGGCTAGCATGGCGAGCTTCAGTAGATCCGCGGCGGTGCCCTGAATCGGCATGTTCATGGCGATGCGCTCGGCGGCCAAGCGCTCGGCGCGGTTGGCGCTGCGAATGGTCGGCAGCAAGCGGCGTCGCCCGAGCAGGCTTCGTACGGCTTCGCCAGCGCGCGCGCGCTCCAGGGTTTCGTTCATGAATCGGCGCACGCCCTCGTAGCGCCTGAAATACGCGGCGATGAAGCTCGAGGCCTCGGCGCGCGCGATGCCCAGAGATTTGCTGAGTCCGCTGTCGCCCTGACCGTAGATCACCCCGAAGTTCACGGCTTTGGCGCGAGTGCGATGTTCACGCGTGAGCTCTTCTTCGCGCAGCTCGAAGATCTCGAGCGCGGTCCGCGTGTGAATGTCTTGGCCCGTGCGGAAGGCGTCGAGCAACACCGGATCTTGTGACAAGTGAGCCAGCACGCGCAGCTCGATTTGCGAGTAGTCGGCACTCACCAGCACGAACCCTTTGGGCGGCACGAACGCTTGGCGGATCTTCCGGCCGAGCTCGGTGCGGATCGGAATGTTCTGCAAATTGGGGTCGGTCGAAGAAAGCCGGCCGGTGGCGGCCACCGCTTGCTCCCACGAGGTGTGGATTCGGCCCGTCGTAGGGTTCAAGATCTGCGGCAAAGCGTCGATGTACGTGCCCTTCAACTTGCTCAGCTGGCGGATTTCCAGGATCACCTTGGGCAGCGGATGGAGCTCGGCCAAAGCGTCGAGCGTGTCGGCATCGGTCGAGCGGGAGGTCTTGGTTCGGCGCAAGGGCTTCAAGCCAATCTCGTCGAAGAGCAGCGTTTCCAGCTGCCTGGGCGAGTTCACGTTGAAGGGCTTTTTGGCGATCGTGTGTGCTTCGGATTCGAGCCGCTGGATCTCGCGTTCGCATTCGCGCCCGAGCACCGCCAAGTGCTCGGTGTCGACTAGTACGCCGTGCTCTTCCATGCGTGCCAGCTGAGCGGCTAGAGGCAATTCGAGCTCGCGCAGCAGCTTGTCCAAGCCTTCTTCGGCCAAGCGCGGCTCGAGCCGCTGCTGCAGGTGATAGCTGAAGACTGCGCTTGCGCCCACGAACTGGCTCGCCTCTTCGATCGTGAGCTCGTCGAAATCCAGCGTTTGACCGCGCTTCTTCTTGGTCAAAGATTCGTAGCTCGATGCGACCACGCCCAGCTCGCGTTGCACGAGCGGTTCGCGCTCGTTGCGCGACTCCGGATCGAGCAAATACGCCGCCAGGGCCGCGTCGAAAGCGTAGCCGCTGAAGCGGAACCCGGCATGAGTCAGGATCACGTCGACCCGTTTCAAGTCGAACGCGGACTTGGCCACGCTCTCGTCCGCGAAGAGTGCGCCGAGCAGTTCTTGCATATCTCCGAGCGCGAGCTGTTTTGGACAACCCATGTAGCGATGCCCAACGGGCACGTACACGGCCTTGCCCGGTTGCCAGGCCAAGGCCACGCCGACGAGCGCCGAGCGCAGGGTGTTCGGCGTACTCGTCTCGACCGCGATCGAAAAGCCCTTCGCCTCGCGCAGCTCCGCCGCCAGCGCCGTCAGCTCCTCGCGCGACATGATCACCGAGATCTCGGGGGCACCGACCGGTGCGGCGGGTACGCTCTTGTTCGACGTCGCGGCGGGCCGATTCGACGCCGACGCCGGCCGCGAGCCGGGCTCCAACGCGAACGAAGCTTGGCTCGTGGTCCCGCCTTCGGGTTCGTTCGCCAACGCTTGCAGCTGACGTTGAAAACCAAGCTCGGCATAGAGCACCTTCAACGCCGGGATGTCGCGCCCGCCGTAGGCGAGGTGAGCGTGGTCGATGATGATCGGGCAGTCGTCTTTTAGTTGCACCAGCCTTTGACTGAGATATGCCTTGTCCTTGTGTTCGAGGAGCTTGTCTTTCAAGCCCTTCTTCTTGAGCTCGTCGATGCGCTGATAGATCCCGTCCAAAGAGCCGAATTCGACCAGCAAATCCTTGGCCGTCTTGGGGCCCACCGAGGGCACACCTGGGATGTTGTCCGAGGTATCACCGGTCAGAGCCAGCAAATCCTGGACTTGATCGATGCGCACCCCGAAGCGCTCTTCCACCTCCGCGATGCCGAACACGCGATCGCGCATGGTGTCCCACATGATCGTGCGTTCGCTGACGAGCTGCATCAGATCTTTGTCCGCGGCGACGATCACCACCTTCAAATCGTGCTCGGCGGCGCGCTTGACTGCGCTCGCGATCAAATCATCGGCTTCGACGCCGTCTTGCTTGAAGATCGGGATGTTGAACGCGCGCACGATCTGTTCGCAGCGCGCCATCTGCTGCTTCAGATCGGTCGGCGCCGGAGGACGATTGGCTTTGTACGCTTCGTAGATCTCTTTGCGAAAGGTGACGCGCCCCGAGTCCATCGCGATCGCGAGCAAGGCCGGCCGACATTGACGCACTAGGCGCTCCAGCATGCTGACCGTGCCGTGCACTGCATGCGTTGGCTCGCCCGTCGGACTCGAGAGCGGTGCGATCGCGTGATAGGCGCGCAGCACGTAGCTACTGAGATCGACGATGTACAGCACGTCGGGTGCTGCGGCTGGAAAGAGCTGCGTCATGGCGCGGTCTTAGCCCGAGTCGCGGCGAGCGCCGCCTGTACCCAAAAATGGCGTGCGATTAGCTTGGCGGCCTTCAGGCCGGCTGTTTCGTGCTCTGCTCTCGCCTGCTGGTGCGCGTTGTGTGCGGACGCGCACATTGGCAAAGCGGACCCCACATCGGTGTCACTTGCCCACGCGCGCCGCCTACCGCCCACCGCCCACCGCCCACTCCGAAGAGTGATTGCATGGCGAGATCCGTCGTGCGCTTCTAGCATCTGCGCGAGAACACCGCTAACCTGGGCGGCTCGTGGCGAACTCTGATCCACCAGTTCCGCAGGGCGTGGTCGCGGGCAAATATCGGCTCGCGCGCCTGCTCGGTCGCGGTGGCATGGGGGCAGTTTGGGAGGGCACGCACACCTCGCTCGGAACTCGCGTGGCGGTGAAGTTCATCGACGCCGAGTACGCCGAGAGCCCCGAGGCTCGCAGTCGCTTCGAGAACGAAGCGCGCGCTGCCGCCCGGTTGCGCAGTCGGCACGTGGTCGAGGTGTACGACCACGGCGTTTCGGATGACGGTCGCCCATTCATCGTGATGGAGTTCTTGCAGGGGGAACCGCTCGACAAGCGCTTGGATCGCCTGGGTAGGCTCGGCGCGAAAGAAACTGCACAGATCGTGATGCAGATCTGCCGCGCGCTCGCCAAAGCGCACGCCGCCAACATCGTGCATCGTGATCTGAAGCCCGAGAACGTGTTTTTGGTGTGGGACGACGAAGAGGGCACCGACGTCGTCAAGGTCGTGGATTTCGGCATTGCCAAATTCAATGACGCATCGATGAGTTCGTCGTCCGCGACGCGCACCGGCTCGGTGCTGGGCACGCCGCACTACATGAGCCCGGAGCAAGCGCGTGGCCTGCGTAGTGTCGATTCGCGCTCGGACCTTTGGTCGGTGGCGGTGATCGCTTATCGCTGCATGGTCGGCGCGTTGCCCTTCGAAGGCGAAGCAGTCGGGGATTTGCTGGTCAAGCTGTGCACCGCCCCGATCCCGGTGCCTTCGCAAGTGGCGCCAGACATTCCGCCGAGCTTCGATGCTTGGCTGCAAACGGCGCTGACTCGAGAGCCCGCGCAGCGCTTTCAGACCGCGGCGCAGCTCAGCGAATCGCTGGCGGCGGTGTGTGGCTTGTCCGTGCGCGGCCAGCACCAGAAGGAAGGCGGCGGCGGCCCGCACGCGGTCGACAGCGGCTTGTTTCGTGCCACGAGCGAAGGCCAAGCGCTGACGTTCCCGAGCGGCATTCCCGCTACCGAGTCCGCCGTGCCGTCGACTCTGCTCACGGGCGCGCCCACCACGCGGACCGCCAGCTCTGCCAAACGCAGCAGTTCCGGCGCGCTCGCCGCCTCCGCGCTGGCAGTGCTGGCCAGCTTGGTCATTGGCGGGGCCCTGGCCTTGAAGTACCTGAGCGTCTCGCCGGCCGTGGCCGTCGTCGCATCCCCCTCGGTCGCCACGCCCGCCACGCCCGCCACGCCCGTCGCGCCCGCGCCCGCTGCTCCGCTTGCGCCGTCGTCGACTCCCGAGTTGCCGCCGCCGACCGCGAAGCCCGTGCTTGCGGCCAAACCGATTGCGCGTCCACAGTCGAATCGCCCAGCCGCGAAACCCGCTCAAAAAACCTCGCAGAAGGCCCTTGCCAGCGACATCGGGTTTTGAGCCCGGCGAGCCCGCGCTCGGCACGACTGCCTCACCGTAAGTAGTTAAAATTACACCGGTTTACGGTGTCCTACATCATCGTGCAATGTATTACATTTCGATGACAATCAGGTGTTCAGTGTTTAGTACTGCGGAAGACGAGCCATGCAAATCGTCCTCCTTGCGCTGTACTGCACCGTCCTGCTCGTCCTTTGCACCTACGGGGCGCATCGGGCGTCGCTGGTTTTTCAGTGCATGCGTTACAAGCGCCGAATCGAACGCGGATCGCGCTCGATAACCGTTCCGGAGAGTGAGCTGCCCACCGTGACCGTGCAGCTGCCGCTGTACAACGAGGCCACCGTCGTGCGCCGCTTGCTCGACGCTGCCGGCGCTCTCGATTATCCGAGCGACCGCCTCGAGCTACAAATACTCGACGACTCCACGGACGAGACCGAAGGCATCGCGCGCGCGGCGGTCGACGAATTGCGCGAGCGCGGCATCAACGCGGTGTATCTGCGCCGTCCGGATCGCCACGGCTACAAAGCTGGCGCGCTCGATTTCGGCTTGCAGCAGGCTTCTGGCGAACTGGTCGCCATCTTCGATGCCGACTTCGTGCCGCAGTCCTCGTTCCTGCGGGAAATCGTCGGTCACTTCAGCGACCCGCGGATCGGCATGGTGCAAACCCGTTGGGAGCACATGAATCGCGATCACAGCCTGCTCACCAGCATTCAGGCTTTGATGTTGGACGGCCACCACATGGTGGAAAATCGCGCCCGCTTCGGCGCCGGCAACATGTTCAATTTCTCCGGTACGGGCGGCATGTGGCGTCGCCAAGCCATCCAAGATGCCGGTGGTTGGGAGCACGATACGCTCACGGAAGACCTGGATCTCTCGTACCGGGCGCAGCTGGCCGGCTGGCGTTTCGTGTACCGCGGGGACGTGCTGACGCCCGCGGAGTTGCCCGAGGACATGTCGTCGTTCCGTGCGCAGCAATACCGCTGGGCGAAGGGTACCGTGCAAACCGCGCGCAAGCTGCTCTTGCGCGTCGCCAAGTCGGAGTTGACCTTGGCCCAACGGATCGAGGCCTGCTTCCACATGTTGCCGCACATGGCCTACCCGATGATGGTGCTACTCACGCTGCTCTTGCTGCCGGCGTTGGTGTTCATGCCAGCGAGCGACGTGCGCACCCTGCTGTTGATCGATCTGCCGCTGTGCATCGGCGCCACCGGCTCCTTGGCGACTTTCTACGCGATGGCGGAGATCGCTCAGGGGCGTTCGGCGTGGGGCGCGATGAAGCGCTTGCCCGCATTGATCGCGCTCGGCGCCGGGCTCGCTCCTCACCTGAGCTCCGCGGTGTTCGACGGGATGCGTTCGATGGCCGGTGAGTTCGTGCGTACGCCCAAGCGTGGTGAGCAGCGTGGGCGCTACCGCCAGTACGCTAAGTTGCCCACGACCGAGATCGCCCTGGCCGCTGTGTGTGCCTGCAGCGTGGTCGCGTCGATCGAGACCGGTCACTACTTCGCCACGCCCTTTGCGGCGTTGTTCATGTCTGGCTATGGTTACGTAGCCGCGCTGGTCATCCAGGAGCAGTTCGGCTTCGGTCGCTCTGCTGAGCTCGCCGGCCGAGTTGCGGAGGACGCCGCACCCGAGAGCGGTCGCTCTGCCGCCGAGGCATCGGGCATGGCTCCGGCCGCCTGATCGCCGGATCCGCGCACCCGGTGCCGAAAATCCGCACAATCTAGGCTTGCGAAACGGCGAGGAAAGGTAATCGCGCTGGCGGGCGCTCGCTGGCCGATGAAAATTGTGCCGTGCACGCACGGTACGGTTTCTGCGCCCGGAGGCCATCCCGTTGGACCATCAGCCGGGCGCGTCCGCTCCCTCTGCTCTATCCGCTGCTCCACCTCGATTTTGGCGGGGTCGGAGCCGCTCGATTTCGAGAGAGCGGGCTGGCCCCTTCCGTATGGACTTCTGGAAGCGCCCCGGTAGTATCTGCTTAGGTTGCCCCTCGATGTTCCTCGAGGGCCGCCGAGTAGGGCGCCCATGACCAAGGCTGAAATCGTTCAAGCCGTCTACTCCCGCCTGGGAGGCTTTTCGAAGAAAGAATCCGCGGACCTCGTCGATCTCGTATTCGAGACGATGAAGGAGACCCTCGGTCGCGGAGAGAAGATCAAGATCTCCGGCTTTGGAAATTTCGTGCTGAGAGACAAACGGCAGCGGCAGGGGCGCAACCCGCAAACCGGCGAACCCATCACCATTACCGAGCGCCGAGTCTTGAACTTCAAAGCCAGTCAGTTGTTGAAAGAAGCGCTCAACGATGGCGTCGGCGTGTCCGAGCCGTCGCCCGAAAGCGCTGCACTTCAACCCACCAAGGTTTGATCGTGCCCGAAGCGGATCGTGAACTACCGGTCAAACTCTACTACCGCATCGGCGAAGTGTCGGAGATCGTCGGCGTCGAGCCGCACGTGCTGCGCTACTGGGAAACGGAATTTCGTTCGATTCGGCCCCAGAAGTCGCGCAAAGGTCAGCGCATTTACTCGCGTCGCGACGTCGACAAGCTGCTGAAGGTCAAGGAGCTCCTGTACTCGCACGGGTTCACGATTGCCGGTGCGCGTAAGCGCCTGCGTGAAGGCGGCGCCGAGCCGGAGCAAGCCGCGGTCGTCCCGCCGCCGGAGGCCAAGCGCCCGGGCGCGCAACTGCGCGCGGCGCTCGGTGAAATCCGACGTGATATCGTGGCGCTACTGGCCGAGCTCGAGGGCACGGGGCTGGAAGTGTCGAATCGCTCGCAGGGCGCCACCGCCGGCTGACCGCTTCCGGCAGCTTTTTGGCTTCAAGGCCAGGAAGCGGCCGGTCCGGGCGGGGGCGGACTTATTCTTTCCTGCCTTGGCTTGACGCCCCGGTGGCACGCGTTCACATGCCATCCGTTATCGTTCAGTTGGAGGAGTCCCGATGGCAGAAGGTCTGAATCGCGTCATGTTGCTCGGAAATCTCGGTGCCGATCCCGAGCTCAAAATGACGAGCGGCGGGCAAGCCGTATTGAAGCTACGGCTAGCTACTTCGGAGACGTACCTCGACCGGAACAAAGTCCGCCAAGAGCGCACGGAGTGGCACAGCGTCGTGGTTTGGGGGAAGCGCGCTGAAGCGCTGGGAAAGTTCCTGACCAAGGGTTCGCGCCTATTCATCGAGGGCGGTCTGCGCACGTCGACCTACGACGACAAGGAGGGCAACAAGCGCTACCGAACCGAGATCGTCGCCAGTAACATCATCCTATCCGGTGGTGGCGGTCGCGGCGGCGGCGGGGGTGGCGGCGCACGTTACGCATCAGGCGCGCCAGATGAATACGATCTTCGACCTGAACCGTGAAACGCAATTGCATCATCAACTGGTCTTTGTCGTCGTCCATGG
>DATEPG010000178.1:0-3521 GCA_035273265.1 Polyangiaceae bacterium
CGTGCCCGTGCCCGGAAGGGCGGAAATGGCTTTCCGTTGGATGGTGCGTGTGCGCCATCGGGAGTCGATGGTTCGACTCCAATTGGAAGATCAAGGCCTGACGATTCGGACACGTTTCGTGGGTGTCTGAATGACCAAATCCAGATCCATCCGACCCTATCGGTCATCCGTCTCACCCAGTTGCCTCTTTCGGGCACGGGCACGGGCACGGGCACGATTACGGGTGCCCCAGCAATTCAGGGACATGCGCTAGAGCCTTGAATTCAAGGACATGCACGGGCGTACCAGCCTTCGCCGCGCGAAGCTCGACTGACGTTCACGCTTACGATTCGATATTCACACAATCGTACAATACCCGCCAGGATGCGGGTGTTTTACTCGACCGGTATTCGCGAAGCATTGGCGCATTCGGTCACGACGACCGTTTGCTCCGGGCGAAAGAAAGGTCGGTGAGCGATGGTCTGGTCGAATCAATTCACGAAAGCAGCCCTTGGGCTGAGCTTGTTCCTGTCGATGACGAGCTGCGCCGTTGACGTCGCAGAGCCCGAAGCCGGGGCTGAGCTCGAGCAAGGGATCGGCTCTGCCTCGCTGGTCGTCATGTCCGTGAATGTGCGAATTCCGGATGATACCGGCGAACGCGCCTGGGACCGGCGGCTGCCGCGGATCCGGGACATGGTAAACAGCACCTTCCCGTCGGGTCCGCACCTGATCGGGCTGCAGGAGCTCCGGGGGTGGACCCGCGACCAGCTCACCGCGGCATTGCCCCAGTACTGGTGGTACACGGTGGATCGCGGCGACGGCGAGATGATTGGCATCTTCGTCAGGACCGATCGACTCACCGTGCTCGACTACGGTTACCGCGACGTGAGCAACGGCGCGCGCGACGACAGCTGCGGGCTCTCGGACGATGAAGATCCGAAGAACCGCCCGATTCAATACGTGTTGGTCCGCGACAAAACCACCAACAAGCAGAGCTACTTCTACAACACGCACTATCCGTCGAAGAACAGCTGCGAACGCTATGGCATGTCGAATATCTTCGCCAGCTACGTTGCCGCGCGCGCCCAGCCTTCCGCGCGCGCCATTTTGGTCGGCGACTTCAACGACGGCATCAACGCGGACTACAGCAAGAACGGCTCCTTCCAGCGGCTATTGGACCGCACCGGGTACACCGCGGCATTCCTGCAGGGTCCGCGCACGCCGCCCATCATCGGTAACAACTTCCTCACTGGCAACAGCTTCAACAAGGAAGCCCGCGTCGGCAAGATCATCGACCATGTGCTGGTCTCGAACGCTTCCGACGTGTTCGAGATGGGCATCGATCGCTCGATGTTCCGCCGCACGAACGGCGCGCGCGTCAGCTGCTTCACGGTGACGAACGGGCGCTGTAACGAGAACACCGTGCCGGTCGCGGATCTCGAGCTTTACTCAGACCACTGGGCGGTCTGGGCCAGCCTGAGGCAATAGGGCTCACCCCGGACACGAGAAAGGCTGGGCGGCGTCCTGCGAATGGAGGCGTAGGACGCCGCCTCGCCGAGTGTTAGCGGACGTATCGGTTCTGCGCGCGGTTTGCCGCAGGCAACTGCGGTGATAACTTAAGCGTGTGCACTGGAGAAGGACATTGCTGGCTAGTGCACTGCTTGGGGCTCAAGCATGCCGCTCGGCGCAGAGCAATTCGGAGGACGTGAGCGGGAGCGCGGGCGCAAACAGCAGCGCGGGCGCAAACAGCAGCGCGGGCGCAAACAGCGGCGCTGGCACGAGCGGAATCGGCTCGGACGTCGCTCCCCCAGCGGATGGCAAAACATTCTCCAAGCGGGTGCTCGTCGACCGTCTCGCGGGCCCCTTCGAGATCGTTTGGGGGCCAGACGATTGGTTGTGGGTAAGCGAGCGAACGGCTAAGCGCGTCGTTCGCATCCAACCGGGCAGCGGCATGCGCAGCGTGGCGCTCGAGATCGACGAAGCGCGGCAAGACCAGCCGCAAGATGGGCTGCTCGGGATGGCGCTACATCCACAGCTCTCGAGGGGCAAGCAGCAGGATTTCGTGTACGTGGCGTACAGCTACGATGCGGCCGCGGGGCGGCGCTTCAAAATCCGGCGCTACACGTACGACGACGCGAGTCGAGCATTGCTCCTACCAGTCGACATTCTCAGCAACCTGCCCGCAAGCTCCGATCACAATTCCGGGCGGCTGCTGATCGGCCCTGACCAGTTGCTCTATTACACGATAGGCGATCAAGGCGAAAATCAGTTTCAGCGCAAGTGCAACCCGAACCTCGCTCAGCTGCTGCCGACGGCGGCTCAGCTGAACGCCCAAGACTTTCAAGCCTACCAAGGCAAAATCTTACGCATCAATTTGGACGGTTCGATTCCCTCCGATAATCCAGAGCTCGGCGGGGTGCGAAGCCACGTGTTTAGCTGGGGACATCGAAACGCGCAGGGCATCGCCTTTGGCCCGACCGGAGCGTTGTTCGCCGACGAACACGGTCCGAAGAGCGACGACGAGCTGAACCGAATCGAGGCCGGCAAGAATTACGGCTGGCCACATGTCGCTGGTTTTCGCGACGATCGAGCCTACGTTTACGGCAACTGGTCGGCAGCTCCGGATTGTGCGGGCCTGCGCTACGACGATTACACGCTGCCAAAGGCGGTGCCGCAACAACCGGAGTCTGCCTGGGACGATCCGAATTTCACGCCGCCGCTGGCCACGTTTCATACCGTCGATTCGGACCACGATTTTCAAGATCCGAAGTGTAGCGGCAGCGCGTACATGTGCTGGCCAACCATTGCGCCCTCGTCACTCGAGTTCTATTCCGCCGCTCAGGGCGCGCTAACCGGTTGGACCGATTCACTGCTGATCACCAGCCTCAAGGAGGGCACCGTATACCGGGTACCGCTCAGCGCGGACGGCTCGGGGCTCAGCGGCGACGTCACTCCACTCTTCAAAACCACGAATCGCTACCGCGATCTCGCCGTTCACCCGGATGGCCAGACCTTCTACGTCATCACCGACAACGAAGGTTCGACCAGAACCGTCGAGGGCGGGGCCACGCGTGCGCTCGAGAACCAAGGGGCGGTGCTCGAGTTCAAAGCTGCGAGGTAGGATCCGCAGCGTCTCCATCGAGAAGGAGCGATCGCCTGGGACAGAAGTTGGGCTCTGCGAGGCTTCAGCCCTGCACGAGTGATTGCCCGCCGTCGACCCAGATCTCGCTGCCGTTGATGTGGCTTGCGCGGTCGCTCGCCAGATAGAGCACGAGATCGGCGACCTGGCTGGCGCGGCCGGATTGCTTGCCGGTCAGGGGAATGGAGCCCTCTGGAAATTCGACGGGCTGTTTGATGCCCTCGAGCTCGCGCTTCTCGGTGTTCTTTTCAATTTCGGTGTCGATGGCGCCCGGGCAGACCACGTTGACACGGATCTGGTGACGCCCGAGTTCGACGGCCAACATCTTGCACATGGCGGCTTGCGCAGCCTTGGAGCACGCATACGCCGTGGCCCCGGTGTTGCTGAACATGCGCGTGCCGTT
>DATEPG010000179.1:0-3006 GCA_035273265.1 Polyangiaceae bacterium
CGCGGTGGCTGTTCGGCGAGAAACTCACTCTCGCGACCAGGGTCAGTGTGCGTTCGTTTCGGCGGAGGGGCGGCGCTGCGCTGGCCGGACATTTCTCGAGTTCGACCACGTCGAGCCCTTTGCACGGTTCGGAGCGGCCGACGCTCGGAACATTCGCTTGATTTGTCGAGCGCACAATCTGTTGCATGCGCGAAACTGCTTCGGCGCGCTGCACGTTGCGGCGAAAGTAGCCGCGAGGAAGCGGTCCGTTCTTGGTTGGTAGTGGCGCTCTTTGCGGCATCGCGCTCGCGGGCTATCGAGGAGCCATGCAGCGCGATACGCGCGGAAGTTAGGGGATGGCGATGCGCGTCGCTGGATCGCATCTGCTGTTGGGGCTTCAGCGCAGGGGATTGCGAGCCCGCGCTGGGGCGGGAACCCGAGGCGCTTTGAGCTGCGTTGCTTAGATCGCGATCGCCCCCCAAAGCCGGGAGAGCTGGTTCTGGGCTGAGGCTGGCCGCTCAGTGGTAGAGCGAGACTTCGGCCAATTTCCCGCGTGCGTCGTTGATGTGCGGGCTGTTTGGGAAGCGGCGGATGAAGGCGCGCAGGGTGTTCTTTGCGTCGTTCCAGGCTTGAATGGCCAGCTGCGCTTCGGCCAATTGGAGGGTGGCTTCGTCCATCACTTCCTTGTCCGCTGAAGCTTCCGAGAGTTGCATCAAAATCGGAATTGCGTCGCGATGCAGGCCGAGCTGAATCAACGCGCGCGACAGTTGGAAGTTGGCTTGCGGACTGTGCGCCGCGTCACTCTTGTACTTGAGTGATTCACGGAAGGCTTGTTGTGCTTCGTGCCAGCGGCCCATGCGAATGTGATCGACGCCGCTCTGGTACGCGATCAGTGATAGTTCGTTCTTGGCGCGCTCGACGGCCGAGTCGAACACGGCGCGCTCGGTGGGCGAGATGTCGAGCTTGATCACGTCCGGATAGGCGGCGATCAGCTCTTGTCGTTTGCTTTGCACGATCAGCTGGTAAAATTCGCTGGCTTGGCGGCTGGCGCGCTTTTGGATTTCTTGCCGCTCTTGCTCGACCTTGATGTCCTTTTGAATCGCCTCCAGCTGGTCACGCGTTTCCTTGTTTTCGGAGCGCACGGTTTCCAGACGGATGTCCCAAGTCAGCTTCACGAACACGAGCAAAATCGCGATCGTGACCACGTATGCGGTCGCGCTGTTGATCACGACCTTGCGCTCGGCACCCTGCTGCCGCTTGGAGATGCTCTTCAGATCCGCAGCCAAAGCGTTGACCAGATTGTTGGTCTTGATGGAGAGCGCCCGGCTCTCCACGATCTCGCGCTTGATCTCTTCGAGCTCGTATTCGTTCATCGCGGCGGCTCTTCAGTATCGCTCTGGGGCGGGGCGAGCAAGCGCGGAGCTTGCCCAAGCTGGCGGAAGCGCAGCCAAAAAGCGGCTGCAAGGCCCCAAAAGCCGATTCTAGCTTGAACGGCAGGCGATCCCTGGCTAGAGCGTGGCGGGCTCAGTGGCCGAGTTGGTCGTGAGCTCCGTGCCAGGCGGCCCGTCAGACGGCGCCCCCCGGCCAATTCTCGAGGAAAGTATGGACACTAGCGACATCCGCAAGGGCCTGAAGTTCATGATGGACGGGAACCCGTACGTCGTCACCGATTTCCAGTTCGTGAAGCCAGGGAAGGGCCAAGCCTTCACGCGCACGAAGATGCGAAACATGCTGAACGGCGGCACCATCGAACGCAACATCCGTTCGGGCGAGAAGCTCGAGCCGGCTGACGTCGAAGACCGCACCTTGCAGTTCATTTATCCCGAAGGCGATGCCTACGTGTTCATGAACGCCATGACGGGCGATCAGGTCACCGTTCAGGCCGAGGTCGTCGGTGACGACGCTGGCTTCTTGATCGACGGCATCGACGTCGTGATCACGATCTACAACGGAAATCCGGTGTCGATCGCGCTGCCGCCGCACGTCACCGTGCAGATCACCGAGACCGAGCCCGGCGTGAAGGGCGATACCGCGACCAACGTCACCAAGGCTGCCAAGATCTCGACTGGCGCTGCGGTGAACGTGCCGTTGTTCATCAACGAGGGTGACTGGGTTCGCGTCGACACGCGTACCCGGGCTTACATCGAGCGCACCAAGGCGCCCTCGAAGACGCCCTGAGAGCCCTTCACGGGTGAGCACCGCTACTTGCGGGTAGTGGTGCTCGGACTCGCTTTGGGTCGCTCGAAGACGATCGCGCGCCCGCCGTCGATGCAAGCGACCGCGCGCGCGTCGTTGGCGACGACGCAGTCCGTGAAGCGGCCAGCGTCCGCGTGCTCGATGAGCTTGCTCGTTTGCCAGAGCTCTTTGCGCTCGCCGACCAAGAGTAGCCCCAGCGGACTCGGACTGACCAGCCAACGGCCATCCGGGGAGCGCGGCGTGCCCAATTCCGGCAGGCCAGCGGTCGGCTTCTTGCCGGTCGGCGCGACCGTGACGCGAGCGCCGGCAACGAGCGCGTCGAGCCCGTTGTCGTCGAAGCTGATTGGCGTGATGGCGACGCTCGGACCCGTGCCGTGACCAGCGCAGCTGGCAGGGCGCGCCGCCAGCAGGCGTGTCGTCAGCGGGGGCAAGAGCGGGTGTGTCGCGTCGCTTTCGTTGAACAAGAGCTCCGAGCGGTCACATGCGTGGACCGCGCCGACCACGCGCTGGCCGTTCGCCGAGGCCAACTCGAGTGGCCAGCTGGGCGCCCCGCCGTCGGCTGTCAGCGCCATCTCCGACGTGCGATCGCCGGAAAGTCGGGTCACTCCGGCCGTATTTTGGATCAAAAGCGCGGCGTCCGACTCGAACCAGAGCGGGCTGTAGTGGGGCGAGAGCGGCGCACGAGGCTCCGTGCGCGCGACGTGCGGCGGGCTCGCTTCGAACTTGCTCACGGCGCGCAGCAGCTCACGCTCCACGGACTTGCGCTGCGCGCTGGATAGCTTGACGAAGTACCAGCCGTCTCTGCGTAGCACCGCGAATGCATTCAATACG
>DATEPG010000180.1:0-8476 GCA_035273265.1 Polyangiaceae bacterium
TCATCGAGGTGCTTTTCACGCTCGGTCAGAGTGAATTCGGCAAGTATCACTTGATGGTGATGCAGGGTAAAAAGAAGTGAGTCCGTGAGGGGTTAGGCGCTAACCCCTCTCCTCCCTCTTTCACTCCGGCGTGCACTCGACGGCGCTCGGGCGCAGGCAGCCTGACCCTTGCACTCCGAGCCCGTTTCGCGCGCAGGCGACGCGCAGGGCTCGCCGGCGCGTTTTTCCCCGGAGTGTCATCCGGCCAAAAACCGCCGCTTGCGCCGGCCCGGATCCCCATGCTACACACTCCCCACTCTGGCGCACGGGTGCTGCCAAGAGCCACGTGGCGGGTCTCAGGGCGTCCCCTGAATCCGGCTTTGTGACTCGGATCCGCGATGGATCCAACCAGCGGCCGTTTTTTGCGTAGCCCGCATCGAAGCGCGTGTCCTGTGGCCGCCGGAGCGTAGGGCGCCCGCGTGCGCCGCAGAAACCGATTGTGATTGAACTCGGGCTAATCGTCGGAATCGACGTCGTTGGGCTGGTGCTTGCGCTTCTGATGTGGCGCGGGGTATCGCTGCGCGACGCGGGGCCGGCTGCATTGCGACGCTTGGGCGGTGCCCTCGAGCGAGCGGCTCGTGCCTTCCTCTGGCAGGAATACCGCCTGATCGGCATTGCGACCTTCGCGCTGCTTTTGCCCACCGTGATCTTGAGCGCAACCGTCGACGTCGGAGCGGGCTCGCTGAGTCGCCTAGGCATCGCATTCTGGGGCGCTGTCGGCCTGTGCTTGGGAGCTCTCGGCAGCGCCTTGGCCGGCTATGTCGCGACGGTAATGGCGGTGCGCGGCAGCGTGCGTGCGGCCGCTGCTGCGGGCTCCAGTGTCGATGCGGCGCTGGGCGTCGCGATGCGCGCCGCGGGCTCGGCGAGCTTGCTCGGCGAAAGCCTGAGCGGCCTTCTGGTTTTGTGCCTGTTTGGGCTATTTTTTGCAATTCAGGGCGGGTTCGCCTTGCCGAATGAGCAAGCGTTGCCACTGGCTCGCCAGGTCGTACGCCTGCTCCCGGGTCTAGCGCTGGGAGCGAGCGTGAGCGCACTCGTGCTGCAGCGCGGCGGCGGGGCATTTCACGCAGCCGGCGGCGTCGGTGCCGATCAAGCGGGTGAACGCGACGCGGGACTGGACCACGACGACGCGCGGAATCCCGCGGTCGTGGCCGAGCTGGTGGGCGATCATGTGGGCGCCTCCGCGACGCGCAGTGTCGATGGCTTCGCGTCGGCGAGCATCGCCAACGTCGCAGCTTTGATGATCGCGGCCAGCCTGGCGAGCGCGACGCCAGGCGCCGATCCGCTGGTCTTGATCACGCTGCCCCTGGTGCTGCGCGCATTCGGCGTGATCGCTTCGGCGTTCGGAATCATTCTGCTCCGCAGCGACGAAACGAGCAGCCTCGCGTCGGCGCTTTTGCGCGGCTACTTGTCGACCAGCGTGATCTGCCTGTCGGGCATTTGGGGCATCAGCTACTGGCTCTTCGGCGAGCATTTTTGGCCGATTTTCGCGAGCGGCGCGCTTGGTTTGCTGGCGGTCTTGCTGGCGGCCCACGCTTTGCTCTTGCGGCTCGGCCGGCGCAGCAGTGCAATTCGCGACAGCAACGACGCCTTGCGCGTTGGCGGCGGGGCCCTGATCGCCGCGGGCTTGGCTGCTGGCCTAGAGACCGCGCTGCTACCCGTCTCGCTCTTGGCTGCGGCCTTGGCAGCAGCCGTCAGCATTGGTGCGCAGAGTGGCGTGAGCTCGGGCGTCGAGCTGAGCCTGCTGATGTTCACATTGGCTGCACTTTCGGTCGCACCGTTCGTGTTGTCGGTCGCAACACTCGGTTCGATTGCCGACGGAGCGCGCGGCGTCGCCGGCATGAGCAGCGCCGATAGCGAATCCAAGCGCCGTTCGGGCCGGCTCGACGACGCAGGATTTTTGGGCGGCGTGGTGGCCAGGCGTTACGCGCTGTTCTCCGGCGCGCTCTCGTCCCTGCTGATGGCATGGGCGATCTCGGGGCAAGGGCGCGGCGCTGCCGGCGCGATCACCCCTTCCCTCGCCGCGAGCTCGGCCTTAGCTTGGTGTGGAGCGCTGGGCGCCGCGGTCGTCCTGGCTTACGGCGGGTCCGTCGCCCGCGCTGCCGTCCGGGGAGCGCGTGAGGTCTCAGCCGAAGTGGAGCGCCAACTGCGCGGTTTTCCGCGCGATCACGGCATCGCTCAAGTGCCGCTCGAGTACACTCCGAGCTACAAGAGCTGCGTCGAACTGACCGCTTCGGTGGCATTGCGTCATGCCCTGCTGCCGATCGCCGCTGGCATTACCGCCCCCGTATTGCTGGGCCTCGGCTTACGCCTGCTGTTCCACGGCCCCGCCCCCGAACTGGTGACCCAGGGCCTGAGCTGGTTCGTGGTCGTCGCCTCGTTGACTGGGTTGACCACGGCGCTCGCGGTCGACGCCGCCCGCGCCACACTGGGCAGCGTGCGCCGCGCCAATCGCGGGCGTGAGAGCGGGCATGCCTTTTCGACATCCATCACCGCCGACGCCTTGTCCGACATCTTCGGCAACGCAGCGGCTCCTGCACTGCAACTGCTGGTGAAGGCGACGGCCGCGGCCGCGCTGCTCATCACGCCATTCCTTCTGTGATTTTTCGAGCTCGAAGCACGAGCTCCCACACTTCGAAATTTGCCATGAACGAAATGCCGTCTTCCCCCAGTTCGAAACGAGGCAGCCGTGTCGTCGCTGTCTGACGCCCTCTCCACGCTCTCTGACCGCGGGCTTCGGCGTTTGCTCGGCGCACGCACGTTCCTTCGTGGCCTCGACTACGAGAAACGAAAAGTGGTCGAGGAGGTCAGCGTCAACGACTCGAGCGCGCAAGGCCGCGTGAAGGGCTCCGATCCGGATCCCTACGAGGTTGCGATTCGGCTCGGTGGCGAGGGCATCACCTCCAGCTGTACGTGCCCCGCGTTCCAAAAGACGAACCAACATTGCAAGCACGTGGCAGCGCTCTTGATCACCGTGCGCAACAAGGCGCGCTCGGCCCTGCCGCGACGCGAAGCGCCGGCACAGCCGCCGCCGCAACAACTTCACTCCGCCGCAGCCCAACAATCGGCCGCCAGCGCCAACGGCGCAGACGCCAAGGGAGGACGACGCAGAGACCGTCGCCGTCGCCAACAACAGCAGGCGCCACAGTTGCCGACGCCCGTGAGTCACTACACGCCCCACGCGGCACCCGCGCCCGCCGACCTGAGCGCACGCCCCACCGGCATCGGCGCCTGGCTCGCACCGGAAGGCACTCAACGCACACTCCATTTGGAGTTCCGCGTCCACGTGCGCCAAGGCGGCTTGACCGTGACCGTGCTCGACACCGATAGCCGCACGCCACTCCTGCCCAGCGTGGCCTTGAACTGGCAAGGCGTGACGCCCACGGCGGACCGCAATGCCCTGCGCGTCCTGGCTCGCTTCGAGAGCGGCAATCCGCGTCACCCGGCGGTCGACATCCGCGGTGAAGACGCCTCGGAGCTGTTGCCGCTCTTGCGCAATCGCCGGGTCTTGCTGGAGCCCGCGCTGATGCAACTGCGCTTTGCCGAAGAATCGCTGCGGCCACGCTTCGATCTGGAGATGGTCGGGGCGGACACGATCGTCTCCAAGGTGACTTTCGAGCGTCAGAACGACGGGCGACGCTTTCAGGTCACCGCTGGCGGTTGGTTCGAGGGAGCGCCCGGCTATCACATCGATACCAACGAGGGCATTGCCCGGCCGCTGGATCACCGCGTCTCGCCCGCCGCGCTCCGTCGGCTGCTCCGCAGCCCGACGATCGCCGAGCCAGCCTCCGAGCTGATCGGCATGATCACCTACGGCTTGCCCAAGGTGGCGCTCGAGATCGGCGCCGAATTGCCCGAGCTGTCGCAAGTCGCGGATGTAATCGATCTCGAACCCACGTTCCGCATGCGCGCCACCGGCTCCCTCACCGAAGCCGAAGTCTCGCTGCGTGCCGCCTACGCCGACCTCGAAGTCGAAGTTCGCGCCGACGGCATCTCGCCGCCAGTCATGATTTTACCGCCTCAAGAGGGGCAAAAGCGCGCCAAATGCATCCGCTGCGACATCGCCGCGCAGCAGCGCGCCGTACAGCTGTTGCTCGATCTGGGTCTGGAGGCCGACGAGAGCGGTGAACGCTTCGTGGCGCGTGCGGACAAAGCCATCCACTTCTGGTCGGAAGGCGTCGGTGCTTTGCCCGAAGATTGGGATCTGTACGTGCCCGAGGATTTGGTGGGCACGCACGTACGCAGCAAGCCGATCTTGATGCACGCGCGCGTTTCGAGCGGCGTCGATTGGTTGAACGTCAAAATCGACTACTCGAGCGAAGGCGTGGGCGTCGATCGCGACGAACTCGAGCGCTGCCTACGGGAGGGGCGCAAATTCGTGCGCTTGTCCGACAATTCTTTTGCCCCTTTCGACGGCGAGAAGGTGCAAGCCATGATCGACCGCGAGATCGAGCTGATCACCGCGGCCGGAAAGTCCGGCAAAATCCCGCTATCTCAGGCCGGTCGCGTGCAAGAGCTTCTGAATCAGGCGACGAGCGCGACGGTGGCGGCCGCAGCCAAGACTCTGTTTGCCAAGCTCGCGTCGATCGACGAAATCAAGGCCGCCAAGAAGCCCAAGGGGCTCAAAGCGACGCTCCGTCCCTACCAGGAGCAAGGCTTGTCCTGGCTGCAGTTCGTGCACGAGCTCGGTTCAGGCGGCGTGCTCGCCGACGACATGGGTCTCGGCAAGACCGTGCAGACGATCGCTCTCTTGCTGCATTTGAAGGCAGAGAAGAAGACGAAGTCGCTGAAGGCCTTGATCGTCGCGCCGACCAGCGTGGTCACCAACTGGATTCGTGAAATCGAACGCTTTGGACCGACCTTGACCACCGCGCTCTGGCACGGCGCCGGCCGTCGCGAGCAGATCGCCGATCTGGAGAGCGCGAACGTGATCATCACCAGCTACGCGCTCTTGCGACGCGACATCGATCTGTTGAAGAAGCTGCCGCTCGACTATGCGATCTTGGACGAAGCGCAAAACATCAAGAACCCGCTGAGCGCCACGGCCGCAGCCGCCAAAGAGCTCGACGCCAGCCGCCGCTTGGCCTTGACCGGTACTCCAATCGAAAACCGACTCAGTGAAATTTGGTCGATATTCGAGTTCGTGAGCCCAGGGCTACTCGGCCCGCTGCAAAAGTTCGAAGAGAAATTCGCGCGCCCGATCGACCAAGGCGATTCGAAGCAAGCGGCCAGGCTGCGGGCCGTGATCCACCCCTTCATCTTGCGTCGCACCAAGAACGAGGTAGCCAAGGATCTTCCGCCCAAGATCGAGGTCGACAAGTTGGTCGACATGGCCGCTGATCAAAAGGCCATCTACCTGCAGGTGCTGCGTGAGGTTCGCGCTCAGGTCATGGGCGAGGTCGAGCGCCAAGGCGTGGCCAAGAGCCAGCTCCATATCTTGGCCGGCTTGACCAAACTCCGACAAGCTGCCTGCGATCCGCGCTTGTTGGGTTTACCGCGTGAGTTCAGCCACGACGACAGCGGCAAGCTCGCGGCCCTGCGCGAGCTCGTGGATGAAGCGGACTCCGGTGGCCACAAGGTGCTCGTTTTCAGCCAGTTCGTGTCCATGCTCAAGCTCGTGCGCGAAGCGCTCGACGAGGACAAGATCCGCTACGAGTACCTGGACGGCAGCACGATGGATCGCGCCGACCGCATCGATCGCTTCCAGAACGATCCCACCGTCCCGGTGTTCTTGATCAGCCTCAAGGCCGGCGGCTCCGGCCTCAACCTGACGGCCGCCGACACCGTGATCCACTTCGATCCTTGGTGGAATCCGGCCGTCGAAGATCAGGCATCCGATCGCGCCCACCGCATCGGTCAAAAGAAGGTCGTCACCGTCTACCGCTTGGTTGCGGCGGGAACGATCGAAGAAAAGATCCTGCAGCTCAAACAAAAGAAGAAGGATCTGGTCGCCTCCGTGCTCAGCGAGGACGCCGGCGGTGCGAAGACGCTGACGCGCGACGACTTGGACGACCTGTTCAAGATGGATTGAGGGCAGGCAGCGCCCGATTCTCGAAACTGAGCGGCCCACGAGGTGCGCTGCTGGCGCGCGCGATGGCTCCCCTCTCTTTGGGGGGCCCGCCTGTCAGTCTACCCAACACTTGTAGACAAGCGTCCGGCAGCTGCAAACGAGTCGGGCGCCCCGCTGCGCTACCGATACATGACGGCGAGAAGTCTTCCCGAGCCGGTTGATCAGCTCGAGCTGAGTCGACGCGCTGTACTTCAGCACATAGGAGTTGTTGTCAGCCGAGTGCACGAAGCGAACGGCGTAGAGCGTCGGATCGGTGAGGTTCACCGACGGCGTTGTGCCGTCGAGAAACGCGCGTCGACGAACGTTGGTGCTCAGCGCCTGATTGCGGACGCTCACGACGATGCTGTCGCCCGCCACGGGTAGTACATCGGAGGCGTTGAGGACTTCTGCCGGCTCCAGGGCGCGTTCACTTTGGGATAAAGCTCAGCGACGCATCGAAACGTTCATCAATAGGCCGAGGCCCATCAACATCGTCAGCACGTTGCTTCCCCCATAGCTAAACAGCGGCAACGTGATTCCGACCACTGGCAGCACGCCCATTGCCATACCTATATTGAACACGGCGTGCCAGAAGAGCATCGCGCCGACGCCGACGGCGAGGGCGGCGCCGAAGCGGTCCTTGGCTTGGGAGGCAATGTGGATCGACCAAATGCAGACGAAGGCGTACAGGCAGATCAGCACCACTGTACCGAAGAACCCCCAATCTTCCGAGAACACGGAGAACGGGAAATCCGAGTATTGCTCGGGCAAGAAACCGAATTGGTTCTGCGTGCCCTGCATGAACCCCTCACCCGTCAGCTGACCGTTGCCGATCGCGGTCTGTGACTGCAGGGCGTGCCAGCCGGTTCCACTCTTGTCCGCTTCGGGATTCAGGAAGCTGGTAACCCTGCCCTTCTGGTAGTCGTGCAGCAGGAACATCCAGCTGAGCGGCACGGCGACGACGCCCATGGCGATCAACGAGAGCACGCTGATCGTGCGTATCCGCATCATGGCCAAGATGGACACGCAGGTGAGCAGGTAGATGAGGGATGTTCCCAAGTCGGGCTGGGCCATCACCGCGGCGACCGGAGCCAAGATCAACGCGGCCGCGGGCGCCAGATCGACGAGCGATCTGGGCTCGGTCCGGGAATCGTTGTGGACCACTTTGGCGACCATCAAGATCAGGAAGATCTTCATGAATTCGCTGGGCTGAAAGGCAAAGCTTCCGAGCTGAATCCAGCGCGAAGAGCCGCGGATGTCCTTACCGAGGATGAACACCAGCCCGAGCGAGACCATGCCGCCCGCGTACAGCACGGGAGCCACACGCTCGTAGTGCCGGTAGTCGATGGCAGCGACCAAGATGGCAATCATGGCGCCGATCACGATCCAGTAGATCTGCGTCACGTAAATGTCGGCGAGCCGTGCGCGGCTGGCGTCGTCGATGTAAACGCTGGTCGCGCTGTACAGGTTGACCAGACCCAGGGTCAGGATGCCGACCACGCCGAGCAGGAGCGGCATGTCGACCATCGGCCCACGCCGAAATGAAAAGCGATCGCCAGGCATCACAAACTTCCACGCTTACCGGCAGGCTGTGAGGTCTGCGCAGAAACGCGCTTTTCCTTCAGCTTCTCCCAGTCACGAACGACGCGCATGGCGACGGGAGCTGCGTTCTTACCACCGCCGCCGCCGTGCTCGATGATCACGACGATCGCGATTTCCGGCGATTTCGAGGGCGCGTAGCCCGAAAACCAGGCGTGGTCGCGATTGAAGTACCAGACCTTGTCCGGATCCACGCCGCGCGGCGTGACGTGGCTCACCTGCGCGGTGCCGGTCTTGCCGGCCAAGTCGACCCCCGGGATACGCTCCTTGTAAGCGGTACCCGTCTTCTCGGCCACCACACCGGTCAGAGCGTTTTTGACCATCGACAGCTGGTCTTGATCGATTTCGACCATGCGCCGGACGCGGGGCGGGAAATCTTGCACGACCGTGCCGTCACTGGTCTCGATGCTGCGTACGACCTGCGGCTGATACAGCGTGCCGCCATTCGCCAACGCGGCGTAGGACAACGCCAACTGCAGCACGCTGACGGTCGTTGCGCCCTGTCCGATCGCCGAGAGTAAGGTAAAGCCGCCGCGGAACGCCTCTTTGTAGCGCCGAGTGTACCAACTGCGAGTCGGCATGCGCCCACGCGCCTCGGGATTCACGCCGATCCCGGTCTTTACGCCGAAGCCGAAATCTAGCCCGATCGCGGCCAGGCGATCGATGCTCAAGCGCGAGCCCAGCTCGTAAAAATAGGTATTGCACGACTGCACGATGGCAGAATGCAGGTTCACTTTGCGATGCACTCCCGTGCAGCGGAAGAAGCGCTTGCCGTATTCGAACCCGCCGTGA
>DATEPG010000181.1:0-27721 GCA_035273265.1 Polyangiaceae bacterium
GCTTGAAGCGCCCCTGCTCACGCCAGCCTTGCACCAGTTTGTTGGCGTCCGGACTGAGCCCGAGCGTGACCACACCGCTCACACCCGTGTCCAGCCGAGATAGCGCGTGCAGGCGCGAAACCGGCTCGCGGAGTTGCGCCGCCAAGCGTGAGAGCAGCGTGTCCGTAGTGCGCGCGTCCGGCTCGGTCTGTAACCCTGCAGGCTTATCGACGAACAACAGTCCGCGATACTCACCCAGGATCCGCAGCTCGACCGCGGCGAGCGCGCGCGGGCCTGTCAACGGAGCTCGGACGCCGGTGCGCCGCCGGTCGCTCGCTGCACCAGCTCGACCAATACCGGGTCGGTTGCCATTTGATCGCGAAGGGTCTGCTTCACGAACTCCAGCTGCTCCGGACTGAGCTTGCCCAGCAAATGGCTGGTGGCGTCATCGACGCGGCCGTCGAGATATTGATCCAACGAGAGCTCACCGCGCTGCAGACTGGAGAGCGCCGCGCTCACCTTGCCGCCCGGCGCCGCCGCGACCTGCGAGTCCACCTTGAACGGTTCTGCTGCTTGAACGGCGTCCTTGCCGGACGCCCCTGCGATGCCTCCGATGCCTGCGCCCGGAGGTTTGCCAATGCCGTCGATACCCATGGCTAAATCCTCAAGTGGTTCCTAGCCGCGACAATCTTCGAGAACCCTAGCATGGCTCGCCCGAAGGCGGGCGAGCCATGCCGAGTGCTCAGCGGATGTTGCCGATGGCGTTCTTCATCGTGTCGTGACGGGCTTTGAGCACGTTCGAAACCGCTGAATAGCCGCGACTTTCGGCGCTGATCTGCTCCTGCAGCTGGAGGTAGTACAAGTTCTGATCAGCGTCCTGCGAGATCACTTGTTGGATGCTCGGATCGCCGCCGGCAGCTACGCCGCCGCTCGCGCCACCGACCGCCGAGCTGGCGGTGCCGGTCGAGCCCTCAGCGCGATTGAAAACGGAAGTGGGACGGTACAGGGTCCCGCCGGGCAGGCCGGGCGCACTGCCGGGGCCTCCGGGCCGCATGGCAGCGGCCAAGATACCGCCGCCCGGCAGGTGAGTGACGGCGGCCTCCGCCCCGCGGACGATGGCAGCGGAGCCGGCGTTCATCACTTGTTGAAAAGGGCGAGCGGGTTCAGGGGTAACCCGCGGGGCGGTGGGGGTCGGGTAAACGCCAGTCGGCGGACCGCCGACTGCAACTCGAGTGGTCATCTTTTCTGTACTCCTTGTTTGTGGGCACTTGCTTGCGCCTACCTTGATCGGCGAGGCAGCCGCGCCGGTTGCTAAAAAAAACAGCGAGGCCGAGCGGTGCCTCGTACTTTTTGGATCGAAGCAGAGCTTGCGCGACCCGGCGGGAAGGCTCGCCAACGATTGCCATTGCCACGGCCGACGCTGCCCGCGCGCTTGCTGTCCATCCTCGCCATGCGCTGCTCGGCCGTGCCTCTCTTACGATGCTGCCCTGTGCACACACACTGTCGCCGTAGCCCGGACTGTGCGGGTTTTCATAGCGACCGGTAAAAGCGATTGACACCCTCGAGGATGAATGTCGGGATATGAGAGTTATTACGGCGTAACACCCGTCGGGTAATCGTTCGTATTGGGAGGTTCACGATGAGCATGCTTGGGCAATGCACTTTTGCACTCGTTCGACGCGCGGCGTTCGCCGCAGTCCCGCTGTTGCTGCCTACACTCCTCGGCTGCAGCAGCGCCGTCGACGGAACGGCGACTGACGCGCGCTCGCTCGCGGCTGAACTGAACGCGGAAAAGCCAGAAAAGCCCGGCCAATATACGCTGTTTGAAGCAGGACCCGTGCGACCAATCGCAGTCCTGGCGGACGGCATCGTCGCCGTCACCAACGTGCCGGACGATCGCGTCGAGCTGTTTCGTGTGCGGCGTGGTGACGTCACGCCCTGCGCATCGGTGAAGGTCGGCATGCGCCCCGTCGCGCTAGCCGCCGTGGGCGAAAAGCTGTGGGTGGTCAACCATCTGTCCGATAGCGTGAGCGTACTCGACATCGACACCAAGCACTGCAGTGCAGAAATCGAGCGCACACTGCAGGTCGGTGACGAGCCGCGCGATATCGTGACTGCGCCCGGCCGTAGCGGGCAGCGCTATGTCTTCGTCACGACGGCACATCGCGGACAAAACGTGCAAGCCGAAAATGGCAGCCCGCGCGACCCGGCGCTCACGGAGCCGAGCATCGGCCGCGCGGATGTGTTCGTGTATGACGCCGCACGCTTGGGCCCGCTCCACGCGGAGAAGCCGCTCGAAATCCTATCGCTCTTCACCGACACGCCGCGCGCGCTCGCCGTGGGCCAGGGCAAAGTCTTCGCCGCTGGTTTCATGTCGGGCAATCAAACCTCGATCGTGCGCTATCAGCTAGTCGTCGAGCGCGGGCGCGAGAGCCTGCGCCGGCTGGACGCCGATGGGGACCTACGAATCGACGCCGCGCTGGCAGCGGAGGCCCGCATCGTCGAGGGCGGTTACCCCGCCCTTCGCGGTCACGGCCGCTGCCTCTCCGGCACGCTCTCGACCCCACCGGGCGGCGATCGCACGGACTTTTTGATGGATGTGTGTGTACGGACCGATCCTGCGCAGCCGAACCGCGCTCTGGAGATTGTCCGGCAACAGGCGGGTACCGTCACGCCCGAGTGCTCTTGCACCAATTCGATTGGCGAGCTGCAGATGACGCCGCCGCTGATCGTTCGGTTTTACGAATCAGCCGAAGTGTGCGGGCAGAACTTCGACGTCGCCCGCGGCGGTTGCTGGCTCGAACCTCCCCAAACGGAGGTCGCGGTCTCCGGGCCCGACACGCCCAAGCCACTGCGCGTGCAAGCCTGGAATCAACAGGTCGCGTTGAGCTTGCCGGACCGCGACGTGTTCACGATCGACCTCGCACAAACGCCGCCCGCGCTGGTGCGCGGCGGTGACTTCCGGCACGTGGGCACGACCTTGTTCAACATGGCCGTACACCCCAAGAACGGAAAGATCTTCGTGAGCAACACGGAAGCGCGCAATCTGATGCGCTTCGAGGGCCCCGGCACTGGCGTGGGGCAGTCGCAGGGGTTCGCCAGCACGACCGTGCGCGGACACGTTGCGGAGAACCGGATCAGCGTGCTCAGCCCCGCCGACCACGGCGTGAAGGCGGTGCACCTCAACGGACACATCGATTTTTCGCGTTGCTGCGAGCCAACGCCCAACGCGGAGAGCGAGCGCAGCCTGGCCTTCCCGGTCGGCCTCGCGATCAGCAACAAACGCGGCAGAAACGGGCAGCTGCTCGATGCTCAGGATCTGTACGTCGCGGCGCTCGGCTCGGACAAGGTTGCCGTGCTCGACACGCAAAGCTTGGAGTCCGCGGGCAACAACGGACTGCTGGGCGACCGCCGCACGCAAATCGAGGTGGCTGGCGGACCCGTCGGCTTGACGCTCGACGAGGAACGCGAGCGCCTGTACGTCTTGGCCCACTTCAGCAACGAGCTCGTGGTCATCAACACCAAGAACCGGCAGATCGTCGGGCGCCACCGAATGTTCAGCCCCGAACCAGCCAGCGTGGTTCTCGGCCGCCCGTTCTTGTACGACGCGCGCCGCACCTCGAGTCATGGTGACTCGGCCTGCGCGAGCTGCCATATCTTCGGCGATTTCGACGGTCTGAGCTGGGATTTGGGCGCTCCCGACGAGCGCAGCTTTGCGAATACCGGAGCGATTTTCTCACGACCGGAGTTCATCAGCGCACCGCTCACCTCGGACTTCCTGGCCGTCAAGGGTCCGATGGCCACGCAGTCGCTGCGCGGCCTAGCCAATCACGGCGCGATGCACTGGCGCGGAGATCGCCGCGGCGGCGGTTCGAGCACGACGCACGTTCAACCGGACACCGGTGCATACGACGAACAGGCGGCCTTCAAAGCCTTCAACGCCGCGTTTCCCGGACTCAATGGCCGCTCGGCTGAGCTACCCGCTGCCGACATGCAGAAGTTCACTGACTTTACCCTGGCGCTGACCTATCCGCCAAACCCGATCCGGCGCTTGGACGACGCGCTCACGCCGGCTCAGAGCCGAGCGCGCAGCCGCTACTTCGGCTGCGAGATTACGAACGAATCCATGGCGCAGCGCAAATGCGCCGACGGTCGCGATATCGACGAGGAAACGTTCAATTGCAATTGTCTGAATCCACCCGAGTTCGTGCTCGGTCTACTGCCGCGGCCAGACTATTGCCCCGCGCAGCCCCGTTGCACGCTGGACGTGAGCGACTTCCAGAACACGTGCAACGGTTGTCACACTCTGGACGTTCGAGGCAACTCGGCGTTCCGCGTCGCCAAGCCGGGCTTCTTCGGCTCGGACGGGCGATCTACGAACGACTCTGTTTCGCACATGTTGAAAATCCCGCACCTGCGCAACATGTACCAAAAGGTCGGCATGTTCGGCTCCGTGCAGACGCGACCGGGTGTCGGCCTGAACAACCTCGCAGATTCACTGTTCGGCCCGCGCGAAGGCGGCTTGCTCGCTGCGGAGAACGCGTTCTTGGGAGACCAAGTACGCGGCTTCGGGTTTACCCACGCGGGTGAAGAAGACTCGATTTTTCACTTCTTCTCCTCGATCGGCTTCGCGCGTTCTCCGTCGCCGGGCATCGCGTTCCCGAACGACAATCGCGGCGGCTTCGAGCCGGTCTTGCCGCACGATACCCGGACGTGCTTCGACGACCAGTTGCAGCCGCTCAATCGCGCCTTCACGAGCCAACTGGCCAGCCCGGAACTCTTGCAGCAGCTTCAGGAACAGCTGGTCGTGCTCTCGCGACCGGATACGACGCCCGAGCAGAAGGCGGCGGCGGCGCAAATGTTGGCGGGCTTCTTGCTGTCGCTGCCGCCGAGCAATCCAGGCGCAGTATTCCAGCGTTTGCCGCTGCAATCGGCTTTGGGGCAGCTCGCGTTGCCGCTCTTGGCGTGTCCGAGCTTGCCACCGCACGCCACGCTGGAGGCGCTCGGCTGCTTCGAGCTCGAGACCGGTGCGGGTTGTGCTCAGCTGATCGGGCTGGTGCAGGGCTGCTCGCTGTGGGGCGCGACCCTGGAGCGCATCGTCCCCAACGGGATCCGTGCCTGTGACGCTGCGGGTCACTCGGACAAGGCCGATATGGAAAGCTTCATGTTTGCGTTCGACAGCAATTTGAAGCCAATCATCGGCCAGCAGCTCACGTGGTCTGAACGCGCGGGCCGCGCGGAGCGCCAGCGACTTGAGCTGTTGGTCAGCCAGGCAGAGCAGGGCAATAGCGACCTGATCGCTCACAGCGAAGGCAGCGGCTTCGTCTTCACGAACGGCCAGTTTCTGCGTGACGACGGCACGCGCTTCACGCTCGCGCGGCTGACCAATCGGTCGTCTACCCAGATCACCTTCATGGCGGTACCGCCCGGCGAAGGCCGCCGCATCGGCATCGATCGCGACTCGGACGGCATCCTCGACGCACGCGATGGCGACCGCTCGGAGGCCTGCTCAGAGCACGATTGAGCGACAAATTGGCTAGCGCGCGCTGACGTCGGACGGCGTCAGCGACGCGCGGCTCAAAAAAGACCGTCGATGCCGATCCCGTAGCCGCTCGTGCCAATAGTGCGCGGCGAGACGCGAACGATGGTCGCGAGGTCGGAACGCACCAGCTCGTCATGGCCGCTGGCGAGGCCAGCGATCAAGAGCACCGCACCGGTGGCCTGAACCACGGCATCACCAGACAAGATGGCGATCGTTTGAACCTCGCTGAAGGCGCCGCTCACGCATTTGGTGGCTAGCAATGGGTCATTCGCGCACTGGTAGCTGCGCGCGCCTATGGCGGCCCAGGGCCCGACCACCGGAAGCGCGAGCCAGCCCGCGCCATTCTTGAAGTTGGCGCTCGCACCGAGCACGATCGCGGTCGTGTAGGAGATGATCAGCGAGGCCAAGCCAGCGCCGATCAAGCCGTTGGCGCCACGATGCTCGACACGATAACCCGGCGGGACTGGCAAACCTTCGCGGTACGGGAGCAGCGCGGGGTAGAAACCGGAACCCAACTTGGGCGCTGGTTCCGGCAGCTTGTTCGCGGTGGTTACCGGCGCGGGAGGAGGAGAGGGAGGCGCTGTTGCGTGAGTGGATACGGGGGAAGGAGCGGAGGGAGCGGGCGCGGGAGGAGGAGCAGCGGGCGCGGGCGCGGGCGCGGGCGCCGTAGGGGGAGCAGGAAAGCTGGCGGTGGACTGCGCCAGTGACTTGCTTGCAAACGATAAAGCGAGCGACACGCAGACACTGCGAGCGCACCAGCCCCCAAACCCACGTACAGACATGGGTTTAGGATTAGCAGGAGCCAAGCGTGGACGCTAGGATCAGCGAACCAGCAACGACCAAGCTGGCACGGTGAACAACGAGAGGATCAACCCCCAGCTCACGAACGCAGCGGCAAGCTCTCCCGCCACACCGTAGGCCATCATCAACGCCCCGGCCGTGATCATGGTCGGCATGGCAGTCTCGAGCACAGCGACTTTGAGCACTAGGCCCTGCGCGCCCAATGCGCGCGCCAGACCCCAACCGAAGCAGGGAAAGATCAGCAGCTTCAAGCCGAGCCCGAGCGCGAAAACCTTTCCCGGCCGCGGCGGCGAAAAGCGCAGCTTGAGGCCAACGGCGAACATGGCCAGCGGCACCAGCGGCGCGGCGGCAGCAGCCAGCACTGGTTCGAGCGCGGCTGGCTGCGGTAGCGGAAGAAGCGCGATCATCAACGCTAAAAACGGCGGGAACAAGAGCACTCGCCGCGCCAGTTGGCGCGGCGTCGCGCTCGAGCCGCCGGTCGCTTTGGCGAGCGCAATCGGCGCCACGGTGCTGAGCAGCAGGAATGATCCGAGCTGGTCGTACACCGCCGCAAAAGGGATCGAACTTTCGCCGAGCAGTCCAGCGCACAGCGGAAAGCCGAGAAACGAGGTGTTCCCGAGCGCCGTCGCTAGAAACAGGGCGGTGGCGCTGCTCTGATCCAAGGCCATGAGTCGCTGTGCGAGGCGTGCCGTTAGGAAAGCGAGGCCGGCGATCACCCAAGGGACCACGATCAGCACCGCCAGCGCTGGGCTGACGGTCATCTTCGGAACCAAGCGCAGCACCGTGGCCGGGACACAGATGTCGATCACGAATCGGTTCAGGACCTCGGCCGCGTTCTCCGGAAATCGGCCGAGCCGGCGCGCGAGGTAGCCCGCGCAAAGCAAAGAACAGACCAGAAAGAGGGCTGAACCCATGATCGGGCGGTGCTCATTACCTGCGCCGCGGGCGCGGGCTCAAATGCCAAACCAGTCGGACGGCGGCAAGGTGCTCGTGCCCGCACGAATCTCGAAGTAAAGGCGGGCAGCGCCGTCGGTATTGCCGACAGTGCCCAGACGAGTGCCAGAGGACAAGTCGTCACCCACTTTGACGTCGATCGACCCGAGGTTCGCGCTTACCGTGTAGTAACCGTGGCCGTGATCGAGGATCACGGTGCGACCGTAGGCCGCGTACGAGTCGGCGAAGGCCACGCGCCCGGCCTGCACCGCCCGTACGACAGATCCCGAAGGAGCGAACATTTCCAGTCCTGGGCCTGCAGAGCCTGCGCGTTGCGCGCTGCGGATCTCGCTGCGACCCGTGATCGGAAAGGGCAAACGCCCTTTCAGGCTAGCGAAGCCGGCCGTGTGCGGCGCTGCGTCGGACGGACCCACGCCCGCGCCGTAGACCGCAGTGTGCGCGGAACCAACACCGCCCGAGAATGCGCGCGAGAACGCGTTCGCTCGGTCCTGCTCCGATAGCAGCGCGCTCTGCGCGGCGCTCATGGCTCGCACTTCGTTGTCGAGCGTGGAGCGGCGCGTCTCGAGATCCAATAATTGGCGACCGAGCGCGACACGGCGCAGGCTGAGTTCGCGTTCGAGTGAAAGATCGCGAGCAATGGCGTTGCGCAGGCGTTCGAGGCGCACCGCGTGCCCGACCAATGCCTCGAAGCCACCACCGACCGGGAGCAGGCCAGCCTTGGCCAACCGCACGTAGACGCGTCCGCGCGCAATCGTGCGCGCGTGCGCGCTATCGGTCTCTTTGCCGAGTCGATCCAATTCGGCTTTGCCAGCTTGGGTCTGACGATTGAGCTCGCTCAAACGCCGCTCGGCCTCACCGCCGAGATCGCGCTTGGCAATAGCCGCGGGCTCGGCGGTCTCCGACGGATCGGTCTGATCGTCGGCCTGGGGAGCATCGGCGGGTGCGCTGATCGCGGCCGCACTCACCGCAAGCACCAGCACGCTCAGGAACGGACTCAGCCGGCCTGCGCTCATGCCGTGAGCAGCCTTCGGACGCTGAGCAGCGCAGCGAGCGCGCCCAGTAGCGCGCCGGAGACGACCAGCGCGAGCGCGACGGTCCAGGGTAAAAATGAGGGTGTCATGCCGATCAGCGTGGCAAAACTGGCGTCGAAGTGACTTTGCACGATGGCAAACAAGCTCCCCAAGAGGACGAGCGCGAGCGTCGCCCCGAGCGCGCCTTGGGCCGCGCCTTCGACGACGTACGGGCGGCGTACATAGTCGTCGGTCGCGCCCACGAGCTTCAACACTTCGACCTCGATCCGACGACGCTGCAGTGCCAGGCGGATGGTGGACGAAACCACGCTGATGACCGCTGCCAACACCACCAACGCGAGCAACCCCGAAGCGGTGACTCCGCCGGCCAACAGCGCGCTCAAGCGATCACTCCAGGCGGCATAGGTCTCGACGCGCTCGACCGCGGGCAGTGCGCTGAGTTGCTGCGCGAGTTGATCGAGCCGACCCGCGGCGAATTCGCTGTGCACGCTCACCTCGAGCGAAGCGGGAAAGGCCTCGGTCGGCAGTGAGTCGATGATCGGATCGTCGCTCTGACCGGTCATCTCGTGACGCGCGTCTTCGCTGGACACGAACTTGACGTCGGTCACCCCGTCGCTTCCGCGCAGCGCGCGCTCGATCGTGGCAATTTGCGGACGTTCTGCGCCTTTTTTTAGATAAACCGAGGCCCGTCCGGTGCTCGACCAACGGTCCTTCACGTGGCTCACGTTGACCACGACCAAGAGCGCCGAAGCCAAACAGACGAAGGCCACCGCTACCGAAAACACGCTCGAGAGGTGTAGTCGCCAATCGTTTTTGGTTCCGCGCCAGGCTCGTTCGATGGGAGTCATTGTCGGTCCTTCACGCCACGCGCCTGCCGACCAGGCCCGCCGCGTCGTCCAAGCCGTTCGGGACGTCGGTTGCCTTACCTTCGTCGAGCACGACTACGCGCCGCGGCCGCACGTCGAGCAGCGTGCGATCGTGAGTTGCAAACAGCACGGTGACACCGGTCTCGTTGATGTCTTCGAGCAAGCCCAAGATGTCGACCGCCAATTGCGGATCGAGATTGCCGGTCGGTTCGTCCGCCAGCAGAAGCGCGGGCTCGCCGACGATCGCGCGGGCAACCGCCACGCGCTGTTGTTCGCCACCCGACAGCACGCTGGCCAAATCGGACCCTCGACCGGCCAAGCCAACCCGCTCCAGCACTTCGCCAACGCGAGTGCGGATCACGCGTGGCGGCAACCCGAGCACCTCCAGCGGCAAGGCCACGTTATCGAGCACGCTCCAGTTCTTCACCAGCTTGAAGTCCTGGAAAATAATCCCGATATTGCGACGCAAAAACGGGATCGAGCCATCCGTGAGCCGGCCAATCTCGCGCCCCAAGAACAGAATTCGCCCGGCATCTACACTCTCCGCCGCATACAGCAGCCGAAGCAGCGTGCTCTTGCCGGCGCCCGAAGGGCCGGTGATGAATACGAATTCGCCGCGGGCGATCTCGAGCTGGAGCCCGCGCAATACGGGACAATCGGCGCGATAAGCTTTGTGCACGCCCTCGAACGTCAATACGGGCCGATTCGAGGCCGTGGGATCGAAGCGGCTGCCCTCGCGCAACGCCGAACGAAAGGCGCGACTTTTTCCGCCGAATTCCATCGGCTCGTGGTTAACAGGGAGCTTGGTGAAGGCACAACTTTTCGGCACACTCCGCAACGAGGTCATTTGAAAGTCGGTTACTTCGGCCTGCCGCTGGGCGCCCATTTGTTGTTGCACGATGGCCACGAGCTCGATCCATGCGTGCTCTCACCGCTATCGGCTCCGGGTCGCCGGCGCGTGATCCGCCAGATCGCGCCAGAATCGTTGGTGGACGCTTTGGGGGCGCCACGCGACGCAGTGAACGCGCAGATCGAAAGCGCACTGGCCCGCGCCCAGCCGAATTTGATCGTTAGCTGGTTCTGGACGCGGCTTTTGCCCGCCAGCTGGCTGAATGCCGCGGCGCTCGGCGGGATCGGCGTTCACCCCTCGCTCTTGCCTCGGCACCGCGGCCCCAATCCCTATTTTTGGAGCATCGACAGCGGTGACGCAGAAGCGGGCGTGACTTTGCACACCTTGGCGCCAGAGTACGATACTGGCGCCATCCTGCTTCGACGAGCGATTCCAGTGGGCGAGCGCAACTCATGGCAGCTGGCGCGCGCGCTCGATCGACCCTCCCTCGCTCTCTTGAGGGAGGGGGTCGGACGCTTCGCGCGCTCCCATCCCCCCACGCCCACCGTGCAAGACGAGCAGGCTGCCACGTGGGCGCCCGAGCCGACCGGCCGGGAGCTGGGCGTCGATTGGAGTTGGCCCACTGCTCGCGTTTTGCGAAGAATTCGCGCAATTTCGCCGGTCCCCGGCCTGGCGGTGGAGGTCGCCGAGCTACGCTTCGTCGTCACCCGGGCGAAGCCGGCGGCTAAATTCGTGCGTGCGCTGGAACCCGGCGAGGCCGCCGTGATCGGTGAGCCGGGCACGCTCGTGATCCGCACGGGCGACGGTGCGATCGCTGTCGAGCGCGCGCTTCTGGACGACAGCGATGAAGCGGAGCCGGGCGAGGACGATCCGAACGCGGAACCGAGCGAGCTGGATGGCCACGCACTGGCCGAAGCCGTCGCGCTGCGTGTGGGCCGAGCCATTTGTCCTTAGCGAAGTCTTTCGGTGCAGGATCGAGCACTTGGAATCGGGACCCTCGATGATAGACTCGGCTCAGCTCTGGAGGAGTTTGGATGTCCGATCCCGTTTCGGCAGCCCGTGCTGCGCGTGAAAATCTTGCTCGTGCTTTGGGTGCGTTACAGAGCCCGGGGGTGCCGCCGCAGTTGATGTCCGTGGCCGAGCCGGTCGCGCATGCCATGAGCGCGCTGCATCGAATCGAGGCCAGTCATGGTGCAGCGACGGCTGAGGCAGGTCCTGCCGCGCTGGGCGCGGTGCGCCAAGCGCTGGCCACGCTGCAGGTCAGTGCGGGTCAGCACCCCGCGGTCGATCACGCCTTGGAGGCGATCGCCGGCTCACTCGGATTGATTCACCAATTGTCGCAAGCAGTGCAAGCGCCCGCCGTGTCAGCGTTCGCCGGCACGATGGTGGCTGGCAATCCGGCCCAGGCGTATCCGCAGTCGCTGTCGCAGAGCGTCGGACCCGCCACGCAGCCCTCACAAGCCATGGGCTATCAACCGCGCCCGGAAGCGGTGCCGCAAGTTTCTTACGCGCAGCCGCCGGTGCAACCGCCGCCGCAAGCCTGGCCCGGGCAAGCCGCGGCAGCGCCTGTTCCGCCCGCACATCATCAGCCTCCGGCAGGGCCCGCGTACCAAGCTCAAGCTGCGGCACCCGTGGCAGCGCCCGTCGCTGCAGCTCCTCCAGGCTCACTCCGCGTGGAGGCCGAACTCGGCGCGCACAGCGGCACGAATTTCTACAAAGGCCTGAGCGGCAACGACGTGATCGACTCCGGCGGCATCTTCGTTGCGACCTATCAGATCCCGACCATCGGCCAGACTCTCTCGCTGCGCGTCTCGATGCCCGGTGGCTATGAGTTCGAAGCGCTGGGCGTCGTTCGCTGGACGCGCGACACGCCTGACTCGGGTGGCGACGGCAAGCCCGGCTTCGGCGCGCAGTTCACGCAAATCACGCCCGAAGGTCGTCAGCTCGTTTATCGCTACGTCAGAAATCGCGAACCACTCTTTCACGACGATCTGTGAGTCGAGGCACATGAGAGCGCCATGATGCGCGCTCGCTGGCTGGCGCTCGCCTGCCTCGGTTGGGTGATTTCGTGGGCGGGGCAGGTGCGGGCGGGGGACCCGTACCTGCAGTGGTACACGCTCAAGACCCCGCATTTTCGCGTCCACTATCATGGCGGGCTCGAGGCGCTCGCGCAGCGCGCCGCGTCCAGCGCCGAGTCCGTGTACGAGCGGCTGGTGCCGCAGCTCGGTTGGACACCGAGACAGGTCACCGAACTGGTGATTACGGACGACACCGATTCGGCGAACGGTTCGGCGGACTCCTTGCCGTACAATTACATGCTGTTGTACGCGACCGCGCCCGACGACATGTCGGCGCTCGGCGACTACGACAATTGGCTCAACGAGCTGATCACCCACGAGTACACGCACGTCCTGCAGCTCGACAACGTCTCGGGGCTACCCGCGCTCGGCAACGCCATCTTGGGCAAGACGTACGCGCCCAACAAATCGCAGCCGCGCTGGCTCACCGAGGGTTTGGCCGTGGCGATGGAGACCGCGCACACCTCCGGGGGCCGCCTGCGCTCCTCACAATTCGACATGTATCTGCGTGCGGACGTATTCGATCGGCGTTTGGCGCCGCTGGATCAAATCAGCAATCCGGCGCGGCGTTGGCCGGGCGGAAACCTCTGGTACCTGTACGGCGCGAACTTCATCGGCTGGCTGATCGATACCTACGGCCCGAACACCTTCGCGGCCGTGGCTGCGGACTACGGCGCGGCGATCGTTCCGTGGGGCATCAACCGCGCGATCCGACGGGTCACCGGCCGCACTTACGAGCAATTGTACGAGGGCTGGCGAGCGCATTTGGATCGCAAGTACGAAGCCGAAAAGCAGACCGTCCTAGCCCGCGGCCTGCGCCAAGGGCGACGCCTGACGCATCGCGGGTTTGGCGCGCAAACACCGCTATTCATGCCCGACTGTGGTCAGGACGGCGGACAGCGTCTGGTTTACCTACGCAACGACGGCCATACCACCTCCGGCATTTACTCACTCGATCTGGCTGCTCCAGATCCGGACCAAAGCGCCGTGCTGGTCGCGCGTTCTGGCGGACACGGGTTGACCGTGGATCGCGACTGCTCGCTCTACTTCGAGAACTCGGCGCCCTCCAAGCGACTCTACTTTTTCAACGATTTATTCCGGCAACCAGCCAATACACGTTCGCCAGCGGGCACTGAGCGCAGCCGGCAGCGGCTGACGGTCGGAGCCCGCGCGAGCGCCCCAGATGTCAGCCCCGACGGACGCTGGCTCAGCTACGTGACCAACCGCGCGGGTACGAGCACGCTGCGCATCGCGCGCGTCAACGCCCAGCACGAACTCGAGGACGAACGTGCCCTGATACCGAGCGCAGATTCCGAGCAAGCGTACACCCCGCGCTTCTCGCCCGACGGCAAACAGCTCGCGTACAGCGCTTGGACGCGCGGCGGCTACCGAGACATCCGCATCGTCGATCGGCACAGCGGATCGTTCTATGAGGTCACGCACGACCGCGCGATCGATCAACAACCGGTCTGGTCACCCGATGGAAAGACGCTCTATTTCGTATCTGACCGGACCGGGATCGCCAACGTCTTCGCGTACGAGCTCGGCTCGCACGCGCTCATGCAAGTAACGAACGTGCTGACTGGCGCGTACATGCCCGCGATCTCCAACGACGGACAGCGGATGGTCTACGTCGGTTACAGCTCATACGGCTTCGATCTGTACGACCTGCCGCTCGAACCGAGTCGATTCTTGCCGGCTCCGGAACCGCTGGCAATTCGCCCGGCGGCATTCGAACCCAGCGTTAGCCGCGCTTGGCCAGTCGAGAGTTACAACCCACTACCCACGCTGCGCCCGCACGCCTGGACGATCGCCTATGGCCCAGGCACCTTCGGCAACACCCTGACCATCGGCACGGCGGGCGCGGACGTAATCGGCAGACACGTCTTCGATGCCACGCTTTCTATCCCCACCAGTGAGGACAGCGAGATCGGAGGGAGCCTGAACTATGCCTACAATCGCCTGCCCTTCTCGTTCCGAAGCGGCGTCTATCGGCAGTCAGTGCCGCGCAACGACTACCGCTACGGGGAGCAGCGACCGCTCACCACCGAGCACATCACCGGCGTGAGCAGCGGCATCTCCTGGGGCGTGCCCGGCGAATTCGATAGCCAGAACGTCTCTTTGAGCTACTCGCTCAGCAATTTCAGCCGAGATTTGCCGACCGGAACGCGCGCCGATCCGCACTCTCTCGTGCCTTACACGCCCGACCGTGGCTACTTGGGCGTGGTGCACCTCGGCTATTCGTACAGCAATGCGCAGAGGACTGCCTACGGCATCGGGCCGGAGAAGGGCTTCTCGATCGGCCTCGGCTTGGACGAAGCCACGCACGCCCTCGGCAGCGAGAGTACGCTCACCGCGATCGGCGGCGTCGCCACCGCTTATCAGCTCATGCCTTGGGCCAAGCACCACGTGCTCGCCCTGGCGCTTTCGGGCGGCACCTCGACCGGCAGCTACGTACGTCGGGGCCTGTACGCCACCGGCGGCTTCGTCGATCAGTCCCTGTACGATAGCTATAATAGCGTCATCCGCCAAAGTGCGTTCGTGCTGCGCGGCTACGCCCCCGGGCAATTCATCGGTACTTCTTACAATTTGCTGAACGCCGAGTACCGGCTACCGCTGATCTACGCCGACCGCGGCCTGAGCACCCTGCCCGTCTTCCTGCGTACGGTCAGCGGCGTTTTGTTCTTCGACTACGGCGGGGCGTACAACCAAATCGACCCCAATAAGCCCTTCGGGCAATTCCACGGCAGCATCGGCGCGGAACTTTGGCTCGAGGCCATCACCGCTTACTTCATCCAAAGCAACCTGCGACTCGGCATTGCTCGCGGCCTCGATCACGACGCACCAGGCTTCCAGACCTACGCGGTCATCGTGGCGGGCTTCTAAAGCTCGCCCCTGAAGCGGAAACCTTCGGTTTGCGAGTTTCTTTCCCGGATCGCGCCGCCCCTGCTAGCCACGCCCCATGGCCAAGGCTCTTCAGTCTCTCGCGCGTTCCGTCTGTCTCGTCTGCGCGGTCTCGCTTGGCGCGTGCGTGATGCCGCCATCGGCTTCCGAGAAGGCCTCGGAGGCGGCGCGGGAGCTCAATCTTTCGGCGCGCTTCGGCAACATGGATGCTGCTGCAGCCAAGGCCGCCAGTGAAGTGAGAGCGGACTTCGTGCAGCGACATGCCGCGTGGGGCAAGGAGCTTCGAGTGGTGGACGTCGAACTGGGTGGCATGAGCATGCCGGACTCGGACCACGCGGTGTTCCAAGTCGATTATTCTTGGATGCGCACGAACGAGAGCACGATGCGCAGCACGCGAGTAACGCAACGCTGGACCTCGCTCAGAGGCGCATGGTCGCTCGAGAGTGAAACGCGGACTGCCGGCGACGTGGGCCTGTTCGGCGAGCACGTCGAAATATTGCGCCCGGTTCAGCGCAATGCGCAGTTCGCAACCAAAGTGATTCGCGCAGACTGAAACGGTTCAGTGCGGGCTCGTCTGCACGAGCCCCCCAGACGGCGAAGCATGCACGCGACCGAAGGGACCGCGTGCAGCGCCCTCAGCCTTTGGACTTCTTGGTCGGCTTCGTCGACTTGCGAGCTGCCTTGGTGGCTTCAGCACGGCGCGCGAGGCGCTCCTTCTTCTTCTGCTGGCCCTTGCGGCGAGTCATCTTTTCCGAATTGCGGCTGTCGAATCGTCCCATAGTTGTCTTCCGTAATCTTTCTAGGGCAAGGCTTTTGCCTGGGCTCTCGAACTACCCGAGCGCCGGCGGGGCTGACCGCATACAGTGCTTTTTCCGTTGGGGAAAGTCTTTAGACCCTTTTTGACTGTGCCAACAGCCCGGGGCGGGGTCAGAAGCCCGCCAGAACCGGAGGCTCAGCCGCTCGAAGCGTCTTCGAGAGCGCGCTCGCGATCTCGGACTTCGAGGCGGTAACGGCTGTTGACGGTCTCGATGTAGAAGACGTCTTTGGCCGCTAGGCGCAGCACGCGCTTGACCGGAGTGGTCACGTATTCGTGCATTCCGTCAGAAAACTCAATCACTACGACTGAGCCCTTACGCGGGGCGCGAACCAAACGACCCGCGACGGCTCGTGAGCCCCGACCAAGCTTCCGCAGCACGACTTGCACGATGTTTACTCTAGCAATCTCCCATAGGGCGTCCACCAGGGTTTCTCCTCGTCGCTAAGTTTTCGTCGCACCTTCGCCCCGTCACCGTCCGCCCAGCCCGCGAGCACTCGACCGAACGCGCGTGCGCCGGGTCAAGTTTCGTCGGAGCTTGAATTTTTGGTGTCGGGACGTGTGTGCCCTCGTCCCCCGATCGCTTGAGTTCCGGCTGCCATCGGACAGGACCGGATTGCAGCACTGCTCGGGCGTCAGCCACAAACAGCTCAGAACCCGAGCGCCGCCGAGACGCGTAGGTAGGGACCCGCCAGCGAAAGCGAGCCTAGGTCCACTGCCGCGGGTCGCTGCGGCCCCTCGCCAGCGTCGGGGGTCATCTTCAGCGAGGTCGAACCTAGGTAGCCATAGCCGCCCTCGGCGATTGCCCACAGGCGCGGGCGAATCGCTCCACTACGCGCGCCATAGAGTTCGACTGCCGCGCCCGCCGCGCCGTCGACGCCGTAGGACCAGTGTCGGGCATAGCGCGTCACTTGGGCCGCGCCGTCGTCGAGTGAGGCGGCCGTGTGCGCGAAGGCAGGCATGGCGTGCACGAAGAAGTACAGCTCCGGCAGCAGATGGTAACGCAGCTCGGGACCGATCGTCAGCCGATGCACATCGAGCGACGTGTCCGATCCGCGCGCGGTCGACTGCTTCTGCCCGTAGTCCCAAAAGCCCACTGCCGCCAAAGAGAAGCGCTGGTGCCGGAAGAGTGTCGCGCCCAAACCGAGGCTCACTTGCACGAGTTCGTCCGAATCCGCAAAAGCATCGTAGCCCGCGTCTGACACGCTCGACACGCGCGCTCCGAGCGATGCTTGGACGTGCGCTTGATGCGGCGCGAGTGGCTCGGCCTGCGCACTCGAAACCGCCAGCAAGAACGCCCCTGCAAGCACTTTCGGCAAACAGAAACGCGCGCTCATCACTTCAACCCTCCCAGTTCCAAACCGCTATAAAACCGGGCGTTCGCCGTGGAGGGCGCCAGAGCGTCGAGCACCGTCGCGCCCAACCCGATGCCCGTGCCGGCGGAGAGGTGCAAAGCAATCGCGGTGCGTTGGCCGTTCACCGCCTCGATGTCGAATACGTTGCTCACCTGGCGCTCGGCAATCAAGGAAACCGGGTGCAGCTTGGCGAAGTCCACGCTCGCGAAGCCCGGCTGGCCCGGGCTGTATGCCCAAACACGCTCGCCGTCCGGCGCCACTTCCAAGGCCAAACCGCCGTTGGTCTTCATCGGCGCGCTCTCGCGCGTACGCAAATCCAGCACGTAGAACTGCTGACTCGGCGTCTCGAGGATCTTGCGATCGAAGTACGCCTCACCGGGCACGTCGATCACGTTCTTGACCGAAACGCCGATCTCGTACGCCTCGATGCTGCGAAACAGCGCGCCTGGCGAGCTCAGATTGAAGTAGGCGATCTTGGTGATGTTCGGGCCGTAGAGCAGCGCAACATCGCCCTCCGCGGCCGGCATCGCCGCTGGATTCAGCTCATCCGTGATGCGACGAACGCCGGTGAACGCGGCCGGCATTGGCACCGATTGTGTAGTGGCCGTGTCCGGATCGACCAACACCGCGCTACTCCCGACCAATGCCACCAAGCGCAGACCCTGGCTGTTGTGCACGAAGTCGAGCGCGGCGGGTTGGCCGCCCACGTCGACCAAGTTGGTGACCACGGAATAGTCCTGGCCATCCGACGCGGGGGCCGCGAGGGTCAGCATGAACACACTCGTGGTACCGGTCACGCGGACGGCGATGCTCGCGGAATCCGCGTCGTACACGACCTGCGCGGAGCTGGCCGTGCCACCCGTATCGGTGCTGGGCAAGGGCACGGTCACCGCGTCGCGCTCGGGCCGGGCGAGATCGATCAGCACCAAATCGGAGTCGCGCTCGACGATCAAAAAACGCCGCGGGTCGCCGCCGGGGATCGCCAGAGGGGCCGTAAAAGTGAAGCGTTTCGGGCTACCCCCGAAGCTGAGCAGGGTCTTGAAACTGAGCGCGTCGGCGCCCGTTCGTGCCAGATCCACCAGCACCAGCTCGTTCGGATTCTGGACCACTCCGGAACTGCCGTAGACCACTGCCCATTCGTTCTTCGGGTCGAGCACCAGTTGATTCATGGGCTCGGTCAAGGTGTACGCGTTCGAAACTCTCGGCGTGCTGCTGCCATCGATCAAGAGCAACTGCGGCTTCTCGTCGTGGGGCGTCCGCTGAGGTTGCACCCCGCGAGACAGAGCGAAGAACGTCTTGCGATCGCTGGACACGCGCGCAGAGACCAGATCCGTACCGAGCTCGATCGAAGAGCTGCTCAGCGCCAGCGCCGACGGCGAGCTGAGCAAGGTGACTCGTCCGAGCGAGACGTCCAGCACCGCCACCGAACCCGTCAGTCCGTACGCCGAAGCCAGACCATTCTGGCTATTTGCTGGCACGAAAGGCGTGTCCCAGCTGCTCGGGCGTCCGCCACAGCCGAGCGCCAACGCACCACACATCAACCAAGCAAGCTTTCTCATGGTACCCACTTCGCGTTACGGAAACCGACCGTGATTCGAGTCGACGTGTCAACGCGCAACGACGCGCGCGGCGATCTCGAAGCCGCTCAAGGTTTGAGCCGCACCGCTGTCGAGATCGATGAAGGTGATGCGGCCCTCGGGGTGCTTCTGCGCGACGAACCCGCGCTTGGCCAAGGGCACGATGCCGGTGGCTCCCGGCAGAGGCTGGCTAGCCAGCGGAATGAAGTTTTGCTCCAGATTGGCGAGGCCGATCACGTACACCCCACGCACCGAGCTGCTCGAGTCGTGTACGGTCACGAGCGCCTTGCCCGTGTCGGCACTCGAGAATGCGATTTCGCTGGGCATCGCGTCCGTGCCCACGATCCGCGGAGAACGCACGTCCTCCGTGGGCACGATGCTAAATAAGCCTTTTTTCTTGCTGCCCGCAGGCGGCGTCTGGAAAGTGATGGCCGTTCGTGAGCCTGGGGCTACGTAGACGCCGCGCACGGCACCTTGCACGTCCACCGTGCGAAAGCCGAAGTGATGCTCGCCCGGGGCAGTATCCAACAAGGTGACGTGGCTGCTCGGAACGGCGTTCGCGTACAGCAGCGCGAGCTGACCGCTGGGCGCCAGAGTCACGCTGCGCACGATCTCACCCGGGATCGTCACGCGTTCGAAGCCGGCGGGCGGGCTGCCCGGAGTGGGGACTGCGAAGCTGACGACCTCGGGTGGTGTCGCGTCGCCGAGCACGGCCGTGGCGAACTTGCCGTCCGCACTCAGATCGAGATCGGTCACGTTCGACTCGAGCGACACCACTTGACGCGCGTCCGACGAAAGATCGATGATTTCGAGCTCGGGGCTGCCGTCGACGCGCACCACGGCAAAGCTGCCGTCGGGAGCGATGTTGACGTCCCGTACGTGCTTGGAAAGATCCGCAGAAGACAGCGTGAGCAGCGACGAGAGCACGGGGTTTTTGCCCAAATCGACGATGCTGATGCCTTCGTCCACGACTGCAAAGGCGCGTTCCGCGGCCGCGTCGAACACGACTTGGCTGGGTCGAAAACCGACGCTCAAGCGCGTGCTCGTGGGCGGCGTGGCGGATAGATCGATCACCGTCAGCTCGGAGTAGCCATTCAATGCGTCGGGTGCGCCGCCTTCGAGGCGTGCCACGTCGGTCCACGCGATTGCGTATCTGCCGTCGGCGCTCACCGACCACGCATTGGCGCCCGCGTGAGTGGCGGTCGTAATCGAGCTGATTTGCGTCGCGCTAGCTTTGAACCAGGTCGCGTCGTGGCTACCAACGTTGATCACGATCGCCGACTCAGTCCCTGCTTTGCTGGGCACGGCCGCCAAGTACGTCGGGCCGAAGCCGCCATTGGTCATGCGCACTGCCAGCGTCTGCGCGTCGATCAATGCCACTCGACCGCTCTGGGGGTTGGCGCTCCAAAGCAGCTTGCCGGTGGCGACCGGCGCCCGAAATGACTGATCCAGCTCCATTTCTGCGGGCAATTGCCCGGCGCCGGCAGCGCCCGAGCCGGGCCCGGCGCTAGCGCCCGCGCGGCCGTCGTTGTTTCCGGGAGCGGACGGTCCGGCGCCCGAGCTCTCGCCGGCGCGGCCATCCATCCCGCAACCCACGCCGAAGCCGAGCGCGAGCAGCAGCGCGGCGAGCGGTATGCGTTCACTGACCATGAATCACCTTGGCCGCGATTTCAAAACCGGTGATGGTGCGCGGCACGCCGGTCTCCAGGTTGATGAACGTGATGCGTCCTTGCGGATGGGCTTGCGCGATGTACGCCACGCCCGCTTCTGGCACGAGACCAGTCGCGCCCGGCAAGGGTCGACTCGGCAGCTTCACCGAATCCACGACTAGCTCCGGCATGCGCACCACGTACGCTGAAAAGATGGCCTTTCCGTCGCTGACCGTGACCACTGCGCGCGGCGTTTTGCCGACACTCTGCGCGACGGCGAACACCGGAGCGACCGTGGTTTGCACCCGCACGGGCGTTGTACTGGTCACGGGCACGGCCGCAAACCCTGGTTTTCCTCCGGCGTCTCGCGGCGCGTTCAAAGACGCGATGGCGTACGCGCCGTCTGGCGAAGGATAGACGTCTTGCACCAAGCCGCGCACATCCACGGTGCGGTAGTCGAGGAAGTTCGCGCCAGACGCGGTCTCGAGCACCGTCAAATGAGTGCTGGCCAGCGCGTTGGTGTAGAGCAGCGCCGCCGTCCCCTCGGGCGCGATGTTGACGAGCCCGAACTGCTCGGCGATCGAGACGCTCGCGAAGCCGGTGGGATCGCTGAAAATGCCAGGAATGGGTAAGATGACCAGCTTCGACCGAGTGTCCGCTTGATTCGCTCCGCCGCCATTCGAGGCGCCGCCGTTCGAGGTGCCGCCATTCGAGGTGCCGCCATTCGAGGTGCCGGCCGCGTCGAGCAGCCCACCCTCGCCGCTCGCGCCCGCTTGTTCCGTGCTCTCACCGTGATCGCCGCCCGCACCGGCCTGCCCGTCTGCACTCGAATCTGCCGAGCTGCCACGCACGACGGCCAGCGCCGACTTCGCATCGGACACGAGATCGAGATCCGTGACCGGTCCGGAAAGAGTCACCGAGCTCAACGTGCCGCTGGCCAGTTCCACCAGAGTGATGACGGCGCTGCCTTCGTGACGCACGAAGGCGTAGCTGCCATCGGGCATCACCGAGACGTCGCGCGTCGATACATCCTCGTGCAATGGATCGTCCGATACGGCTTCCTCGCGCAGCACCCGCGGACCGGCCCTGGAAGCCAAATCGATCACGCTAATGCCCGACTTTGCCACTACGTAGGCTTGCTTTTCCGCATCGTCGATGAACACCCGCGAAGGCACCAGACCGACGACCAAGCGCGTCGCCACCGGCTCTGCGCCCCGCAGGTCAACCACGGTTAGGTCCTGAAAATTCTCGGTCGGATCTGCCATCAGCGCGTGGGAATCGGTCCAAGCGAGCGCAAATTTGCCCGTTTTGCTGACCGTCCAGGCGTTGGCATCGGCTTGTAGAGGGATCGGACCAACCGCGCTGACCGCGCCGGTAGCGTTTGCGCGCAGCAGCGTCGCGTCCTTGCTGCCGACGTTGATCACGAGCGCCTTGCTGGTGTTCGCGTCCGTCGGCAGCGCAGTCAGGAAAGTCGGGCCTCGACCGGCATCGGCGAGACGCACCGAGAAACTCTTGGCGTCGACGATGGCGACCTTTCCCGTATCGGGATTGGCCGTCCATACCCAACGCCCACTGACTACCGGCGCGCGGTAGCTCTGGGCTTCCTCGTTCTCAGGCGGGACGGCCGGCGCTCCGGCGGATGAGGTGCTGCCCGCAAGGCTCGCGCCGTTGCCGAAGCCAGTACCGCCCGAGCCGTCATTCCCTCGCGAATCGTAGGAAGGCGATGCATCGGACGAAGAACAAGCCGCGAGCGCAGCCGAGCCCAAGAGCAACCACTTCCCGCTCGCCCGCATTTCGGAACCAGACTGCAAGGCGTGCGCCAAGCACTCGTCTTCGACCCACCCCGGCGGAACAATTCACGGAAGGCGCGTGTTTTCGTCGATTCGGCGCGCGACCGGCTTGGCGTGGATCGGCACATGGTCTGACATTCCTGTCAGCCCTGCGCCCCGTCCAGCCCGAACCCGCTAGTTCGGGGAAGTGACACCCTTCGCGCCGCGCGCGGCGAAGTAGGCGCGGAGCACTTCGCGCGCCAGCATGGCGCCCTTGATCTGCCAACTCGGGTTGTTCACCACCAGCGCCGCGATCGCTACCTCGGGCTTGTCGGCGGGGGCGAAACCAACGAACCAGGTATAAAAACGGTTGTCTTTGTAGCGCGTGAGCGTGCCCGTCTTGCCGGCGACTTGGATGCCAGGCAAATACGGCGTGCCGCGCTCATCGTGGAAGCTCTTGAAGGCCGAGCCGTTGTCCACCGTTTGGCGCATCATCCGCGTCAGTTCGCTGGCAGTCTCGGGCTTGATCGCGCGCCGCAGCACGCGCGGCGGACGCTCGTCCTTCCAGAGCTGCTCTTGCCCCTTGTAGACCGAGTCGACGATGCGCGGCTCGAGTGCAGCGCCGCCGTTGGCGACGGTTTGAGCCAGCTCGGCCGCCGCCAACGGCGACAACGTGGTGTTCCAAAATCCCGCGGAAGTGCGAGCAAACTCCAAGGGGTCCTCCGGGATGCTGATCTGCGGCGCCTCGTTCGCGACAGCAAAGGGCAGCGGCGCTCCAAAGCCAAACGCCCCCGCCATGCCCGTGAGGTCCTCCGGCGTGAGGTGCTTTTGCGCCAAGCGCGCGAAGACCACGTTCAAGCTGCGGCCAAGCGCCACGCCGATCGTCGCGCACCACTTGTCTCGAATCGGATCATCGATCAGCTCGTCCGGCGAAATACGGCTCTTTCCGCCGTGATAGCACTGCTCGGTCTCTGAGTTTAGGCCGGCGCGTTCGATCAACGCAGCCCCGGTGATGACCTTGAATACGCTGGCTGCCGGCGCCTCCGCGCGCGCGTTCACGTCGAACTTTTCGCTGGCGTTGACGTAGCTGGCGTACGCCAAGACCCGCCCGGTCTTGACCTCGATCATGACCACGCCACTCTCCGGGATACGGAACTTCTGCATCTGTGCGCGCGCCGCGCGCTGCACCACCGGATCGAGCGTGAGCTGCGCCGTGCGCCCCTCACTGAGCGGCGCCATCACTCGCTGAGGTCGCAAATCCAGCCGCATCAAGTCGAGCCCATCGAGCTTCGGCATCTCCGCCGCATTTCGCTCGAGCCGCCGCAACGGACTCTCGAAGCTCACTTTGCCGCGCATCACCGGCACGAGCGCCGCAATGATGCCCGCCGCAGCTGCAAGCCCGAGGTATTTCCCAAACCGTCGCATCGACCCTGAGCGAGTTACCGGGGATGCTCGGTGTGGGCCAAGATCCACGCGCCCGGCCCAATGTCCGGGTCTCTTTAAGCGTGCCCGTGCCCGTGCCCGTGCCCGCTCTCTACTCTCAAGGGCTAACTCCTGTTTCGCGGGCATGCTGCCTCGCCGCAGCTCGCTTGCACCAGTGCGGGGCGTCTCACGGTCTCGGGGTGCGACTTTCGGGCACGGGCACGGGCACGTTTGGGCGATCAGCGCCCGTGCGCGGCGTGGAGCATCGGCGTATGCTGCCCCCACACATTTCCGGAGGTTCGAAGTACGAGCGCGATGAGCGATACGCCCATTTCAGACCGTTTCGAAGTCGACAACACCGCGGTGTTGATGCTGCTCGCCGGACCTCAGTCGAGCTTGCTCGCGGAGGTGGCGCGCCAAAGCGGAGCGGAGGTGAGCCTGCGCGGAAACGTGATTCACTTTCTGGGGACCGAGCACGACGTGCGACTGGCGCATCGCTTCGTGACGGACGCGGCGGAGCTCGTGGGCAAGGGCTTCGAGATCAATTCGAACGATGTGGTGAGTTCGATCCGCGGTCTGCGCGCCGATCCCCATCGCTCACTGACCGAGCTGCTCGACGAGACGATCATCGTCAACGCCAAGCGCAAACCGATCCGACCGAAGAGCGCCGCGCAGCAGCAGTACGTGGAAGCCATTCGCACGCACGACCTGACGTTCGGCATCGGACCCGCTGGCACCGGCAAAACCTATTTGGCGATGGCTATGGCTGCCGCATCGCTCATGCAAAAACGCGTCAAGCGCATCATCTTGGCCCGTCCGGCGGTCGAGGCCGGCGAAAAATTGGGCTTTTTGCCCGGTGATATGGCCGAAAAAGTCAACCCGTACCTGCGCCCGCTGTATGACGCGCTGAACGACATGCTCGAGTTCGAACGGGTGGAGCAGCTGCGCGAACGCGGCCAAATCGAGGTCGCGCCGCTGGCCTTCATGCGCGGTCGCACACTCAACGATTCATTCGTGATCTTGGACGAAGCGCAGAACGCGACCAGCGAACAGATGCGCATGTTCCTGACCCGGCTCGGCTTCGGCTCCAAGGCAGTGGTCACCGGTGACATCACACAGACGGACCTGCCGCACGGCGCGCGCAGCGGGCTGCGCGAAGCGCGCGAGCTGCTCACCGGGGTGAACGGCATTTCGTTCTGCGCGTTCACCGACGTGGACGTCGTGCGTCATCCCTTGGTGCAGAAAATCGTGGTCGCCTACGAGCAACGCGACGAAAAATTGCGCCTCGAGCGGGAGCGCGAACAACAAGCTCGGGAGGACCGCCAAAGATCATGAGTGAAATTCGCGCGCTCAGCCCGCGCGCTCGGGCCGCCGTGGATCGGCTCGGATCGCTGGCAGAATGGCTCGCGAAGCATCCCGGTCACAGCCAGGACACGCTCACTCGTCCGCACCCACTCTTGCTTTTGCTGCGCCGTGGCGGCTTCTTGGTACTAATCGCGCCTGCTTCCGTGTGGGACAACGGGCGCGATCTGCTCCGCCCGTACTTGGACCAGTTCGCGACCGTCGAAGCGCGCTTGATCCTGCTCGGGCGCCCGCGCGATCCAGATCTGAGTCAGGCCCTGAACCTCGGCTTGTGTGCGCTGCTGGCCGAAACGCCCGCGCCCCAGGAGGTCTTCGTCGCGCTGCATCAAGCATTCGAACTGATGGACGTGAAAGCACGCAGTGAGAGCCGCGGCAAGTGGCTGAACCGCTACCGCTACGAGCTCGGAGAGCTGATCGAGATTGCGCGTGCGCTGACCACCGAGCGCGAAATCGACAAATTGCTCAATCTGATCCTGGAAAAGGCGCGTTTCATCTGCGCGGCCGACGCTGGCAGCATGTATGTGGTGGAGGGCGACGACCCGCTGCTCGCGCGCCGCCAGCTGCGCTTCAAGCTCAGCCAAAACGACTCGGTCTCGTTCGATTCACGCGAGTTTTCCATGTCGATCAGCACGCGCAGCATGGCCGGCTATGTCGCGCTGGAACAAAAGACCCTGCGCATCGACGACGTGTACGACATGCCCGGCGGTTCGCCCTTCGGCTTCGATCGCTCGTTCGATCAGAAGGTCGGCTACCGGACGCGCAGCATGTTGGTCACGCCGCTTTCCACCAGCAAGGGCGAAGTAATCGGCGTGCTGCAGCTGATCAACAAGAAGCGTGAGCCGAAACAGAAGCTGCTCACGGCCGATGACTTCGAGCGCGGAGTCGTGCCCTTCGACGAACGCAGCGAGCAGCTCGTGGCCACCTTGGCCGCGCAAGCCGGAATCGCGCTCGAAAACGCGATATTGTACCAAGAAATCCGCAAGATTTTCGAGGGCTTCGTGAAGGCCTCGGTCGACGCGATCGAAGCCCGCGACCCGACCACCAGCGGCCATTCGCGGCGTGTCGCCGACCTGACCCTCAACTTGGCGGCCGCAGTCGAGCGCACCGATACCGGTCCGTATCGTGAGGTGCGCTGGCAACGCGAAGATCTGCGTGAGATCGAGTACGCCTCCGTGTTGCACGACTTCGGCAAGATCGGCGTGCGCGAGCACGTGCTGGTCAAGGCCAAGAAGCTGTTCCCGCACGAAGTGGGCTTGATTCAGCAGCGCTTCGAGTTCGTGATCCGCACGCTCGAGGTCGAAGTCATCCAGCGCAAGATGCAGGCCATGAGCCGCGGCGCGGGCCCGGCCGAGCTCGCCGAACTCGACCGAGAATTGGGCGAAAGGCGCGCCGAGATCGAAGAAGCCTGGAAGATCGTCGAGCAGGCCAATGAACCCTCGCTGCTGGCCGCGGGCAATTTCCAGCGCATCGAGGAGCTCGGGCGAAAGTCCTACGCGCGCCTGAGCGGCGAGATATCGACCTTGCTCAGCGCAAACGAAGTGAAGTCCCTGAGCGTGATGCGTGGCTCACTCACCGCCGAAGAGTTCGACGAGATCCGCAGTCACGTCTCGCACACTTACCGCTTCCTCTCGCAAATCCCCTGGGGCAAAACCTTCGCGCGCGTGGCGATCATCGCCGGCTCTCACCATGAGCGCCTGAACGGCACCGGCTACCCGCATCGGCTACATGCCGAACAGATCCCTCTGCAATCCAAGATGATGAGCATCAGCGACATCTTCGACGCGCTGACCGCCAGCGATCGCCCGTACAAGCGCGCCGTGCCGATCCAAAAAGCTCTAGATATCTTGGGCTTCGAAGTGAAAGACCAGCACGTGGACGGCGAGCTCGTGCGCATCTTCACCGAGGCAAAAGTTTGGGAGTCGGTGATCAGCGCGCCCTCGAGCGCGCGTTAGTTGCACGGGATCGACGAGTACGAGAGCGCCACGTCGTCGAACCAGATTTCACCGTCGCCCAATTCCCAGCCGATGCGAAGGACGCATAGGGTGGCGCCCAGTTGGTCTTGGCGGCGGTCGTACTGCCGTTGGCTGGATCTGCAGCGACCCAATTCGTGGTCGAGATCGAAGAGCGGACGCCGTCGAGCGAGACCTCGAGCAAGTCCGGACCGTATTTGAGCTGCAGACATTGCCAGGTCTGCGCCATGATTTTGGCGCCCGGATCGCGAATGTCGACTTCACTTTGCTGGTAAAGGTTCGACTGGAATTTGCCGATGTTCATGCCCACGCGTACTTCGTGTTTGTCATTCACGACATCGCCGGCTTCGACCCAAACCACGTGGCCCGTGGGCAGAGGGCCAGTCACGCGCAGCCAAAGCCGAGCGTAGAACGTGTTGTTCGGGGCAGGGAAGAACGGCGTATCTTGGAAGGTGAGCATGTGGAGAAGCCCGAGTGCTTGAGGCGCAGGGACTTCGCTCCGCCGTGTTTTTGCGCGGTATCGAGCGAGAATACGCCGTTGCTGTCGATACGCGTCTTCCACTTCAAGATGTCCAAGGCGACCCCCTCGAAGTCGTCAGTGAAAAGCGGTTCGTTCGCTGCGCCGGCAGAGCCCGCACCAGCAGAGCCCGCACCAGCAGAGCCCGCACCCGCGGACCCCGCCGCACCCGGGGACACCGCGCCGCTGCCGGCAGAGCCTGCTGTTGCGTTGTTGTCAGCGCTGCCGCCGCCTGCGATCGCCGCGCTGCCCGACGCGCCGCCGCCGCCAGCGCTCGAGCC
>DATEPG010000182.1:0-9503 GCA_035273265.1 Polyangiaceae bacterium
GCCGCCGGCGGGGCTGCCTCCGTTCGCACTTCCACTCCCGCCAGTGCTCGGCTCGCTGCCGGCACCGCTAGCCGCGAGCGGATTTTGCCCCGGCAGATTGAGATCCATGGCAGTGGCGCATGCCCCGAGCGGAAGCATCACGAGTACGAACATCGTGACGCGCGAACGTGCCTCCGAATTTGAAGACGGCATACCGCCAATCGTGACAGAAATTATCGAGTCGTGAAGTTCCGAAGACACAGCTGCTCGGCAATCTGTGTGTATGTCTGTGTCCGCCCGTGGCAGCAACGCGCTCACTCAGCCGCACCCGTCGCTACTCACTTTTGAGCGTGGCTCACCCGCCAGCGCGCTCCGGTTCAAGCCGCGCCGGCTCGCCCAGAAGCGGCTTCGATCCCGGGAAAGGGTGGCGCAGCTTGCCGCGAGCCGGCGCATCTGGGAGGGTCGCCCCGCGATGGAAGAAGAGCGATTGATCCCGGTTTCACCGCGGCACACCGTGCTGCTGTCTCGGGAATACCTGACCTTCATCGATACGCCGCCGCAGCGCGACTACGTGGTCAGGACCGTCGCCAAACGACAGGTCGGCGCAATGACACTGATGTCCGGCGACCTGGTGATCGCAAGCGCCGACACCCGTGCCACATTTCCGCTGGCAGCTCAGTACCCGCTGCACTTTCGAAAATCGTACTTTCCGGGTCAGATGCACGGCGACACGAAAGACGAATTCGACAATCACTCCCGCGCGGCCTCGCTGATCGACATCCCGCCGCCAATCGGGCACACGCCCAATACCTTTCGCAGTTGCTTGCTACCGGGTCATCCTTATTCGCGCTTGTCTCCGTTCGACGCAGAGCCGCAAACGGCAAACATTGCACTAGCCGAAAAGCTACCCCTGGCTTCGGCCGCGGGCCTGTGGAAGTTGTGTGAAGAGGCCTTGACCAAGCACCTGGCCCTGCAAGCAGGCGGTCTCGCCCACGGCGATGCCGAGCTGCACAACCTCATCGTCTGCCCAACCCCGCTCGAGCTCCTAATGATCGACTTCGAGGGCTCGGTCGATCAAAAGACGCAAACCGAAGCGGCCTGGCAAAAGCGTTGCGCCACGGACCTTGCGCCGCTGCTGCGCGAAGCGATCTATCTGCAGTGTGGGCTGGGGCGGCAGCAGGGTCAGCTCGCGCAGCTCGCCGCCGAGCGCGTGGCGGATTTGCTGGAGTATCCAGATCAATTCGCGAGGGCCATCGAACATCGAGCCAGCGTCAGCGGCTGACCCCGCTCACCCGGGTCGCAGGAAAGCCGACCCGGCGCTGATTTTCTGCTCTTCCAGAGACGCGCGCGAAGGAGTAATTAGAGCTAGCGCGCCAAGTCGGCTTGCGCAGGGAGTTTTGCAAGATGCCCAAAGGCCAAGAGAAGTCCAAGACGACCAATAAGCCCAAGCTCACCGTGAAGGAGAAGAAGGCCAAGAAGAAGGAAAAGGCCGGCTCCAAGTAGCCTGGTTTGCTGGGACTCGAGCACGGCCGCAGCCGCGGCCGTGGCTTCGACTCAGGCGCTCCAGGCCGCGCCTGGCGTCAGCCCAACGTCAAGTCGGCTCGAATGGCGCGGATTGCGGCGACGGTTCGGGCTGCGACAGTGGTAACGTCACCGAGAAGCGGCTGCCCGAGCCGAACTCGCTGAAGACCTCGACGGTTCCGTGGTGCGCCTCGACGATTCGGCGCACGACCAAGAGCCCAAGACCCACGCCGCCGGTCGCGCGCGTGCGGCTCGGATCGCTGCGGAAAAATGGCTCGAAAATACGAACCTGATCAGCGAGGGAGATGCCAATTCCCTGGTCGACGACTTCGAACACGAGCTGGCTGCCGTCGTCCGAAGTGCGTGCGCTGAGCAACACCGGTGCTTCCGAAAATTTGCGCGCATTGTCGAGCAGGTTATCGAACACGCGTCGCAACACCGGGTCCGCCTCCAACGTGGGTAGCTCGGCAGCGATCTGACAAGTCAGGGTGCGCTCGGGATAGCGCACCAAGAACCGGTTCGCTGCAGCCTCGACCAGCGTCCGGGGCGAGAGCGCCTCGAAGTGCAGCTGCGGCAGCGCATTCCCAGCGGAGTCGCGAGCGAGGTCCAAGCGCGCTGCGCTGAGCACATCGTCCAGCAGGTGCTCGAGCTCGGCCAAATCTTCACCGATGTCAGTGAGGTAACTACTGGCCTTGTCACGGTCCCCGTCGGTCACCAGCTCCAGAGCCAAGCGAATGCGCGCCAGTGGCGTGCGCAGCTCGTGCGAGACATTGGCGAGCAGCTCCTTCTCGGAACGACGCAGCGATGCAATGCGATCGGCCATGTCGTCGAACGCGCGGCCCAACGCGCCGATCTCGTCGCGACGACGGGATCGGAAACGCGCGCTGAGCTCGCCCTTGCCGAAGCGACGCGCCAAACTGGTGAGCCCGGCGAGCGGAGCCGTGACCGAGCGCGCGAGCGGGATCGAAACCAGTGCCAGCACCAGCAACGCGACGGCGGCCTGCTTGAGCATCAAGCTGAGCGGCCAATCAGGCGCCTGGTAACGCATGACTGCGTAACGCGCCGCGCTGCGATCCGTCTTTGGTTCGAGCACCATGCCCCAACCGCGCCCGAACACCGTACCTTCGCGCTGCAAGCGCGAAAGCTCGTTATGGTCAATCGCTGGCAACGGCGGCTGCTGGGTGCTGCCCAACAGCCGGCCGTTGAGCTCATAAACCGCCAAATCGATGCCGACTCGCGCCTTCAGATCCAGAAGTTGCTTGTTGAGCTCGTCTGGTTGGTCGGCAAGTTCGGCCATGTGCCAGGCGATCCAGGTGGAGGCCGGCCGCGCTGGGCCGTCGAGCGCGGAACGCAGCGTGAAGCGGCCGACCAGCACGCTCGCGCCGACGGCCAGCGCGATCATCAACACCCCGTATAAATAGACGCGAACAAAAAACCAAGGGCGAGTGCCCAGGCGTTCACTCACGCGGAATCCTCGGCCACCAGCATGTAACCACTGCCGCGCACGGTCTTGAGCAAACGCGGCTGACGTGGATCATCGCCCAGTTTTTGGCGGAGGCGCGAGATGCGAACGTCTACCGAGCGGTCGAAGGCTTCCTCCGCGTTGCCTTTGGCGAGATCGAGCAGGCGTTCACGCGTCAGCACCTTGCCCGCGTTTTCGGCCAGCGCGCGCAGCAAGGCAAACTCGTAAGACGTCAGCGCCAAGAGCTGGCCATCGAGCGTCGCCCGCAGACTCGCGCTGTCGACGATCACTCGTCCGACCTTCACCTCGCGCGCTCGCGGGCCCGCGCGACCTTCGGCACGGCGTACGACCGCTTGAATGCGCGCGAGCAGCTCACGCGCAGAAAAAGGCTTGGTCACGTAGTCGTCCGCGCCGAGCTCGAGCCCGAGGACGCGATCAGCGACTTCGACCCGCGCGGTGACGGCGATGATCGGCACGTGAGAATGCTCGCGGATCTCGCGACATACATCGAAACCGCTCTTGCCTGGCAGCATCAAATCGAGCACGACTGCGTCGAACTCTGGGCGAAGCGCCTCGCGCGTGGCCGCAACGCCATCACTCACCAGCGTGACATCGAAGCCGTGCTGCTCCAGGTAGTCCCGCGTCAGGCGCGCGATTTTTGCGTCGTCCTCGACGACCAGAATCTTCAGCCGCGTGCCTTCCATGCTCAGAGGAGCGTACACGAGGGGCACCAGCGCCGCCCGAGCCAAACACAATCCGACACAAAAAAAGATACTGTTACGCAGCGAACGCGCCCTAGGTTAAATCTAATAGGAATGAGCGCGAGACCAGACGCAGCCGCTATCTTGGCAGAAACCAAATCACGGCGGCGACGCGCCCGCCTCTACCAAGTAATCGGCCTTTTGCTCGTGGTCGCCACCGCGGGCGGCGTGTTCTTTTGGCGCAGCAAGAGCAGCAAAGCGAAAGGAGTTCGGTACCTGACAGCGGCTGCACAGATTGGCGATCTGAAGGAAACCGTCACCGCCACCGGCACTCTGAAGGGCCTCGACTCGGTCGACGTGGGCTCGCAAATCTCGGGTAAAATCACCAAAATTAACGTGGATTTCAACGACCACGTGAGCGTCGGGCAGGTGCTCGCGGAAATCGATACGGCGCAGCTGCAATCTCGCGTCGAACAGTCGAAAGCACAAGTAAACGCTGCCGATGCCTCGGTCCTATTGGCCAAGGCCACTCAAGCCCAGACAAAAGCGCAATACCTGCGCGCCCTGGACCTCTCACAAAAGGGCCTCATCTCCAGCAAGGACTTGGACACCGCCAAGGCCGATGCCGATCGTGCAGGCGCGAGCATCGCCTCGGCCAGCGCCCAAGCCACGCTCGCGCGCGCGTCCCTGAAGGATGTGCAGACGCAGCTGTCCTACGCCGTCATTCGTTCGCCGATCGACGGCATCGTGCTGTCGCGCTTGGTGGAACCGGGCCAAACCGTGGCGGCGTCGATGTCCGCGCCGATTCTATTCACGCTCGCGCGCGACTTGACCCAGCTCCGCCTGTACGTCGACATCGATGAGGCGGATGTCGGTAAAGTGAAAGAAGGGCAAATCGCCAATTTTCTGGTCGACGCCTGGAACGGGCATGCCTTCTCCTCCAAGGTCGTCTCGGTCCATAATTTGCCCACCGCTGGCCAAACCGTCGTCACCTACCAAGCCGTGCTCTCTGTGGACAACAGCGAACTCTTGCTGCGCCCCGGGATGACCGCCACCGCGACGATCACGACGGACGAGCGCAAGGGCGTGCTGCTGGTTCCGAACGCTGCTCTGCGCTTCAGCCCGCCAGCCTCCGCCAAGGGCAGCAGCGCGGCGGGTGGAATTCCATTCCTGGGCGGAGGCATGCCCAGCGCTCCGCGCACTGGCGGCGGAGGCAGTGGGCGCGCGCGCGGCGCGAAGAAGGTCATCACCGCAGCCGATTCGCAGGGCCTGGTTTACGTGCTCCAAGACGCGGGCCCCAAACGCACGGTGGTCGAAATCGCCGGCACGGATGGCGAGCACACCGAAATCAAGAGCGGCCTGAGCGCCGGCGCTCGAGTCATCACCGAAATCGATCAGAGGAAGCTCGAGTGACCAACGCCACCGGCATCGGTCCCAGCCCTGGCGGGGAAGTGCTCATTCAGATGCGCGGCGTGCAAAAGCGCTATGGCGAGGGTGAATCCGAAGTCCGAGCGCTCGCGGGCATCGATTTCGACATTGCCCGCGGTGATTTCGTAGCCATCATGGGCACGAGCGGCTCCGGCAAGTCGACCTGCATGAACATCTTGGGCTGCCTGGATGTTCCGACCGCCGGCAGCTATCAGTTGGCCGGCGTAGCCACGACCGATTTGCACGGCGACGGGCTGACCTTGCTGCGCCGTCACTACATCGGCTTCGTTTTCCAGGGCTTCAACCTGCTCTCACGCACCAGCGCGCTGGAGAACGTGGAGCTACCCCTGGTGTACCGACGCGTCGGAGCCAAAGCTCGGCGGGAGGCGGCGCTGCGCTCGCTTTCGCTCGTCGGTCTCTCGGATCGTGCCGACCACACGCCTCAGGAGCTCTCGGGCGGGCAGCAGCAACGCGTCGCCATCGCCCGCGCGCTGGTCACCGATCCCGAGCTGCTCTTGGCCGATGAACCCACCGGAAATCTCGATTCGGCGCGCACGGAAGAGATCATGAGGCTGCTCGTCGACTTGAACCGCACGCGCGGCATCACGATCGTCATGGTCACGCACGAGCCGGACGTTGCAGCGTTTGCCAACCGGGTGGTCGTGTTCAAGGACGGTCACATCGTCGAAGACTCACGCCCCGAGCGAGTGCACTGATGTTCTGGCAAACGGTGCTGATGGCCCTGCGCGAGATCCGTAGGAATACGCTGCGCTCGGTGCTCACCATGCTGGGCGTGGTAATCGGCGTCGGCGCGGTGATCGCCCTGGTCTCGGTCGGGCGCGGCGCGACCCAAAAGGTCACCGAGGACATCGGCAAGCTGGGTAAAAACCTGCTCATGGTCAGCGCTGGCGCGCGCGTGCGCGGCGGCGCCTCTTCCGCGGCACAAGCCTTGAAGATGGCCGACATGCGGGCCATCGAGCAGGAAATCTCCGGCGTTCACGCGGTCGCCCCCGGCTCGACCAGCCAGCAGCAGATCATTTACGGCAACAAGAACGCCAGCACCTCCGTGACCGGCACGGACAACAATTTCCTAGAGGTTCGCGGCTACGCGATCGACCAGGGCAGGAGCTTCACCCAACAAGAAGCCCAGGCCGGGATCTCCGTCTGTGTGCTGGGTGCCACCGTGAAAAACACGCTCTTCGGCGGTCGGGACGCGATCGGGCAGCAGGTGCGCGTGGGCAAGCTCTCCTGCCGGATCATCGGCACGCTGGTGTCCAAGGGCACCGCGGGCATGGGTCAGGATCAGGACGATCTCTTGCTCATTCCGCTCGGCGCGTTTCAGCGGCGGATCACCGGCAACAACGACATCTCGTTGATTTTGGTATCGGCCGAAGAGGGACTCGACACTGCAATCGTGGCGGAGAGCATTCGCGCACTCTTGCGCCAAAGGCGTCATCGACCGCTCGGCTCGGAGGACGACTTCAACGTCCGCGACATGGCCGAGATCGCCGATACGGTGACCAGCACGACCAACGCAATGACCGCGCTCTTGGGCGCGATCGCCGCCGTCAGCCTGATCGTCGGCGGCATCGGCATCATGAACATCATGCTCGTTTCGGTCACCGAGCGCACTCGCGAGATCGGCATCCGCTTGGCGATTGGCGCGTTCGCCAGCGAGGTGATGATGCAGTTCCTACTGGAGGCGATCGTGCTCTCTACTTTCGGCGGCATCATCGGGGTGGTCATGGGGCTGATCGGCTCGTTCTTTGCTGCCCGTGCGCTGTCCCTACCGTTCGTAATCCCACCGGAGATCGTGGTATTGGCGTTCGCCTTCTCGGCGCTGGTCGGCGTACTTTTCGGCTATCTGCCCGCCCGCAAGGCGGCGCAATTGAATCCCATCGAGGCGCTACGCCATGAGTAACCAGTCTCCGGCCCTGATCGCGGTCGCGGTCTGTCTAGTTTTGGCTCGACCGGCCTTCGGCCAGGACAAGACGGGCGATCTGACTAGCCAAAATGCGGTCGAGATCGCGATCAAGAACAACCCGAGCCTACACATCGCACTCTTGCAGCAAGAGCAAGCGCGCTACGCGGTGGTCGCCGAAGAAGCGCTGTACGATCCGCTCTTCAATGCCAACGCCAGCCTTGCTCACAATGGCAGCCCGACTCTGCGCGGCACCACCGGCACGGTCGTGAGCGTCAGCGACATCGCGGTGCTCGGCGCTGGCTTGAGCAAGAGCTTCTCGACTGGTACCACCGTGGGCGCGAGCGTCACCGGGCAACGTCGAGTGACTCGATCGCCCCCGATCAACAACCAGGGCGGTGAAAACGCAACTGGCCCCTCGTACGCCTTGATCGGCACGCTCACGCTGTCGCAGGCGTTCCTGCGTGGCGCGGGCAACACCGTGGGTTTGGCCAGTTTGCGCCTGGCGCGCTTCAATCGGACCGCCGCCACGCTCGCAACGCTACAGTCCGGGAGCCAAATCCTACACGACGTGCTGACGGACTATTGGGAGCTCTGGTACTCGACCGAAGCCAGCAAAATCATCGAGGCATCGCGTGACCTAGCCAAAGTCCTGGAAGAACAAGCCAAAGAACAGGTCAAGAGCGGCACGTTGGCCAACGTGGATGCTTTACCGTTCGCGACGCAAGTCGCGGAGCAAGAAGAATCGATGGTGCAACAGGCCACCGATCGACGTCAACGTGCGCTGGCCTTGGCTCAAGCCATCGGGCAAGCAGGCCGCGTGGGCCCCGACTTGAGGTCGGTAGATACGCCACCGGACGTCGATGTCAACGACGGAAACGCAGACGCCGTAGACGATGCGCTCGCCACCTCCTACGTACTGAAGCAGCTGCAGTCCGAGCTCGAAAGCGCGCAATACCAAGCCAAGATCGCCGGGGACGCGCTACGCCCAGCCCTCAATCTGGACGCATCGCTGTCGGCGCAGGGCTTGGGCAACCGAGCAGTAGCACCGGCGTTCGAACAATTCGGCACGCTCGACGCCGTGAGCGCGCAGGTCGCCTTGACCTTCCAGACGCCCGTCACCAGCACGCGCAGGAACGCACAAATTCAGAACGCACTGCTGAGCGCGCACATCACCGAGAAGCAAATCGAGAGCGCCCGAGCGCAACTGCGCACGGACGTGCAATCGGCACTGGCGCGGCGCAACGCGGCCAAGAACCGATTCGAACTGGCACGGGCCACCGAGAAGGTCGCAGGTCAGCTCGCGGACGGGCAGCGTGGCAGATTCTTGGCCGGAACGGCGCTCGCGATCGAAGTGCAAAAGGCTGATGACTCACACCGCCAGGCGCAACTGCGCGTGCAACGAGCGCGTGTGGATCTAGTCGAAGGCGAACTCGACCTGCTACACCTGCGCGGCAAACTGCTGGAACGCTACGCCGATGTCTTGAAGAGGCTCACCCCGAACGTGCTGACGCTCGATGACGCGCGCGAGCCGATGTGAGAGTACGCCCAGATCAGAATTGGCGAAGCTCAGAGTGAGCCAAGCTGAGACGATCGAGAATCGGAAGCAATCGCAGCAACGACATGCGACTACATCGGTGCATGGACGACTGCCGCCATAAAAGGCTCGATCGCCAACGCCGCCGAAAGGGTCAGAAATCTCGAGCTACGGCGCGCTGCGCCAGAAATCGATTCATTGGGCGGGACTCGCCACCCCGAGTTACACTGGCCAGCAATGACTCGCCTGCCCGAGACTGGAAAGCGCGACAGCGGCGCGTCCACGCCTCCATCACCGGGCGAAGAGGGTCGCACCACCAGCATCCGTACACTGAGTGAGCCCGGGCCCCAGCGCTTCGTGAGCGGACCGGACATTCTACTCGATCCGGGCTCCGGCCCGCTCTCGGGTCGGCGCGTGTCGTACTACGTCCCGGGCCTAATCGTGGCCGACAAGTACGAGCTCCTGCGCCCTCTCGGTGCAGGTGGGATGGGCGAGGTGTGGGTGGCCCATCACCTCGGACTCGACATCGACGTCGCGGTCAAGTTCATCGGCAGCGCCGGCGCGACAGAATCGGGCCTTGCCGAACGTCTGCTGGAAGAGGCGCGCAATACTGCGCGCCTCGGGCACCCGGCCATCGTCCGAGCGCTGGACTTCGGGCATACCGATCGCGGTGATCCGTTCATCGTGCTCGAGCTACTCGCGGGTGAAGACTTGGCCACGCGCATCGAGCAGCAGGGTCCGCTCGCTCCAGAGCAGGCGGTCGCGACCTTGCTCCCGATCGTGCACGCGCTGAGCGTCGTGCACGAGAGCGGCATCCTGCACCGCGACATCAAACCCGAAAACGTATTTCTGGCCCAAGCCGAGCTCGGGCTGCAGGCCAAGCTGTTGGACTTCGGGATCTCGCACAAGACCGATCGCGTCCGGCGGCTGACCGTGCGGGACACCGCCCTGGGC
>DATEPG010000183.1:0-6119 GCA_035273265.1 Polyangiaceae bacterium
TCGGTGGGGACGCGCCTACTCCAGCGCGGGGATTTCGTCGACGGCGCGTACCTCGTCGTGGCAGGTTCGCTTCGCGTCTACTACATCGATGCCGAGGGACGCGAAGCGACGCTCTACCACGTCGAGTTGGGTGGCACCTGCATCTTGGCACTCACGTCATCTTTCAACGGGGAGCCGTATCCGGCTTGGGTGGATGCGGGAAGGGAGGGCGCCGCGTACGTGCGCCTGCCGCACGACCTGTTGCGCCGAGCGTTAGACGCGGAATCGGCGTTTCGAGACTTCATTTTCAGTGCGCTAGCTGGCCGGGTCTTCAATTTGATGCGAAGCCTGGAGGAGACGGGTACCTTGCTGATGGAGCAGCGTGTCGCCAGATACCTGGCCCGCGCAGTGCACATCGACGACGCCGTGCGCGTGACCCAAGTCGGCATTGCATCCGAACTGGGCACCGCCAGAGAAGTTGTATTTCGATCACTGCGCTCGCTTTCGACGCGCGGTCTGATCCGAACTGGGCGCGCACGGATCGAGATCATTGACCGAGCTGCACTAGCCGCGTTTGTCCGCGAGTCGTCTGCAAGACCGGAGTGACGGTCGGTCAGCCGCAGGACCGACCGTCATCTCACCGTAGCGTCGTCACCGACGTGACCGGGATAGGGACGTTTACGAAAAGCCAATTTTCAAATCCTCCAAACAAGTATTGATTCGGATCCCGATCCGTTCTTGGGCGGAGGCGTCGTCCACACGCGGCCGGCGTCTGGTGCTTCGAGCGCTGCAGGCTCATCGAGCCTAAGTTGCCGCGGCTAGTGCGATGACGGCTTGGGGCGAGTCCTGATGCACCAACGGACACTCCCCTCCCCGGAGCAGCTGGAGCCGCCGCAGAACTGCCACTGTTTCCTGACACCGTTGTGCCACTTGCCGCACCACTCGGAATAATTCGAGAGCACCAGTGCGTCCAGCTCCGGATCCACCGCGCCGCCGGCGAGCGGCTGAAGGCCAGCACGGTTGGCGTTCAGCGCGAAGCTGCGGGCCACGACCCCCGTCTTTGCATTCGCAACCGAGACCACGCCTTCGGTCTCGGAGGTGAGCTTCAATTGTGGCAGGTAGTACTCGGCCGGGCCCCCCGAGCTGCGTTCGACGTACAGCAAGTCGAACGGAGTGGAAACGCCCGGACGAAACATCGCGGATAGCGGCGTCGGCTCCTCTTCCAGCAGCGCTCGTTGCGTCAGCACAGGCGTCTCTGTCTCGTCCACGCTACCGCAGGCCGCAGCCAACACGAACAAGGCGACCAACATCCTTCGGTACATGTGTTCCTCCTCTGGTCGTCGACCCAACCGTCGACTTGGCTTTGTACCATGTGTCTCGCGAGCAGGGTACGCCCCTCCGAAGAATCTTCGTGGCTGCTCTTTGGCGAAGGTCGCCAGGGAGCGCAGTCCGGGGCGGGTCGCCCAAGCCAGCATCATGCCCGGCTACGCCCTCGGTCTTACCGCTGCTTCGACCAAGAATCTCGGGGGCCAGCCGCTTGCACGTCACAACTAGCTCAGCGCTGGCTTGCTCGTCCTCGCCGATTTGGAAAGGTCACGACGGCAAACTTCTGGCCGCCGCGTTCGAACAAGCTCACCCGCATGTCGCTCGGCATCAGGCTTTGCAGCTCCGCTTGCCACACGGTCCCCGGGGATCTCGTCCAGCTCGAAGGGCAGCGTGGCGGTAGTGTCGTCGCGCGGCTCGCGCGCGAGCACCGTCTTGATCTCGGCTTGCACGGCCATCGGGCGCAATATGGATGCTTTGAAGGCGTCGGCGCAATGCGAACGATTCCGCCGATCGGCGGCACGATGCAAGCGCCGGGGGTCGCTTCAACTCCGCCGACCATGTGGAGTCGTACTTGGGGCTAGTCCCGAGTGAAAAGACAACAGGTGGTAAGCGTCGACGGCTCTTCATCGCTGATTTCTTGGCGCCAAGCATCAAGCTCATCGTCGAGGTCGATGGCGCCATTCACGCACGCAAACTCGGGCCAGATGAGCGCCGCGATCGCAAACTCCAGCGCGCGGGCTTCCGCGTCGTCCGTGTTAGCGCGCAGCTTGTGCTCAGTGATCTCTCGGCCGCCATCGCGCTCGTGCGCGCCGCGCTATAGCCGCGAGACGATCACCAACTCCACCAGGCGGAGCAAACCCGGGCCCGCGCAGTGCACGCCCGCCGGCGGGCGTGGGGCCGTGGACATATAGCGAGCAGCGTGCGCTCAGCTGCAGAACGTCACGCAACGCACAACGACTACCTCCCCTAGCCGCGCGCAGCCCGAAGGGCGAGCACGCTCTGACACGCCTCGCTTCGTCACTGAGCGAGGGGGCAGTCGCTTTTGACCTGCGTCCGCTTGGCAAGCGGGCTGGGGTGCCCCCACCGTCCAGCACTGTCCAGTGCTCGCAGCCGCAGCGGCTGCTGCGCGCTTCCTGCCTCGCCCAAATTCCGTGCTCGGCCCTTCGGGCCTGCGCGCGGAATGGGGGGGGCCGTCGCGACCGACAAAGTGGAATTCGAATTGATCAAGATTCACATCGTCGGCTTACCAACGGCAAGGAACCCAGCCCGGCCGCGAGCACCCCTCACGGAGCCGAACTTGTGCTGTGCAGTCGCATCGACTTAGCCAAGGTCCGCAATCACGCCTCCGTCCGACCGACTTCTATTGAGCTGCGTGTGGGCCGCGATCGTCGCCTCCGGCGCGTCCCGCTTCCTGACCTCTTCCCGCGGGTGGTGATTGTAGTAAGAGTACCCGCACCCCATGTCCGACTCAGCGAAAATTCCGTTGCCGTTGCTCGACGGCTGGTCCTTGGTCCTTGGTGCTTCGAGCGGTTTCGGCGCGGCCGCTTGCTTGAAACTTGCCGAAGCCGGCTCGGACATCATCGGCGTTCACCTCGACCGCCGCGCGACGCTGCCGCAGGTCGAGCAGCTGCAGCAGGAGATCCGCGCCCTCGGGCGGGAGGCCTGGTTCTTCAACGTCAACGCGTGTGACGTGGAGAAGCGGGCGGAGGTTCTGAGCGACGTGAGCAAGCGCTTCACGGAGCGCGGACGTGGCGAGAAGGTGCGCGTGCTCTTGCACTCGCTCGCGTTCGGCACGCTGAAGCCACTCACCGCGAGCGAGCCGGGCGAAGAGCTGAGCCAGAAGCAGATGGATATGACCCTGGACGTGATGGCGCACAGTCTCGTCTACTGGGTCCAGGATCTGTTGCGCCGCAGCTTGCTGCGGGAGGACGGGCGCATTTTCGCGATGACGAGCACGGGCTCGTCGCAGGTGTGGTCAGGTTACGGTGCCGTCAGCGCCGCGAAGTCCGCACTCGAATCGCACTGCCGCCAGCTAGCGCTCGAACTCGGCCCACGCGGCATCACCGCGAACGCGATCTGCGCCGGGGTCACCGACACGCCGTCGATGAACAAGATCCCGAACGCCGAGAACCTGCAGTCGGTGGCGATGCGCAAGAATCCGTCGCACCGACTGACCCGGCCGGACGACGTGGCCAACGCACTCGTGGCTCTTTCACAGACCTGCACGTACTGGCTGAACGGCAACGTGCTGTTCGTGGACGGGGGCGAAGCCCACAGCGGCTGAGCGCCCTTGCTCGGCTGTAGAGCGTCACGCACTGCACAACGACTACCTCTCCCAGCCGCACCCCCTTCGGGTCGGGCTTCGTGCACGAAGTACAAGCGTCTCAGCGCGAGGCGTGATGTCGCCCCAGCTTCGAACCGGATGCGCAGCACCATCGCCGCCAGCGTGCCGGGCGACGACGGCTCTCAACCGCGCCAGGCTCGGCACGCTAACACGGCGGGGGCGCGGGCATGCAGCCTGCCCGGTGGCTCCGCCCAGCACGCTGGTCGCGCCGGGGTCGGATCGCCCACATGGTAGATTTTTCGGAAGAGCACGGCCCAATGACGAGCGCTCTCTTCGTCGTGTTATCGGTCTGTCGTGATTCAACGTGGTCGCCGTAACGTGTGTTCCTTCGGGCCGTGTTTCCCTACTTCGGTGATCGGTTGATGTGGGGTCGCGCTCTTCGGGTGTTCAGATTCGAAACGGCCATCCTTGTTGTGTTTATGTTGAGCTGCCTTTTTGCGCTGATCCGGAAATACATTTCGTTCGATGCCGATGTTGCTCAAGGACTATCGGTCGTGGCGAGCGTTTTGCTGTTCTTACAAACGTTCTGGGCCAAAGCTTCGGCAACCCTTGTTCGCGTTCCTTTTGTTCGAAAGGTGTTACCCGCCCTCGGAGTCGTTTTAGCCAGCATCTGCGGCGGTATTGTTGGCTTTGTCCTTGAGCACTCACTGCATTCGGAACAGGGGGCAATAAACTCCGCAGGACACTCGGACCTGATGGGCTGCGTCTTCCTACTACAGATGGCAATTGCGGCCTGGTGGTGGAATCGTGGACTGCCGCCTGGCAGCCCACGGATCACATTCTTTCGGTCATTCTCCACGCAGGTCGGTGTCTCCGTGATGCGCGAGACGGCTCGAACACTCGCGGCCGTTGGCCAATTGAGAATCGTGAACGACGGGGCAAGTTTCGACCTCGATGAGCCGCTGTTCCTCGGAGCGTATGCCTTTCAAGCGGTTTCACCGCAGGACCAAGTCTTCCTGAACCAGACCAACGGGAAGAAAGGCGTCGCTATCCTGATACGCGAATCGGACCTCTTCGTCATCGATGTTACCATCGTGACCCCAGGTCTGAAGTGGGAGATAGCTCGCGTCTTCGAGCACTCGAGCACTCCGACGATGTTCATTGCCGAACGAGGCATGCCCGACTACGGGGGTCTGTCAGACGAGGATGACCCCTCGGTCCAAGGCGCCTCGGTCAACGGGGGGCGTCTATCCATCGGTGGCTTGACGCGCCCTGTTTCCTATTCGGGCGCCTATTGGGCCAGAATCCGCTTCAGGTTTGCGGTACTGCGTTGGCTAGATCACCACTGCGGCTAATTTCGACAAGTGGGCGGCAACTGCGGAGAGAGAGGGTTTGAACCCTCGCTAGACTCCACGTCCGCTCACCAAGCGACCGAATTTGCTCCACCGTCCAGAGCACGGCCCTGCGGGCCGCGCGCTTCCTGCCTCCACCACCTACCCAGATACGCGGAACACTCACAGCGCCGCGCGAACCAGCGCCACCACCGCCGACAGATCGCGCATGACGAGCTCAGCCTCAACACGCAGCACGCGATACCAAGCCCGCGAAGCTCCGCATCCCGGCGCGCATCCGCACGCGGACGCAACGCATGACAACGATGTAGCGCCCCGCCAGCGGCACCTCACGCGGAAATTGCACGCCCAACTGCCGCGCCTTGAGCGCCGACCGAAGCCGTGCCTCCGAAGCCATGAGCTCCTGTCGATTCGCCCAAGCGCACTGCTCGAGCCGAAGCTGCTTGCGAACGAGATTGTCTGCCTTCCGATCACGCATTGACTGAGCCTCCTGCGTCGGCATCGGGCCGAGCGCAGCCACCCAGGCCCAGGCTTCCTGCCACGCCCCCGCCGTATTGAGCGCCCAGTGACTGGCGTGGCAGGAAGCCTGCGCCCTCTCGCGAAGCTCGGCCCGATGCCGACGCAGGAGGCGAGTCGAGACTGCAAGACATCGCAGTGCACGCCCGCCGGCGGGCGTGGGGCCGTGACATAGCGAGTAGCCTGCGCTCAGCCGCAGATCGTCACGCAACGCACAACGACTATCTCCCCCTGCCGCGCGCAGCCCGAAGGGCGAGCACGCTCTGACACGACCGAGGGGGAGGTCGGCGGCGCGCAGCCGGCGAAGCCGGCGAGCACCGACGGGTGCCGCCGTCGCTCAGCGACCCTGAGCGAGGGGGCAGCTGCGGAGAGAGAGGAATTCGAACCCTCGGCAGTGGATGCCCCCTCCGTCCAGTGCTCGCCCCTTCGGGGCTGCGCGCTTCCTGCCTCCCCCAAATTCCGTGCTCGGCCTTCGGCCTGCGCGCGAAATGGAGGGAGGCCGTCGCGGGCTGCGCTGCGACAGCGTGTAACTCCGAGAGTGATGCGCGGCACGCTCGCCTCCAGCACCGGCAGCGTGCCCGGCTTCGCGAGAGGCGCAGGCTGCGCGCCACGCCAGTCGATGCACGCGCAATACAGCGGGGGCGTGGCACGCAGCCTGCGCC
>DATEPG010000184.1:0-30925 GCA_035273265.1 Polyangiaceae bacterium
TTGTACCTCGTTCGAAGTGCCGAGCGGAAATTTCGTTCTCGGGGCGGCCAGTATGGAACCTGCGAATGCCGCCGTTTCTGAGTTCACACTCGACAAGTATGAAGTCACCGTCGGCCGCTTTCGCAAGTTCCTGGCGCACTACGATGACTGGAGAGCCGATCACAATCCCGCGCCAGGAGCTGGCGCCAATCCACGCGTAGCCGGCAGCGGCTGGCAAAGCGCTTGGGACGGCCAACTAGCGCAAAGCGCGAGCGCAATGGAAGCGCGCCTGATCGACTGCGACGGTCTGCCCTTCTCGGCGCTGCGAGTGTTGGAGAACACAGAGGTGCAGGCAGTGAATTGCGTCAATTGGTACGAGGCGTCCGCGTTTTGCGCATGGGACGGCGCGCGCCTGCCGACCGAACTCGAGTGGGAGTATGCCGCAACCGGGGGCGATCACACGTGGCCCTACCCGTGGGGGACGACCGAACCAAGCCAAGCCTACGCGAATTACGGCTGCTATTTCGAGTTAAAAACCGCTCGACTGGAACCACCGTGCGACTTTTCGGTCGGTTTGGCGCGGCTCGGGCTAGGCCGCTGGGGGCACGCGGATCTGGCAGGATCGATGGCCGAGTGGGTCTTCGACGGGCTTCGTTCTTATCCATCCCTCTGCAACGATTGCGCATCCAACAGCCCTGGCTTGGAACGCGGTCTGCGCGGCGGCAGTTGGGATGCCACCCCTTTCTGGATACGCACGAGCGAACGTCGATTCATGGAAGCCAGCCGCCGCACCTTCGCCGAAGGGTTGCGTTGCGCGATGAGCAAAGGCGCGGCCTGTGCAGCCAGCTGCGACGCGAACGCGAACTGCAGTGACGCGGACGGCAGGGTGACCTGTATTTGTCGCGAGGATTTCATTGGCGACGGTCACACCTGTAGGCGGGCGAGTTCTTGCGAGGAGCTCCATCACGCACGGCCGGAGCTACCGACCGGACGCTACGTTCTGGGTACGAACGACTCGCAGTCCCCGTCAGAGTTTCTCACGTCGTGCGAGATGACTTTCGACGGTGGTGGCTGGACGCTCGTTCTGAGCCAAGACGAAACTTTCGACCCCACGACCTTGGGTGAAGATTCCTGTGCCCACGGTCGCTGCACGGGCCTCGCCTATTCGCGAGTGCCGCTCAAGTCGGACCTGCTCTTGGATTTCAACAGTGGTCCCATTATCGCGGATCAGTTCAGCGCGCGCGCGTTGATCAGCGGCGTGCACCCGGCGGCGCGCGGCAAGACTGTCCGCGAGCTCTTTACTACCGGGCGATTTTTCATCGACCGTGAAGACAACTCCAATGTGTCAGTCAGCGCGCCTTCGCAAGCGCCATGCAGCGAGAGTTTGCCGCCTGACATGGCCGATCTGCTGTGTCGGACCTGCGCAGGCCAGCCCTGTACAGCGCCGGTGTTGGTGTTTGGCGATGACGATCCGGGATGTACGACGGAATCGCTCCGCTTCGCCATCGGGGGCGCGTACAGCTACAGCGAGCCCTGGGACAACTGCGCAGGTTGGCCGCAAGCGCCAGACTTTGGAGGCGGCGACTACTACCCGAAGAACGTCAGAATTTGGGTCCGCTGATTCTCGCTAGGCGCAACTTTCTCGAACTACGCGCACGGGAACCAACTCGGCAAACACATGCAGAGGGATGACGACCGGCTGAGGGGCTCCTGATCGAGGTCGACGGCGGTCACGCCGGCGCCAAGAGAAATAAGTTCGTGCGCGAACAATCTTGCTGAACGCCGCCCCGTCTGGACGCACTCGCGCGATTCGACCGCCGGACCGGCGTCGAAAAAGCGCGAGTGACGTTGGACCCTCCGCGTGCGCGGCCCGCCGAGGGTGCGTCCGCGTTGCGGTCCCTGTGCGCATCCGGACTTTGTCGCTCCGCGAGACACGAATCGGCGCGCGCCCGGACATTAGATCCTGGGCGGGCGCTGCCCCCGATTCGGGTCTCGCGAAGCCGCTGCTTTCGTCGTTTTCAACCAAGGGAGTGCCCCAATGACCAAGCTGCCGTTCGTTGCCATTTCGGCTATTTCATTCATCTTCGGCTCGTTGTTGCTCTCGGCGTGCAGTTCTGCCGACCCAATGCCGACTGGCGACGAGGAAGGTGTTTGGCCGCAGGAAAAGCCGGAAAATGCCACGTTGTTGTCGGTGCCCGAGAGCGACGGTGCGACGGAAGAGAACCAATGCCTGGGTCCCAACCGCTGTGCTTCGAGCCCGGCCAATTGCTGCTCGCACGCGGCTTGGTATATCGGTGTTTTAGAGTGCTACTACGGCTGTTGCCGTCGCAACGGTTCGAGCACATCAGGAGGTGAACAATGCTGCAGCGGGCGTGCCCGCTATTCGGGCAGCTCTCTCGTTTGCTACTGAGCTTTTCCTGAAAGCCGAGGCGTAGTCAGCGTCGCGAGCGCCTGAGCCGACGCAACTGGACGAGCACGACGCCAAGCAGCGCCGCGCTCGTCCGGGATGACGCGGGGACGCCCGACCTCTGCATCTGACAGCCGCCCACGGGCCTCCCCGCGATCGGCTCCGCTGGCGCCACTGGCAGCGAATCCGCCAGTGAAATGCTGGGTCGAATGAAGCTGTCCCAGTAAACGTCGGTCCGCATGAAGCGGCTGAACCCCGCGCAATCGTTGCGCCCCGAAGTGGTGATGCCGACGAGCATTTCGGTCTCGCCCTGCTCGAAAAAGGCCGGCGCTCCGCTATCGTGAAAGCAGGTCAGCGATGGCGCTGGCGCGACACGAAAGCGCGTCGTTCCGACTTCATCGATGCGCGCGGTTCCCGTCCTCTTCCGCCCGATGAGTGAGCCACTTTCATTGGCACCGAAGCCGACGAGCCTCACCAGGCTTTCGGTCACTGGAAGATCATACGTAAACGGAGCGATGGAACTTGGTACGTCGCGCTCGATGGCGAGCACGGCAAGATCATGATCCGAAAGCGGCTCGGGTTCATATTCGGGATGCACGTGACGAGCAATCACGCTTCGAGTCATCGTTGGCTGTTGCGAGTTTGCGCCAAAGGCAACGCGCAGCGGTGTTGCGGACGCGTCATTCAAGCAATGCGCAGCAGTGAGCACCGCACGTGGGCCTACTAGTACGCCGGTGCACAACAACCAAGAGCCGCCTTCGGCCGTTTCTGCCAAGATCGAGACGACTCCGGCGTGTCCGTCGTCTGCGCTTCCGTAGGTCACCCGAAATGTTTGCTCATTGGCCAAAGGGTCGAGGCCTGGGTCACTGCCATTGCCCGTTGGCGAGCTGCACGCTACGGCCCACAGGAACACCACGAGCGAGTGCCGGGCGAGCTTGCCGTGAGTCATTGCTTGATGAATGTCCGGACGTCTCGGAACTGGTCACCTTTTTCGGGCGCACTCGCGGCAGGCAAAGGGCACCTTCAGGAAACTTTCTGACGTCGTGGTGTCGCTCGAACGAAGATGCGAGGCGCTTCGGGCTCGAATGGAGACCCATGAATACCGATCAGGCGCAGCAGAACCACGATTTGCGGAGCGAACCCATGGCGGAACTCGCCCTTCATTTCACCGCGACATACCGCAAGGAGCGAGGGCGCGTCTCGCGGCTGGTGCGCCGCCTGGGAGTGCCGTCCGCCGATGTGGAGGACGCGGTGCAGGACGTCTTCCTGGCTCTTCATTCACGATTTCATCAGCTCGACCGCGGCGCTGGTCTGCACCTGTGGCTCGCGGCCACTGCGCTACGCGTATGCAGCAATCGCCGCCGCGGAGTCCTGCGGCTAAATGCCAGACTTCGATTGGACCGCGAGTTCCCTATCGAGGACATCGTCGATTCTCGCCAGCTCCTACCGGACGAACGGTCAGCGGATCATGAGCGGCGCCGGCTGCTCGCCCGCGCGATCGCGCGCCTGGACGTCAATAGGCAGCGTGTGTTCGTGCTCTCAGAGCTGGAGGAGCACACCGCTGAAGAGATCGCGAAGCTGACCTGCGTTTCGCGAAACACGGTTTCCTCCCGGCTTCGGATCGCCAGGCAGCGCGTCACGAACACGCTTCGCGGTGTCGACTGAAGCCCTCGCTCAAGTTGCTCCCCACCGCTTAGCCGTGGTTCGGCCGCGCGCGTTGGCTTGCGGCGTAGGTTGCCCGACGCAGCGCGTGAACGAAACCGCACGGCACGATGCCGCGACCGTTCTGGAAAGGCATGAACCGCAGCGCCTCCTGATCGATAGCCAGTTGCTCGGTGAGCCACGCGGTCGCGAGCGGTTGCCAGGTGAGCTGAAACGTATGCCGCACCTCGAGTCGAAAAGGAACGGGCGCTCGTTCGACGGCCGAAATCAGGGCTTCGTCGCGATGTAGGCCGGACGACGGCTGCTGCTCCGTGCGACAGGCCGGTGAAAGTCGGAACTTGACCTGGCGAGCTTGGCCGACCCGGAATGGGCTTACGGCCCAGTACTTGTTGGCCAGATAGTCGTGGGAATTGGTGGTGAAGGGAGCCAGCGGCATCGTGAACGGGCTGATGATGGTCGCAAACAACAGGTCCTGATCGCTGCTCAGGACACAGGTGGTGGCACTTTCGTTTTCGCGCAAACGCAATGCGACGCCCAACACGTCACACCCCTCGAAACCGCCACGCCACAGGGCCCCGGAGAATCGGGCCAGCGCAGGTCCGCTGAGTCTTGCCGCGAGCTCTGCCCATGTCCCTGAGGCATTTGGATTGGCCTCGACGCGAGCGCGGAACGTGCGGCCAAGCGGGTGGAAAACCCTACCTCTTCGAGCATGAGCGACCAGCGCAGCCAGCGGCGAGAGCAGAAGCCCCGCGGCTGATCCAGCCAGCTCTCGCCAAGATGGCGTCCTCGCGCCCTGCAATTGCTGCGAATCTTCCAACATCCGTGGGTAGCTGCAAGCAGCATACCGCTCCCGCTATTTGCTCGGCTTCTCAGTGTCGGTTCGGCTGTAAGGTGCTCGCTCAGAAGCGCGTTTCCTCGGCAATGCACCGATTTCCAGGCTTTGGGGTTTTGCTGTCGGTCTCTGCCACCGTCGCGCTGAGCGGCTGTGGGCCTATCGGCATGCAGGCGCCGGCAATGTCGGCGCAGAGCGGTGCCACGAGGGCCGAGGTTGCACCTGCGATGCCCGCGCCAGCTCCGCCGCCGGCGGCCGATGGCGCGCCGTCGGCTGCTGCTGCGGGAGCCGCACGCGAGACGGCCGCGGGGATGCCGGGAGCGCCTGCAACACCGACCGCGCCAACTCCAGAGAAAGGAGTCGTGGCTGGAGCGACGGAGCCGAGCCGTGAGCTACTCGACATCGAGGGCAACGTGAGTTTGGAGGTACCGAAGGTTAAGCTGGCCATGCGCGCGCTTCGTGAAATGACGAAGCGCGCGGGCGGCGTCGTCACCGAAGAGCGAGTCGATACGACCTCGGCCCACGGCAATGCGCAAATGACGCTACGGGTGCCGAGCGGCAAGGCCCGCAGCCTACTCGACGAGCTCGACGAGGTCGGCAGCGTGCTTTCACAAAGCGTGGAAGCGAAGGACATCAGCAAGGAGTACTTCGACGCACAGCTGCGGCTTTCGAGCTTGGAGCTGACCCTGCATCGCTACGAGGAAATTCTGACGCACGCGACGAAGGTCGAGGAGATCCTGCGCATCGAGCAGGAGCTCGGGCGGTTGCGGGGCGAGATCGAGCAGGTAAAGGGCAATCTGCGCTTTCTTTCGGATCGCGCGGCACGGGCCACGCTGCATATCGCGCTGCGTGACAAGACCGCCGAGATTGCGGCGCCCGTGGAGGAGCCGAAGGCGAAGTTCTATCCGGGACTGCGTCTACCGGCGCTGATCGACTTCGGTCGGCAAGGGGGCTACGGCTACGTGGGTGGCGGCCTTTCGCTGCGGCTTTCGCGCGCCGTCAGCTTGGATTTGGACATCCTCGAACATCCGGGTTCGAACGGGCACGCGCCGGACGCGATCTTGGCGACAATCGGCGGCGAGGTGTACTCGAACCGCTTGGGCGGCGGTGAGCGGCGCTTTTTGAATCCATACTTAGGCTGGCGCATGGGCTACGCGCGCTTCGAGCACGACAACCAGGCCTTGCTGGGAGCAACCATCGGTATCGAGCTGTACAAAAACGACTGGCTTGGGATCGACGCGGAGGCACGCAACTACCTGGCGTTCATCGGCGATCGGGGAGCACACTATCTGCTCAATCCCGCGCTTTCCGCCGCGATCAGCTTTTAGGGGAGCTTCCAAAGCTCAGTAAAAGGCGAGCGCGCCGCGCTCAGCCTCGATGGCCTGGATCGTAAGGGGTGCTCGGATCGTTGATGCCGGTGTTGATCTCCAGCAGGGTGCCTAGACCGCAGTGCACGAGTGCGTCTTCGGCTTTGGTTGTGAATTCCGTTGCGCCGGCGATGTGCGCTAGCTCGTGAATCAGAATCCCGAGCACTTTTAGCCTGCCCTTAGCGAAGGGATACGCGGCAATGCCAATCTCGTTTTTCCATTGATTGCCCTCGACCGGGAGCGTGGTGTAGTTCACCCAGATCCGCCGATCGTTCAACAGCGAGCTGAGACTTCGTCCGGCACCCAACGAACGAAAGTAGGCGTTGGCGCTTGGCCGAGTATTGGCAATGGCCTTGGCCTGCGCGCGCGCCCACTGTGCGTCAGCTCGATATTCGCTGGGAATTGCGAGCAACTCCCTGAACGGTGCGACATGGTCGCCGAAGTTGAGTTGAATGCCCATGCTCCTCCTTACTTTGATTGCTCGTCCATGGTTGCGGGAAAGGTGCTGGGGCTCTCGCGCAACTCGGCGAGTTCGGGATCGTGAGGCAACGCGCGGCGCACGATCGAGATCAGTTGCGCCCAAGAAGGGTCGAAGTGGGATACCGTGGGAATTCGACCTCGCCCATCCCCCGTGACGATGAACGCCGAGTTGCACGACAAATTGAGAGCTATCTCGACCGCACGCTCCTCTGCGCGCGGCGCGTCCAGCTCGAGCAACAAGCCGACTAGGTGCTCTTGGAAGCAGTCCTTGATCAGGTCGTATTGTAAGAAGCCATCTCGAAAACGGAGCCACTCCGCCAGGGTGACGAGCAGCTCGGGCGCCAAAGGCCGCGCGCTATCTTTCAAGACACGAAATCCCGCGATGTATGCGGGCGGGCCATCCTGTTGGTTGCGATTCGAGCCATGGGGATCGAGTCGAAACACTTGACCGCGCAGAATGCCCGCGCCCGGGCTCGCTCGCCAACGCCACAGCTCTCGCTTCGACCCGGCCATGTCGAACGGCGGGCCTTCGTAGCGCGCACTCGGGCTGTCGCAACCATGCAAAACGAGTCGATGAACGCCGGGATGAAAGCGATCTACCGGACACTCAGCTGCGCACTGCGCGCTGCAGCTCGAACCCGTCCAGGCCGCAAGGCTCAACTGCTCGCCAGCAAACAGCTTTCGACACTTGGGCAAGGCTGTGGCTGAGCATGTCTCCCGCAGGTAATAGCCGCGACGTCCATCGAGATCCGAATACTCGGTCCAGTGGCCATCCGGCGCCTGTGCCTCGATTTTTGCCTGCGTCGACAGTTCGAGCGGCACATTCGCGCGAACGTCGAATTGTCCGGGGACTCGATTGCTGATGATGAGCGGCGGCGGAGGCAACGCGGGCGGCCGCGCAGAAGGCTCCGCTGATGGTCTGACGGACAACGGAGTCGGCCGCGCGTCTGAGCGATGCTTGCTGGGTCCGTGACAGGCTGCGATCAGCAATGCGGTACCGAACGCGACGCGCAATTGGCGGTGCCAAACGGTACTCCAAGTCATTTGCGTGACCATGCCTCGCTCCGTCGATCGCCTGTCCCGTGTCCCCCGGGGCTAGCGAGGTTACTCTCGGCGCTCGATCGAAGCAAGCTCGGCTGGTACGGGCCTTCGGGAGGCACTCGGTCCATCGACAATCAGGACGCGCTGAAGCTGCGCGTGAGGAAAAGGCGGAAAGCCATGCCAAGGCGGGTGGATAGCCCGACGGTCGAAGCTTGAATGCTGCCGTCGCCGTTGACGTAATAGTTGGTCGGGAATGAACTCACCCGATAAGCACGCAGAGTCTCCCGAGTCCCCAGCAGGATGGGATACGAGAGCTCGTGTTCTCGCGCGAATCGCCGGACTGCCTCGACATCATCGGAATCTTCGACGATCGCGAGGAGCACCTCGTTTGGCGCCAGGTTCTGGGACAAGCCTCGCAGTGACGGAAGCTCGGCTCGGCACACCCCGCACCAGGTGGCAAAAAAGTGGATCAACACCTTCTTGCCTCGGTACTGAGAGAGCGATTGCGAATTTCCAGCTAGGTCCCCTAGGGTGACCTCGGGCGCGAGTTCGCGCCCGAGGTGATGCCGGGTCTGATACGCCGAGACGCCAACGACCAGGCCCACGACGAGAGCAAGCTGCCCCGCCAGCGGGGCAAACCGTTTCCAGAAGGGGCGTAGCGCTGTCACTGACTGCATTTAGCACGGGCGCGTGTGGAGCAGAGCCGGGCACCAGGTTGCTCAACTCGGAGCGGCAGGATTGCGGCTCAAAAGACCGGCTGCGTGGAATGCCTCGACGGCTTCTGCGCGCCCCGAGCCTGGTCTTGGCAGACCCGTGGTCCATAACGAGACGGGAACGTAAATGCCGGAATCCGGCCGCTCGGGTAAATCGAGCAGGCGGCGCCCACTAGAATATGGAAGGGTGCCGTCCAATGACTCGGCGTTCTCTCTGGATTGCGCTGTTGGCGGTTGCCCTAACGCTCGGGGCGGTCGCGCCGGCGCGTGCGGCGTCGCTACAGCAGGTTAGTAATTGGGGTGCGAGCGGCGTACCGACGTACGTCGCGATGTACATCTACGTGCCGGACAAGCCCGCGCCCAATCCGGCCATCGTGGTGGTCTCGCATTATTGTACCGGTGACGCGGCCGGCATGTTCAACCAGGCGAAGACCAGTGGCCTGGTCGCGGCTTCCGACCAGTACGGGTTCATCATGATCTTTCCGCAAAACCACCAGCCGGGCACGACGCGCAATTGCTGGGACGTGGGGTCCAAGGAATCGCTCACGCACGACGGCGGAGGGGACACACAAGCGATCGCGCAAATGGTGAAGCACACCATCACGCAGTACAAGGCGAACCCCAATCGGGTGTACGCCGCAGGCAGCTCGTCGGGCGCGATGATGACCCAGGCGCTGCTGGCCGTTTATCCAGACATCTTCAAGGCGGGCGCTGAATTCTCCGGGGTTCCGGCAGGATGCTGGGCCGACGGGTATGCGGCCAGCAATCAGTGGAGCGATAGCTGTGCGGGGGGCAAGACCGTGTTCACCGCAGCGCAATGGGGCGACAAGGCGCGCGCGATGTACCCGGGTTACTCGGGCCCTCGCGCCCGCGTTCAGCTTTGGCACGGTGATGCAGACGAGATCATCCATGCCAACAACTTCAGCGAAGCCATCGAACAATGGACGAACGTGCTGGGCTTGGCGGCCCAGCCAACGACAACTAGCACCGTGAGTCTGAGCGGGAAGAGTTGGACGCGCCAAAGCTGGCAGAACACTTGCGGCTTCACGGTTCTGGATGCCTGGTTGGAGAAAGGCGGCGTTCACAACATCACCGCGAACTTGAATGCACAATACATCGTCCCCTTCTTTGGACTGGACAAGGCCGGCGACGTCGATCCGCAAGTGGGAGCTTGCGCGGGCACGGGCGGTGCCACCGGCGGTTCGAGCGGAAGTGGTGGCAGCGGCGTGGGCGGCATTGGCGGCGCAGGGGGCGGCAGTGGCGAGGGTGGCGGCAGCGGCAGTGGTGCGGGTGGCAGCGGCGGCGTCGGCAGTTCGATAGCAGGTCAGGATGCGGGCGCAGGCCGAGATGCAGGCGCGAGTGGGATCGGTACTGGTGCATCCGGCAATGGCGCGCTGCCCCAAGGTGGGAGCGTCGCAAGTGGGGGCAAAACCGCGGCCGGCGGTCCCGCCGCAAACGGCGGCTCTGCTGGTTCGCCCGCGCAGAATTCAGGTCCGAGCGGATGTGCTTGCACGCTCCATGACGACTCCCGTGGCTCGCGGGTCGGTAGCGCCGTAGCGATCGCCGCCCTCGCCCTGGCCGGCTACCGCCGGCGTCGCCGGAACCGCATCTGCTAGCATCGAAAAGGTTCCCATCAGCGATGAGCGCCCACGCGACTAAGACACAAGTGACAGACTGACCCCTCCCCCCGGCACCCGAAGCCGGGGATCGCTTTTGTGCGGCAGCGTTCTTGTTCGTGCACGAACAAGAACGTGCTGATCTCCGGCCAGGGTCGTCTGCTTGGATTTCTGCGCCGTTTTGCTACTTGCGAACTGACGCCTCGGCGCCGAAGAGCAACTCGGCAAGCACAAGCAGAGCCCCTAATAGAGACTGAGTTCGTTTATTTCGGCGACCAAGGCGTCAGCCATCTGCTTGTGCTTTGACGCGTTGGGGTGGGAATTACAGCCGAGCTCGCCCGTGACTTGACCCGAGTACTCGAAGAAGCCGACTTTTCCGGCGTTGCCGGCAGCTTCGAAAGCCGAAACTGCGTTTTGAACGTAGGCACGTGCGGCGTTGAGATTCGAGCCGTTCATCATCGGACCCAGCGTTGCAAGCAGAAACGCTTTTGGGTGAATCTCGCGAAGCCTGGTCAAGAAGTTCAAATACTGGTCCTCGAAATTGACACCTGGGTTGCCCTTGGCGAAATCATTGGTGCCGAGGTTCAGCACGACTACCTTCGGCGAAACAGAATAGCGCCAGCGCAGCGACGGATCCCGCGTGAGGGTGCGCTCATAGACTTCGGGAAGAAGGTCCACGGTCGTTCCGTCGTTGTTGCGTGTCAAACCGTGGCCCGAGATGGCGATCGTGTGAACGTCGACACCGAGGGCGCGGCCCGCCACTGCGCCGTAGCTGTCCCAGTGGCTTTCGGTGGCAAAGCTGAAGGAACACGATGCATTCGCACCCAAATTCCCGTACCCGCAGGTGATGGAATCACCGATGACTTCAAGCACGGCGTCAGGACCAGGCGGTGGATCCAAGAGTTCGCCATCTACCACCGATATCTTCTCGAGCTCGCTATCGCCGTACCGACCTTCCGTTTGACGGTACAGCTCCACCACGTGTTCACCCCGCGTGAGTCCAGTGGCAAGCGGATACGCTGCTTCGCCGCGCTTCGCCAGGAAGGCATCTCGCGCAGCACCGTCGATGACGATCTGAAACAGATATCCCTCAGCGTTGGTGAGGGTCGCCGAAAGACCAGTACCGGAGAACCTCGCCACGAAGCCGGCTCCAGACCAAGCAAACCGGGTCGACTCTTGCGCGCTCACGCGTCCGACCCAGCGCACGCCTTGTGCTACGAGATCCCCTTTGGCCGTTGCTCCTTGCCCGCCAGCCCCCGGAGCGCCTCCCGCAGCGGCACCACCCATGTTTTGTCCCCCAAGCTCGTCGCCTCCGGACCCGCTCGACTGACCGCCCGCTGATATCGAACCACCATCCGCCGCTGACATCGAACCGCCATCCCCTGCTGACGTCGAGCCGCCATCCGCCGCTGACGTCGAGCCGCCGCCGGCTCTCCCAGCGCTGCTCGAGCTCTTTCCCGAGACGCCGATGACGCCACCCGTCTCGTTATCTGCGTCTCCGCCGTTCGCCGATGTGACACCACCACTCGCGAGACTTCCGCCGTAATCAGAGGCGTCACCCTTGGTAGACGATCCCGAAGGATCTGAACCGCAAGCGCCCTGCCCGAGGCAAACGAGTATTATCCAGCCCCAACCACTGCGCGACCGGATGGTTAGAGTGAGGCGTGAAGCAACGCATCGGCGGGCCATTCGCTGAGATGCTAGTCCTCTGACATTCGCAAAGCACCTCCGGCCAGAACGCCCGAGGGCTCACGGCCTCCGCGCGCGCCGAAGCAAAACCAGCAAGAAACCCGCAATTGGAGGGCTTGTTTCGCGCTTCGATCGCACACGCATCCCATTCATGACGCGCAAGCATGAGTGTGGTGACTCCCCTGCATGGTTGATCGCGTTGCCGTGAAGTTCTGAGGTCAGTAGTTTGCCGGTACGCGGGCTTCACGTACGCGCTCATCTTCAGGTCGGGTCGGCCGCAGGCAAATAGAGAATGCAGAATCCAGGTGGGTGGTCCATTGTCCCTTCGTTGATTTGCGCCTGGGGGTGCAATCTGATTCTAGGGAACGAACAACCCGGGCTTTTCACGCCAAACGGCTCGTCCGGGGGCATGACGGGCGGGAGCTCCTCGGCCATTGCGGCAGGCGGCGCGAATGGCGGTAGCCCCAACACGGGCGGAGCTCCCGAGCTCACCAGCGTCGCCGTCATCGGTGCGCCGTGTGCCCCGAACGGTGCCTCCGCGTGTGCGGGTCGGAACCAGCGAGTACGACTGACGTGCGCGGAAGGAAAGTGGAGCTCGCTCGGTCAATGTGACTCGAGCGAGCGCTGCGATGCCCGCGTGGGCACCAGCGCCGGGACGTGCGTACGCGTCGTGCCCGAATGCGAAGACAAGGAACCAGGCGCCGCCGCGGCGACCTGCGAAGGCAACAACCCCCGAACGTGCGGTCTAGACCGGGTGACCTTGGAGAGTGCAGCGCCCTGTGCGACAAGCTTCGGTTGCGCGGCAGGAGCCTGCAAGCCAAGACTCGCAGAATGCGCCGGCCAAGCAGCCAATAGCTGGGTCTGCGCAACGACCGCGACCGAGAGAGTGCAGTGCGGCAGCAACGAGACGGAGGCGAGCCGAAAGGCCTGCGCTCGATCGTGCTCGAGGGGCTGGTGTGACGTGCCGAGTTGCGCCGCGCTCGCAGCGACCTGCGGCCCCACGGCAAACGGAGACTGTTGCGAAAGCCTACTCGTACCGGGCGGGACGTTCCTGCGTGGGACCGACGGCACGGCACCGGCAACGGTCACGGGATTTCGACTCGACAAGTATGAGGTCACGGTGGGCCGCTTTCGAGCGTTTCGGGCCGCTTGGGAGGCGGGATACCGGCCTCTGCTCGGCAATGGCAAACACACTCACTTGAACGTTGGACAGGGGCTCTCCGACGGAAACGGTGGCTACGAAGCCGGTTGGAACACCGCGTGGGAAGCGCAGGTCAACGTCGGCGATGCGGCCCGAGAAGGCAACTACACGACCTGGACGGCGAGCCCGGCGGGCAACGAGAATCTCCCCGTCAACTACGTGAACTGGTTCGAGGGTTTCGCGTTTTGCATTTGGGATGGCGGCTTTCTGCCGAGCGAAACCGAATGGGAGTACGCGGCCGCAGCGGGGAGCGAGGAGCGCACCTACCCCTGGGGCGCAGCCGTACCCGACTGCGACCACGCAAACTTCGTGCTCATGGGAGCTTCTTGCTCCGCCACCTCCACGCATTCGAACCCGGTAGGAAGCCTGCCCCTGGGAGACGGCCTCTGGAAACAGAGCGACCTCGGGGGAAACGTGCGGGAATGGTGTCTCGACTGGGATGCGCCTCTCACTCCCCAATGCAGCGACTGCGTCCAAGCAACCGGCACGTTGCGCAGCTGCCGCGGGGGAGCGAACGCGCAAAACGAAGAACTGCTAGCCGCTGCTGCTCGCGTTGCCATTACCCCGACGAGCCGCGCAACCACAACCGGATTTCGTTGCGCGAGACCCCCCCAATGAACACACGCATCGCGCCAGGCACCATTTTATCTGGGAAATACCGCGTCGAGGGCGTATTGGGCTCGGGGGGCATGGGCATGGTGTTGGCCGCTCACCACCTGCAGCTGGATGAGAGAGTGGCAATCAAGGTCCTGCTTCCGTCGATGCTCGAGAACTCGGAAGCGACAGCTCGTTTTGCGCGTGAGGCTCGCGCGGCGGTCAAGATCAAGAGCGAGTACGTCGCTCGGGTCATCGACGTGGGTACCTTGGACTCCGGGCATCCATACATGGTGATGGAGTACTTGGAAGGCGAAGACCTCGCCGACATGCTCTCGAGGGGGCGATTGCCCCGCGAACAAGCGGTGGAGCTCGTGCTTCAAGCGTGTGAGGCGCTAGGCGAGGCCCACGCGCTAGGCATCATTCATCGGGACATCAAGCCGGCCAACCTGTATTGCGTGCGCCGCACCGATGGCCTGTTGGCCGTGAAGTTGCTCGACTTCGGCATCTCGAGAGCTAGCGGCGGAACGGAGCTGGCCCTCACCAGCAGTGGCATGGTGATGGGCTCCCCTCAATACATGGCTCCCGAGCAAATGCTCGCAGCAAAAAACGCGGATCTGCGCAGTGATCTCTGGTCGCTCGGGGCCGTTCTGTTCGAGCTCTTGGTGGGCGAGCCACCAGTGGCCGGGGAAACGTTCGCCGAGCTCGTGGTTCAGGTCACTACCCTAGACCCGACAAAGCTCGCTCTGCGCATGCAAAAGCTGCCGCCTCGCCTGGCGCAGGCGACGCTTCGTTGCCTGAACGTCGATCCCGTCCACCGCTATCAGTCCGTAGGTGAGCTCGCGTCGGCGCTCGTGCCTTTTGGTCCGATCGGACGGGCCCAGGCCCACGCAGACCGAGTCTTGCGCATCGCCCGCAGCTCACAGCACCCCGAAAGCGCGCCTCCTGCAGCAGCAACGACAGACAGCCCGGGATACGCGGCGCGGGCGGGAAAAAGCCTGATGCCAGTGGGTCACACGAGCATCGACGCACTGGCCCTCGGAAAGCCCCGCAGCCGCTGGGCACGCCTGGCAGCTGGCAGCTTGGCGTTGCTCACAATCGGCGCAGGATGGTGGGGGCTCGCTCACCGACGAACGACAGATCCCCGAGGCGACGTGAGCACCGACGCGACCCTCTCGCACGCCGCGACGGGTCAGCAGGACGCTGCTCGTCCTTCGCGCGTGCCGACCGACCCAAGAGCGAACCCCGATGCACGATCCGAGGTGGCGCAGCCGATTGCTCGTCCCTCGGCTCGACCGGCCGCAAGCGAGCCCCCCGCCCCCCCTTCGACGGAAAAGCACTCGACGCAACCGGAACCACAGCTTGCCGATCATGCCCCGAAAGCAGGCCGCCAAGCGAAACCGAAGAAGGGCAGCACTTCAACGCTGTCAGGGCCTACGCCTGTCTCCACCGGGCCAGCGGCAGGCGCCTCGAGCCAAACAATGATCGCAACCGACGCCGACAACCACGATCTCGGAGGACGACTGTGACCCTCTCCTTGCCCTGGAGAATAGCGTTTCTCATTCTAACCATCTCATTCCCTCGTCCCGTTTGGGCAGACGCTTCGGACCGGGCGGCCGCGATCACGGCTTTCGATGAGGCAACCGCGCTGATGCGATCCGGCGATGTCGCAGCGGCCTGTGCCAAGTACCAAGCGAGCTACACATTGGATCCGCAGCTCGGGACACTGCTCCACTTGGGCTCGTGCGAAGAGCAACTAGCTCGATTGGCCAGCGCATGGTCCGCATTTCGCGATGCCGCGGATTGGGCCAAGAAGATCAACGACAAGCGGTTTGCATTGGCTGAAGAACGGGCAAAGAAGCTGGAACCGAGGCTGTCTCGCTTGCAGCTGACGCTACCGGACGATCTCCCGCCTGGCACGACCATCGAGCGCAACGGCAAAATCCTTCCGCAAACCGTGTTTCGGTCGGCGATGCCGCTGGATCTGGGACGCTACGAGATCACCGTGAGTGCTTCTGGCTACCAAACGTGGCGGGGCACGATTGAGCTGAGCAAAGAAGGGCAGGTGCTCAGTCTTGCCATCCCGACACTGCAAGAAGTACGCGATGCCGCTTCGTCGGAAGCGCCGCCCGTACCGCAGGAGAAGCCAGAACCTTCGCTTTGGGCACGCAAGTGGCCCGCCTTTGCGGCGGGGGGCGTCGCGATAGCAGGCGGCGTGGTTTGGGGTGTCTTTGGAGCCCTGTCGATACGAGCGAAGGCAGACGCTCAAGACTCGACTGGACTCGAACAGTGGCAGCTACGACAAACCGCCTACGATCGGGGGACGGTCGCCACTGTCGGCATGATTGTTACGGGTGTGGGAGCGGCGGCAGCGTTGACGCTCTGGACAGTGCTCCCAGCCAGCAATGAGCATGGCTCTCGTGGGCCTGAAGCTCTGCAGGTTGGGGTTGGTCCAAGCCAAGTGCAAGTGCGCGGCGCATTCTGACGGCACGGAAGCCGAAGGGCTTAGGAAACGCACGCCCAGAGCCGCGATGCTGGCAGGTTCCCGTCGACGCTTCGACCGGTCTGCAGCACGCCAGCATCGCGGCGCATCCGCGCGAGCCTGCTAGGCGAGGTGCCCACCCGATTTCAGCTTTGTGCGTCAGCATTGTTGTTCGTGCACGAAGCAGTTTGCGGGTCAGCAATGTGTTCGTGCACGAACAACATTGTGCCCAACGCTGGCCAGCCCTACGGCGCGCTCTCGCGATCGGCTGATGTAGGCACTCGGTAGCAAGCCGAAGCCAGCGACTTTGCTCTAGACTCATCGAGTCCGCGTGAATCCCGGTACCTGAATTGGATTCGCGCATTGCTGCGGCACACGCCCTGCACTGCCCCCCACTACACCTCAGGAACGGTGGCAAAGGAAGCTCAGCAATGAACAATCTTCAAATCGCAGCATTGATAGCGTGCATTTCATCCTTCAATATCGCCTGCGGCGACGATGACGACTCATCGAGTAGTGGCGGCGCATCATCCGGCGGCGCATCATCCGGCGGTGCTGCCAACGCCACGGGGGGGACAGGGACCGGCACAGGCACTGGCACGGGCACGGGCACTGGCACGGGCACGGGCACGGGCACGGGCACGGGCACGGGCACGGGCGCAAATTCGGGAACGCCGTGAGGCGCTGCTAACCCCTCGCTGATATCGGCGAACGCCTGTTCTGACGCTTCGCTGATATCAGCGAGCCCTCGTCCGCCCGTAGCGCAACAGAGGGGTGTGCACGATGCACGAGGGCTGCTCGCCTCCTTGAGGGATCGCGAGTCATACCGGACCATTCGGGACTTGGCTCACGAGCCATGCTCATGAGACGCGGCAATCAGCCTCGCAGTGTCGTCACCGCGCAGCGCAGTCCTGAGGAGCCGCGCAGCGCAGCCCTGAGGAGCCGCGCTGCGCGGGAGCGCTGGCTGCTCTGGATTACTCGTGTAACTCGGTCTCTGAAGGACTGCTCGTGTAACTCGGTCTCCGAAGCAGAGCTAACCGCAGCGTGGTGTTCGCCGCGCTCGCGCGACACGAGCGCATGCGGCGGCTCGCGCGAACACCACGTGCGCGCGCGAAACGCCTAGAGCGCGATCAAAATCGACCTGGCAGCATCCAGGTGCGCCGCGACGGAAACGCGAAGAGTCGTGATCAAGGTCCTCAGGTCCGCATCGGTCGCGTCGGGTAGCAGCCGAGTGTCGATCAAAGTGAGCACGTCTTGGTGCATGGTGATTTGGGATTGGATGTAGACCCGGTCGAAATTTGCCTGCGGCGTCTGGCTCAAGGTTACAAGCAGAGCTGCCGCTTCTGCCTCTAGATTCTCGCTCACAGGGCTGGGTTCGGGCGGGATATTCTTGGCCGCGACCAGCGCGAGGGTTTGCGCGTTCGCCGCGGTATGCTCGGTGATCATCATGGCGGCGAAGCCTTTGACGGCCGCGGTTTGCGCGTCCGATTGGGCAAGTTGCGCGATCGTCGCTTCGCCCTGATTGACAGTCACCAGTACCTTCACGATCCTGGCATTGCTGAGCACCGCGGCTTGACCGCCCGCGCCGCCTCCGCCCGCGACGCCACCAGTACCGCCCTGACCGGCGCCGCCGCCAGCGCCACCGCCACCGACTGGACTGCCTGCGCTGGCTGCGCTACCCGCGCTACCGCCCCTGCCTGCGCTCCCGCCGCTGCCACCAGCACCACCAGTACCGCCTCTGCCAGCAGTTCCAGCAGTGCCACCACTACCGCCTCTGCCGGCAGTGCCACCGCTGCCAGCCCTTCCCCCGCTGCCAGCCCTTCCCCCGCTGCCAGCCCTTCCGCCGCTGCCGCCCGCGGTGCCGCCGCCTGCAACCGAGCCGCCCATGCCTGCATCGCCGGAGCCCGCACTGCCGGGCGTGCCAGCATCGGAGTTGTCGTCACCCGCAGTGCCGCTTGCACCGGAGCCCGCGCGCCCGCCAGCGTTTGCACCCGCACGTCCGCCGGTACTAGCGCCTGCACGTCCACCCGCGTTCGCGCCTGCGCGCCCACCCGCGTTCGCGCCGCCCGAGCCATCAGGGTCGTCGTCATCGTTACACGCGGTGTAACTGAGGAGAGGAAGAATGAGCATCAATTGATAAACTAATCTTGATCGCATGAAGTAGCCTCCGTAAGTCGCGGCCATTGCAGAGCCCGTTCCATGCAGGCGTTGGCTTTCGCCCAGTGCGAGTCGCTTCACCCGGCGCGTTCAAGCGCAACGGTCGGCCCTCATCCCTGGCACGATCACGGAGCGCACACGGGCCTGCCTCGCCCGCGAGCACCTCCGTGAACCGTTCGGTCCGGCTCAGAGCGCCGTAATAATCATCTTGGCGGCGTCTAGATGCGTGGCGACAGAGACGCGAATGGTCGCCGTCAAAGCCTTCAGCTCTGCGTCCCTCTCGTCCGGCAGTAGCCAGGTGTCGATCAAGGTGAGCACTTCTCGGTGCACCGAGATCTGCGATTGGATATAGCTCTTGACGAACTCTGCTTGCGGCGTTCGGCTCAAGGTAACGAGCAGCGCAGCCGAAGCGGCCTCCGGAGTGCCGCACCGCAGAGGCCGTTCCATGCTGCCGTTGCTTTCCGCCACTGGTAAGACCTGACCTACGCTACCCGGTGGCGCCCCGCCCCACGGTACGCACGATAGTCAGTAAACAGGGACGCCAAGATGGTGCCCACGCCGGTGGCCACATGAATGGCAGCAGTAATCGGCGCAGTCTTGTAGTAACCGAACAGGAACGGGGCACTGATGGCGGACACGCCGAAAGCGTAATCGACGACCTCGTGCGCCTCGATGGGCACCACCCTGGCCAGGCTCAATCGATAGTCGGTGATCGCGGACAATCCGATCCCGCTGCCACCGATCAATGCGCTGGCGGTCCTGGCTTTCGGGCAATCACTGATGACAGCGCCAGACAAAACGGTCGCAGCATCGACGTAGTCCAAGACTGAGTGCACATCCTGTGGGATCAGGCGTGCAAGCGGTAGCCGGCCGAACAATGGGCGTGATGGGGTGCCCTGACTCAGGCGTGACATGAGCGTGCGCGGCTCTGTGTCGCCAAAGCTCATGTCTTCACCGCTATCCTTGGAGCCGTCCGTCGTCACATCCGAGAAGGGGCCCAAATCGGTATCGGGATTGGTACTAGATTGAGATTGCGTCACAGCTCGCCTCCTTGCAGTTGAATGCTGGCGCAGGCTCAGCAATGGCTATACCGAGGCGCAGGGCCATCTGGCGCGGCACGCTTCCTCGCGCGGAGGGCGTTGGCGCAAAAACATGCGTGCGTGCACACTCGTGCTTTTTGGCGATCGCAGGTCAGCGCAGCAATTCGCTGTGCCCGCCCTGATCGGCCAGTACACGGACCCGTCCCATGTGAGCGAACCGTTTATTCTTCCTGCCCCCTGATCAAGCCTCAACTGTGGCGACGTAAAATCGGTCGTCCATAGCGAAACGCCGCACTGTCCTGGGATTGCGTCGCGCGCTCGGGCAGCGACCATGCGCGGCGTTTCACCCAGGTGCTCGGAATCCGCGTTGCAGAGGCGGAGGGGATGGAACCTCTCGATGTCGATTTGTCGGTTTCCGAGCTGGAGGTCGCCGAAGATCCCATGCTGCTGAATGTTGGGCCGGCGCATCCGGCCACGCACGGCACGGTGCGCTTGGTGGTGGAGCTGAGCGGCGAGTCTATCCTGCGGGTGGACGCGCAAGTCGGCTACCTGCATCGCGGCTTCGACAAGATGTGCGAGCGGGGATCGTGGACGCAAGTTTTCCCCTATGTCGATCGCACCAACTATGTGTCCCCGATGCTGAACAACGTTGGATTCGCGTTGGCCTGCGAAAAGATGCTCCAGACCACCGTGCCCGAGCGCTGCCAGTGGTACCGGATGATTTTGGGTGAATTTTCGCGCATGACCGATCACATGACGTGCAACGGGGCGATTGCCATGGAGCTCGGCGCGTTTACGCCCTTCCTCTGGCTGTTGAAGGCACGCGAGCTGATCTACGATCTCTTGGAAGAGGAGACCGGCGCGCGGCTGACGCACAGCTTCGGCAGGATCGGAGGCATGGCGGCCCCGCCCACCGCTAACCTCAAAGAAAACGCACGAGCCGTCGTGCGTCAGTGCCGCTCGATCGTCGAGCAAGCGTTCGCCCTGCTCGAGAAGAACCGCATCTTTCAGGACCGCCTGGAGGGGATCGGGATCATGAGCGCTGAAGACGCAGTGAGCCTGGGTTGGACGGGGCCGTGCTTGCGAGCGAGTGGCGTTCCCTACGACGTTCGGCGCGCTCACCCGTACTTGCTCTATGGTCAGGTGGAGTTCGATATCCCCATCGGCTCGGTCGGAGATTGTTGGGATCGCTTCATGGTGCGCATTCGCGAGCTCGAGCAGAGCGCTCGGATCATCGAGCAATGCTTGGACCGTCTTCCCGATACCGGGCCAGTGAACATCGACGACCCTCGCGTGGTCTTGCCCCCCAAAGACGAGGTATACACCACGATCGAGGGAACCATTCAACACTTCAAGATCATCATGGAGGGGCTGAAGCTGCCGGCGGGAGAGGTCTATTCCTACACGGAGGGAGGCAACGGCGAGCTCGGCTTTTACTTGGTGAGCGACGGCAGCGGCACACCCTACCGGGTACGGATGCGTCCGCCCTGCTTCTTCACCACGTCCGGCATCGAGCGCATGCTCCCCGGCCACAAGTTGGCTGATCTCGTGCCCTGCTTTGGGTCACTCAACATGGTCGGCGGCGAGTGCGATCGTTGAGCTCTAGGCATTGCGCGCCCGGGTCGCTCCCGCACTTCGACGTCGGGCTCACGCTGGCTCGTCAGGCAACCTGCTTGCAAGAGGCAAAATATGCGGATTCATCACCTCAACTGCGTGTCGGCTTGCCCGCTGGGCGGCATTTTGATGGACGGCGTCAGCGCGGGCCGTCTGCGCGCACGGATCGTTTCCCATTGCCTGTTGGTCGAGCTGGCAGACTCGTTGCTGCTGGTAGACACGGGCTATGGCTTGCGGGACGTGGCAGCGCCGCGCAGCCGAATTAGCCCGTTTTTCCGGGCATTGATGAAGCCGGAGTTGCGTGAGGAAATGACCGCCGTCCGGCAAATCGAAAGCCTCGGATTCACTCGCCGAGACGTGCGGCACGTCGTTCTATCTCATTTGGACTTCGACCATGCGGGTGGCCTCGATGATTTTCCGGAGGCGACCGTGCACCTGCTCACGCAGGAGCGCGAGGCCGCGTTTGCACAGAAGACGACCCTCGACCGCATGCGCTACCGACCGGCGCAATGGGGAAGCCGCGATCGCTGGTGCAGCTATCCGCCGAACCAAGGCGAGCTTTGGTTCGGATTCGACGCCGTCCGCGGGCTCGAAGGCGTCGGTGAAGACGTGCTGCTGGTGCCCCTGATTGGTCACACGTTCGGCCACGCGGGGGTGGCTATCCGCGACTCAGGGCATTGGTTGCTGTACGCAGGTGACGCCTACTTCTTTCACGCTGAAATGAGCCTGGACAACCCACACTGCACGCCCGGACTCGCGCTCTATCAGACGTTGATGGAGAAGGACCGCTCGCAGCGGCTGGCGAATCAGCAGCGTTTGCGAGCGCTCAAGGCCGAGCAAGGCAGCCGAATGGAGCTATTTTGCGCGCATGACCTGCTCGAATTCGAGCGCATGTCGGCTGAGTCATCACGGCAGCCCACAAATTCTCGGGTTCTCCCGGCGGGCATTGAGTCGGGCGTCGGCGGGGCGCAGGCCAACCAGGGGAGACTGAGTTTGGTCGCCGACTGAATGCCACGCTGAGCAGGAGCGACGACTCGACGCCTGCTCGCTCATTGGCGTGTCAGCGGCTGACCACCACCGCCGGAGGTTTCTCGAGCCTGGAAGCGCCAGCTCACCGGTCGCGCCGTCGCGCAAACTTCGTATGTTCGTGCTCGTCGTGGCATTCGATTGACACTTCGACCCGTGACCTGGGCCCGCGATTTGCACAAGGCCACGAGATGGACCTCGGATGGGAAATCCAGACAGACAGACAGAGTGGCGCTATCAAAGCGTCCCAATGCTCAGCGAACCAACCCAATGGCTCGAGGCGGGGTTACATGCTCGTCAACATTGCTCGAAAGCAGATCGCATCTGGGGCGTTGCTCGCTCTCTTCGGGTGTAGCGCCGGCGCTCAAAAGCCCGTCCTCGAGGGCGCGCTGAAGGATCCGACCATGCGGCGGGAGTCTTTCGAGGCCACGCTGCGCGTTCTCGACGAACACCCTGAATACGTGCCCGAGTTCATGGACCTTGCACTGAAGCACGAGACAGCGCTGGAAGCGCTCTTGGATGACACCGCCCGCCGCCTGCAGGACGACGGGCTTGCTCGTCGCACCGCCAACCATTTGGCGAAGTATCCGAACGGCCTCAGGCAGACCTTGATCGCTGCGCTCGACCGCATCAGTGGCGAGCCCGCGGCTCTCGAGGGTGCCGCCCAGGCCATGGCTGCACGCCCACAAGTCGCTGCCATCGTGATTACTCAGCGTGAGGATGCCGTGCGCTCCACGCTGCGCGCGCTGGTCGTCGAGGTCTCGAAGAATAGCAAAGCCCGACAGTGGTTTCTTCGTGGCATGGCCGAAAACAGTCCCCAGCTAACGGCGCTCATCGCAGACGATCCCGAGGTGATGGGCGCGTTTGCGAAAGCGGTTGCGAGCGTCGGAGCCGCGAAGGGCAAAGAAGCCGTCAAGAACGCCATTCCCTAGCTAGCTAGGGCCCGCGAATGGCGCCTGGGCGGCGATCATCGACCCGACTCAGCGGTCCCCAGTCGGCCCAAGCACAAGTGCCAGCTGGGTTCGGGTGCTCGCCAGGAGGCTTGGGCGCCAGGCCTCTCGAAAGTTGGGACAATCCGGCCACCTCGTGCAAATGAGCGCAGCGAGGCGCCACGATCGGCCTCAGCTGGGCAGGCTGCCCCGCCCCGTTGATGTCGGCTTTAACGGCGGGAACTTGGCGATGGGAATCGCACGCAACGGCGCGGTACGCCCGTTGCAGCAAGCTGAGCGCTCGGTCGAACTCTAGGAACCCAATAATGCTTAGATCCGTGACGCCGTTTGCTTCTCAAACTACAGAGTCCGTCTCCGCGTTGATGGGCGGAATATTTCTGGGGGGTTTCGAGTGCTCCTGTCATCGGGGACCCGACGGGCGGCGGCTCGACTTGCACGAGAGTACTCGTCACGTGCGATTTGCAGACCAGGATTTCGCTGCCTTGCGCGCGGCAGGGATATCGACCTGTCGTGACGGCGTGTCCTGGGTCCGCGCCGAGCAACGGCCGGGCCGCTTCGATTTTTCTTCGCCAAAGACCTTGCTTCACGCGGCGCGCCGGGCGGGCGTGCGCATCATTTGGGATCTCATGCACTTTGGATGGCCAGATGACATCGACATCTTCGGCATTTCGTTCCCCGCTCGTTTTGGCGCGTATGCTCGCGCCTTCGCTCACTTCCTGGCAGATGCAGGAGAAAGAGCTCCGGTGATTGCCCCAATCAACGAGATCTCGTTCTTGTCTTGGGCTGGCGCCGACGTTCGCATCATGAACCCGTTCGTTTCTGCCCGTGGAGTCGAGCTCACGGTGCAGCTCGTACGTGCAACGATTGAAGCGATAGAGGCCTTTCGCGCAATCTTGCCTGAAACGCGCTTTCTGCAGCCCGACCCAGTGATTCACATCGTCCCGTCGCCCGAGCAGCCGAAGACCTGGCGGCGGATCGAGGCGGACAATTTATCGCAGTATCAGGCTTGGGACATGCTGACTGGTGCGATATGGCCCAGCGTCGGAGGCAACCCCAGCTATCTAGATATCGTCGGGGTAAATTTCTATCCGGACAATCAGTTCATGATCGACGGCACGACGATTGGCTTGGGCGACCCACGTTACAAAAGATTTTCGCAGATCCTGAGTGAAGTTTGGCTGCGCTATCAACGTCCAATGATCGTGTCCGAAACAGGAGCCGAAGGTGACGCGAGAGTGCCGTGGCTGCGCTACATCTGCGACGAGTCCGCCACTGCACTCCAGAGTGGAGTCGACCTGCATGGAGTCACGCTGTACCCGATCGTCAATCATCCGGGCTGGGAGGCTGGCCGCCGTTGCGAGAACGGGCTGTTCGACTACGCGGACTCGAATGGAGTGCGGCCCGTGTACGAGCCGCTCGCCAATGAACTGCGTGCTCAGGAACCACGCCTGCACAGGCTTCGTGAGCAGCTCGCCGCGCGTTCCGCGTTGCCCATCCCCGCCTGAGAGTTGACGAGGACAAGATCATGGTTCCCGAGGCGAGGTTGGTATATCCCTCGAGCCCGACCAGCCGAGCGGGCTTGTGGCTTCGTTTGCGCCGCACCGTGCAGAAGAGCTCGCTCTGGCGACTACTCAGCTACGTGCGGCCCCATCGAAAGTATGCTCGCCTGACCCTGGTCTTTGGTGTCTTGGGCTTCTTGCTTTCGTTCGTGTACCCGTCTCTGATCGGCTCGGTCGTCGATTTGGTCGACGCGGGCCGCGGTCGCTCGCTCGACCCGGCCGACCGCCGCGAATTGTTCGGCTTGGCGGGGCTCGCGTTGCTGACGGGGATCGTGCAGTCCGTCGTGGTCTACGGGCGTGGTCACTTCAACGTTCACCTGAGCGATTCGATCGTCACCGATCTGCGGCGCGAGTTGTTCGAACACCTACAAAAGCTCAGTGTTCGCTTCTACACCAAAGAGCGGATTGGCAGCATCCTCTCACGCCTGCTGCACGACGTACACGAGGCCACTGCGCTGATCTATACCGGCATCATCGTCGCCGCGCTCGATTGCGTTCAGCTAGTGCTCGCCCTCGTGCTGCTCTCCTTGCTCAGCTGGAAGCTGACGCTTGCGTGTTCGGCCGTGTTCCCGTTGTACGCTTTCATTTTCGTTACCAGGAACCCACGAGTACGTCGTGCCAGTGAGCGCTTGCACGCAAAACTCTGCCAGATATCCGGCAATTTGACCGAAGTCTTGGCAGGTCAAGCGTTGATCAAAGTCTACACCGCGGAGCGCGATGAGCTCGAGCGCTTTTCTGCCGATGTGGCCGAGCATCACGAGCTCGTCGTCGCACAAAGCCACGAGGGCCACGTGGTCGCGGCGCTGGGCGAGATCCTGGTCGATCTCGGAACCGCGATCGTGATCGGCTACGGCGGATGGTTGGCGCTACATGGGGAGCTCACCGCCGGCAAGCTCACTCGCTTCCTCGGGTATGTCATCATCATGTACGGGCCGGTGCGCCGCTTCGCCGAGCTGAACGTGACGTACCAGAGTAGTTTGTCCGCTATGCACCGCGTGTTCCGGGTGTTCGAGATCAAGCCCGCCATCGCCGACCCGGTGCGTGCGGTGGCAAACGCGCCCAAGGTGGGCGACGTGCGCTTCGAAGACGTCTGGTTTCGCTACCACGACGACACGGACGAAGCGCGCGTCCGCTTGGGCGATGATCAGACCGAGCCAGTTAGCCGAGAATCGGTCGCGCCGAACACGTGGGTTTTGCGCGGCGTCTCACTGTCCGCGTCCCATGGCGAGCGGGTAGCGGTGGTGGGCCTATCCGGAGCCGGAAAGACCACTCTTTTGTCACTCTTGCCCCGGCTTTATGACCCCTCCCATGGCCGAGTACTGATCGACGGAATCGACACTCGTGAGTATTCGCTCAATGGCCTGCGTTCGGCGATCGCGATCGTGCAGCAAGAGTCTTTCCTGTTTAGCGGCAGCATCTTCGAGAACATCGCTTACGGGCGCAAAGGCGCCACCGAAGCGGAGGTCGTACAAGCTGCCAAAGCGGCGCATGCACACGAGTTCATTCAGCGCTACCCAAACGGGTACTACACCCGGCTGGGCGAGCGCGGGGTGAACCTATCAGGCGGCCAACGGCAGCGTCTGTCGATCGCGCGCGCCATCCTCAAAGATCCGAAGATCTTGATCTTGGATGAGGCCACGAGTTCCCTCGACACCGAGAGCGAGCGTTTCGTGCAGTGCGCGCTGGAGCGCCTCATGCAAGGCCGCACCTCCTTCATTATCGCCCACCGCCTGAGCACGATCGAAAAGGCGGATCGAATCGTGGTGTTGCACGAGGGACGCGTGGCCGAAGTGGGCACTCACGAGCAGCTATTGAGCAAGGGCGGCGCGTACGGTCGTTTGGTGCGCGGTCAGCAAGCGGCATCCGGTTCCAGTCCAACAGCCAGCCTGCTGAGCGCGCTTTCGAGCTGACGTGCGCTCGCTGCCCGCAGCGAGCAACCCCTGAGCCGAGCTGAAAGCGAGAGAGGGGCGATCGCGCCCCCACATCGCAGCTCGTAAGCGCGCGCGGTTCCCGACCTACGACGCTGTTGCGGGGCCTGCGCTCTCAGGGCAACGGCAAACCGTGACGGATGTAGATCTGGTACGGAAAGTTCGAGCCATCGGCGATGTAGGCTGCTGGCAACGCTTCGTACTCAGCCGCTAGCACGGCCTTCACGTGCTCGTCCACCGCGCCAGTCACGTGTTGAGCCAAGACGATGAGCTTGGCTTCGTGGAGGCGTTTCTCGAACTCCGCCGCTAGCGACGGGTACTTCCCCTCGAAGAAGACCACCTGCTGGAAGAACAGCGGGCCGAGTGGCGAGTGCTTGGTGAAAGGGAGGGGTGAGCGACCTGGAAGACCGAGCCACAAGTACCGATCCACTTTCAATCGATCGAGCACCGTGTCGATGACCCCGGCCGCGCGCCGCGCGTCTTGATCCTCCCTTCCCAGGACGACCAGTCTCTGCGCGAACGTCTCCACGGGCACCCACTTCTTCGCCACACAGACGGAGAGTAGTGCAAGGCAGACGACCCCACCGCGCGACCAGTGCCCTGCGCTCGGAAAGCGCGCAAGAGATGCCATCAGCGCGAACAGCAGCGCGAGGTGAACGGGCGTCGCGAACACGTAGTGATGCAAGTAAAATTGCCCACCCAAGCCGACCGCCATGCCGGCCAAAAGCACGGCCAGAAACAGCGCCTGAAGCCTGAGGACGACCCGCCTCGTTTCGATCGCGCGCGGCGACACGGGTGAAAATAGGTAGATACCCGCGAGATAAAGCAGCGCGAAGGGCAGGATCGGCGAGTGCGTCGCCAGAGCGTTCCAGCTGTTGTCGAGTGCCACGCTGACGCGGCTCCAGGGCGAGCCTGCGACATTGATGTGCCCGCCGGCCATCGTCTTGAGGTAGATGCCGAGGTAGGCGGGGAGCCAGCCCGCGAGCAACAAGCTGACGGCGCCAATCACGCCAGCGGTTGCGAGCGGTCCAAGAAGGTCGGACCATGGGTTCTGAGCTTCCGGATCGAGCAGCAGGTAAGCCGCTGCCACAGCGAGTACGAACGGCTCCTTCAGGCCGACCGCGACGAGGATGCCCAACGTTCTGAGCGCGAAAGCGAGGCGGCCGCGGGTCCCCAAAAGGAGCATGTACAGGATCAACGCAGGCAGCGCGAGCGCCTCGACTTGCACCTCCCCGGCGTGGTCCGCCACCAGGGTTACCTGCTCCATGACGAGCGCCCACAACGCCACGAAAATAGGCAAAACCTGCAAGCGACTACCGGGTGGCCGCCAGATGCGCCATGCGTACACCGCAGGTGACAACGCGATCACGAACATCGACAGCACCTGGGTCCCGTTGCTGAGGTGCCCGTTTCCAAGCAGCCGATAACTCAGGGCCGAGAGCAGGAAGATCCCTGGCGGCTTGGTCTCGAACAGGTCCTTCCAGGGCGTGAGGCCGTGAACGATCCCGTTGCCGACCGCCCAATAGACCGAGGTGTCCACGTTGTACGGCAGGTGACACTCGTACCAAACGCGCACCGCCGCCGCGCACGCGGCATACACGAGCGCAACGAGCGCAACGACCAGGAACGGCAGCGAGACCAGAGGCTCGCGAAACAACGCGCTCCGGAGACCCGCAACCGCCCGAAAAACCCTCCCGATGCGGGCGTGGCTCACATCTGCTCGCGATTCATCTGCTCGCTACTGCTGCGCGCCGCCCGCGCGCCTTCCGTCCGAACGGCTCACTTACTCGCGTTTTTGATCTCGTGATGGAAGATGGTTTTCTCCGCCTTGTTCTCGACGAAGTTATCGCCAAGTTGGAAGGCCATCTCGATCGAGTTGTCGGAGTTGTTGTAGCGGAAGATGCCCGTGCGGCCAAGCAAGTAGGAATGCCCGTCTTCGAAGAAGCTGACCACCGTCTGCAGCAGCTCGGCATAGTCGAGGTCGTACACGGGGTACGCGAAGCGCAAGCGGTGCACGTACGTGGACTGCACCTCACCGCGCTTCAAATATTCCGTGCGGTAGGCGTCCTCAAGTACCTGGTTCGAGAGCGCCTCGTCGCTCATCTGCCAGCGCTCGTCGTTCGCGTAGGTGGTGATGTCGAAACAAACGCTGGTCTTCCCCGGCGGGCACATCTCTGGCGACCAATTGCTGAACTCCACCGCGCGGTTGAAGATCACGTCTTTGTCGGGGAAATACAACCAGTGGTCGTTCGAGATGGTCGGGCGATCGACGAAAGCATAGACGAAGATGATGTCCATGTACCTGAGGCGCTTGAACGCGGCCTCGACCTTCGGTTCCCGCTCTTCTTGCAGCCAATAGAACGCCTGCAAGGGGATGGTGGAAATGATGTCGCCGTAGCGTGCGACGTGCGTTTGGCCGCCGTGCTCGTACGTCACCGTGCGCTCGGCGCGCGAGACCTTCGTGACCTTGGCTTCACATAGCGTCACGGCGCCATGCGCCTTGGCCGCGCTGTTCAGCGCATCGGGCAGCTCCTGAATCCCCTTTTGTGGGTAGTAGAAGATGCCGCCGTCGGGCGCCAAGCTGTCGTCTTCGATCGAGTAGCTGCTGAAGTCCAGCGTGACCAGCTTCTTCAGAACCCGCTTGACCAGCTTGGCCATGTTCTCGCCCTGAAAACGTTGGTCCGCCCAGTCCGCCGAAAGATTGGCCGGATCCATCCGCCAAATCTTCGACGTGTACGGGTAACACATCACGTCGTAGAGCCGCTCACCGTAGATGTCGATGAACCAGTCGCGGTACGATTTGATCTCCGCCTTCTTGCGGACCGCGCGCAGAGCGTAGTTCTTGGCGAACGACAGCCCGCTCAGCAGGCTCTGCGTGGGCGGCATGGCACGCAGCAGATTCTGAATCTCGAACGGGTACTTCAGGTACTTCCCGAACATGTAGATGCGGCTCTTCTTCTCGTGCCGAGTCATCTGCAAGCCGGGCAAGGTCAGCACCTCATCGAGCAGCTTCTTGTTGTTGGTGTGGAAGCGGTGCGCGCAAAAATCCAAATGGAAGCCGTTGTGGAAGAGGGTGCGCGAGAGGCCACCGACCTCTTTTTCCTTCTCCAGAACCAATACCGTTCGTCCGTGCTCGCTCACGCGCTTGGCAAAGGCCAGACCGGCCACGCCAGCGCCGAGGACGATGAAGTCGTACTCAGCCATGATAGTCCTCTCGAAACGTTTGGCTGTACTCCGCCAAGCACACCTTCCAGTCGCGCATGAAGTTGATGCCGCGAGCGTTGAGCTTCAAGTTCACGAGCTTCTCGGAGTAGGGGCGCTGTGCGAAGTACTCGTGCTGAAAGTAATCCGAAGTCACCTGCGTCAGGCGTACGTGCTCAGTGAGCCCCAAGAGCTGCAAGAACTCTCGCGCGACATCGAGCCGGCTGCAGCTACCGCCGCAGACCTGATTGTAGAGGCCGTAGTAGCCGCTCTCCACCACCTTCAAGATCGATTCCGCGAAATCTTTGGTGTAGGTGGGCGTGCCGAGCTTGTCATCGACGACGAACAGCTCCTTTTGACCCGCCTTGAGCTGCTTGTAGATCTTGTTGATGAACTTCTTGTCTTTTTTGAGCCCGCCGCCCATCATCCAACCGGCACGAAATACGAAGTATTTCGGCACATGGCGCTCGACGAACTGCTCACCGTGGTACTTGCTCTTGGCGTAAATGCTGAGTGGGTTCGGACGATCGAAGTCGTTGAACTCTTCCTGCTCGCCGCCAAAGATCCCCGCCGTGCTGATGTACACCAGGGTCGCGTCCGTGCGCCGCGCCAGCATGGCCACGTTCTCGGCTCCGAGCGCATTGGTGAGCCAGGCGTGCTCCGCGTTGCGCTCGCAGTACTCCAGGTCCGTGAGCGCCGCCAAGTGAAGAACCAGCGTGGGCTTGAACTCCTCGAACACGCGCTGGCACTGGGCAATGTCACGTACGTCGAGCAGCTCGAGCCAAGGCTCGTTCAAGTCGATGTCGGTAGCAAGCACGTGCTCGAAGCGGAGCTTGCACGCTGCGTACACCGAGGCCCCGAGCATCCCTCCACCACCCGTAATCAAAACTCTCTCGCGCGCCATCGTGTACAAACGCATCCTTCGAATTGACCTCGGTTTGCGTGCCCGCGAACTAGAATTCCGCTAACACCGCCCCGAAACCTGTCTGCTCCCGTTGCCTGCTCCTCGTGCCACGCCGGCCGCGCCGGGGGCAAGGAATATCTGCGGCTGCCGGCGCCCAAGCGCGTGCCGAATATCCGACCGGGCGCGGATGAAAGTGCGCCGCGCGCCTGAGAGTCGCGGGATTTTTGCCGGATAATCCGCCTCGGTGAGCCACTCGCAGGGTGGACGCGAGTTCGACGTGGCGTTTAGGAACGCCGATCGGCAGCGCGGCGCGCTCATTTACCTACATCGCTTCCCGCTCGCAAAAGTCTGCCGGCGGGTCATCGAGTTTCGCGGTTCAGAGCGAAACCGGGCGGCCAAGCCCACCCGGCCGGGTCTTGATGTCGAACGCCGGGATTCGAACGGCACGAAAGATACGGAGCGCGCACGTCGCCTCCGGAGTCC
>DATEPG010000185.1:0-20187 GCA_035273265.1 Polyangiaceae bacterium
AGAGCCCTGGCCCAAGGGAGTTGGGGCCGCCGTTTGGCAACGCGGGCCGTGGTGGTGCTCGGGGCAGTCGTGGTCGGCGGTCAGCTGATGCGCGCGGTACCTCGCGAGCAGACTCTGATATTCCCCGTCGGCTCGGTATTCCCGAATGCCACTCGCTTTGCAGCGTCATGGAAGCAGCCGGGCGACGACGAGCCGCGAGGCGGTGTCAGCCTCACCTTCGAAAAGGCGCCTCCTCTGCAAATTCGCCAGCGCACGAAGCTGCCTGATGGCGACTACATCGTCACCATAGATATCCTACAACCGCCTCCAACCGGCGAGGGCGAGACCAATAAGACCGAGCCAACGGGACAAGCCCCCGAAACTTCAAGGAGTCACGAAGGACTGCAGACAAACTTCGAACGCCGCGTTAGCCTGGCAGGTGGCGAGGCGCTAATTGCACTCGCCGTCGTTCCTGGCGAGCCGAGCGTTTCTGAGTGACTCACCCCGTCCCCTCCTCCGAAATCGCCACCCGCGCGCAACCGCACGCTGGCGCGCAAGCCGACGAGCTCTTGCTGGTCGTGGTTTCGGGTAGTGCTCGGGGTAAGCGCGTCAAGCTCGGCGAGCGGCTCACGGTCGGCAAAGCGCCCGACAACGATTTGGTATTGCCCGACGATACCGTGTCGCGCCACCACTGTGAGCTCGAGCGCACGCCACTCGGCGTCATCGTGCGCGATCTGGGTTCGACCAATCACACGCGCGTTGGCCGCACCGCCGTGCGCGAAGCGATGATCGAATCGGGCGCGACGATTGTGGTGGGCAGTGTGGAACTGCTCCTGCGCGGCGAGCCCAATCGCACTCAGGTCTTGCCCAGCGAGGCCACCAGCTTTGGTGAAGCACTGGGCACGAGCCTGTCGATGCGCCAAATCTTCGGCGTGCTGGAGCGAATCGCGCCAACCGACGCCTCGGTGCTGCTCGAGGGTGAGACTGGAACCGGCAAAGACGTGCTGGCGCGCTCCATTCACCAAATCAGCACGCGCAAAGATCAACCCTTCGTCGTCGTCGATTGTGGCGCCATCAGCTACAACCTCATCGAGAGCGAGTTGTTCGGGCACGAACGCGGCGCATTCACCGGCGCCGTCGCCGCTCGTCAAGGCGCGTTCGAAATCGCCGGCCGCGGCACGGTGTTCTTGGACGAGGTAGGCGAGCTGCCCCTCGACGTGCAACCCAAGTTGCTACGGGTCCTGGAATCGGGGGAATTTCGGCGGGTCGGCGGCAACAAGCCGCTACACGCCGAAGCGCGCATCGTGGCTGCCACCAAGCGCAACCTGAAGGAAGAGGTGGAGCGCGGGAAATTTCGAGAAGACCTGTACTTTCGCCTGTCGGTGGTGCCAATCACCGTGCCCCCCTTGCGCACCCGGCGCGAGGACGTGCCCGCGCTGGTCGAGCAATTTCTGGAGCTCGCTCGCAAACGCGACCCGAATGCGTCCGCGATCTCGCTCACCCGCGAGACCGTGAGTGCTCTGGCTGCCCATGATTGGCCTGGCAATGTGCGCGAGCTGCGCAACGTGCTCGACCGCGCCATTTATATCGCCGCCGCCGGTGGCGAACGCGAGATCCGGCTGGTCGACTTACCCGTCTCGCCCGGATCCATTTCGGGCAGTCAGCCGTCGGCGGCCAACGCCGGCTATCCCGCCTTCGACTCGGACAAGAGCTACCGCGAAATCCGTTCGGATTTCGAGTCCGAGTTCGAACGCCGCTACGTGGCCTGGCTCCTCGATCGCCACAGCGGCAACATCAGCGCTGCCGCCCGCGAAGCCAAAATGGACAGGAAGCACCTGTACGATCTAGCCCGCAAGCGCGGCCTCCGCGGCGATCGCTAAGTACTGCAATTCTCCGTAAACGTGCCGCCCCGGCAAAGCCAGTGCGTGGGCTGACCTCATTAGGCGTAGGCGTTGCGCCCGTCCAACTGCCGGGCACGATCAATCGCGCCTCGGATCGGCGATAGCTCGGGATAGGTCATTACCGCCAGCAGCATGAACGCGCCTGAAGGCATTTTGAGGTGTTTGCTCATCTTTCGTGCCCAAACGGAGAGAGTACCAACGACAGCAGTGCCATAGGTATCAATCGCCGCGGCAATGAGCGATCCGATGCATGCGCCAAGGTAGAACGACGCGGCGAGCGCGCCGACAGCGGTGGCGAGCTCCGAGATACCAGCGGCGAGAGCGGTTGCCCCGGCAGCAACCGGAATGGTCCGCACCACCATATATAAGCTCACGGACGGGCCTAGCTTGGATATTGCACTCGCGATCGCCGAAGTCGTTCCTAGTGCGACTGTGAGCGTGCCGAATAACGATGCCGGAGCCGGAAGCCCCACGGCATCCATGTTGCTCTTGAAAGCCTTGAAAAACTTGCTGTCGGACATACGGCCTCCGCTTTTTCGTGCTTCAGTTTTTGTTGTCGAGAAGGGGGGCTTCGCGTTTTTCCAAGGCCGCGAGCCCCTCCACTGCTCGCCTCAAACCCACACCGTGAAGAGTGCGGTACCACCGCAAGGCGACGATGCGCTTGCCTTCCCTCGCGGCGGCAAGGATGTGAGCATCGGATAGGCCGGAAGGTGGAGACGGATCTGTGGCTGCGAAAACGAGGACGACGGCGATCAACGCGACGCCTGAAATCACGACGATGAGACCAAATGTCATCGAGTTCCCGTCCGCCTTCCCGGAAGAAGGATACCTGAAAATGCCATGAGGAAAACCATTGGTGTTCCAGTTTCTTCATCAGGTAGCCGGCCAATCGTCCCCCATCCATTCCCAAACCGGGATCGCCCGCACTGCCTAGTGCCGGAAACCGCTACAATGCATGGCCGGTCGACTCGCGAGATGTTCGTGCCGCGGCCCCTCAGCGCCGAGAACGAGGTCGTCCGCGAAACCGCGTGCACCGTCACCAGAAAAGTGGTTTCGAACACATCGAACTAGCGTGACGCCCCAAAAGGTGGTCTCCGATCAGCTTGAACGGACGTGCTCCCCCAAAGAGCGCTTCCAAACAAAAAAGGCGCCGGAGATCCGGCTGACTCGTCACGATGGCCAGCCCCTCTAGAACTCGCCGCGCGCGCCGAGTGACCAGAGCATCGCGAGGGTATCGTCCGGGGCACGGCCGCCGAGCGTGAAGTCGCGCAAGTTGGTCTTGAGTAGGTCGAAAGCGAGCGAGCCCGAGAAGCTCAGGAACAGACCCAATATGCGCTGACCAGGCCGGCCTTCGCGAGTTGCCAAGACACGTCCGCCGACCAGGTAGCTCGAAAGCGGCGACAGCTCGCGATCACCGCTCCAATACTGACCGCGCGGTCCGTCCTCCGGCTCGCCGCCGGTGTAGTCGTCACTCCAGAACAGCGCCTTGGTCTGGTCGTAGTAACGAGCGCGCACGCGTAGGCGCAGCCAAGGCAACATGTAGCGCTCGGCATCGACTTCGTAGGTTTGGCCGAAGATGTCCCAAGTGTCGCGATACAGACGTGCGCCGCCCGAAAAGGCGGTCTGCAGACTGCGAACGTAGTACTTGCCTCGCAGCCCAATCGCGCCGCGCGCGCGGTTTTCAGGATGGTTTTCTAAGGCTTGATCGCCCGCCGACGCGATCACCACCGAGCGATAGGGGTTGCCCAGAAAGCCGTGCTGCAACGCGGCGCTCAGCACGACCTGTGTGGCGAACACTGGAGTCCAGGTCTGCGTCCACCCGAGCTGAAAGTTGTTCAGGCTGATTTCGCGCGTTGCTCGTTTCTTGTCGGCGGAGAAGCAGCCTTGCGAGCTGTCGAGCGCCAGGCGACTCGAGGCCGGATCACTCGCCGCGTACGCGGTCGTGCAAACGCTATCGAAACCTCGCCCATAGGAGAGCTCGATTTGGGTATTCTTTTGCAGAAAATCGCTACCCGCAGACACGGCGAAGGCGTTCGAGCGGTAGTCGCTCTCGGTGCCATAGGTGTAGCTGCCACTCAGGTAGGTCGAGGCGCGTGTGACCGTGAAGCCACCGGTCATCGCGTGGCGCGTGTCCGAGAAATTGGTAGCGGAGGTCACGATATCGACGTTGCTCAGGCGGCCGCCCTTCAGAGACTCGCTCGCGCCCGACACGATATCTGCCTCGTACCCGCCCTTGACGGTCAGCCAATCATTGGGCCTCACGGCCAGCGTCGCGCTCGGGTTCACGACCGTGAGCCCGCTGCGCTTGGACGGCTCGACGAACAAGGCCGAATTCACGTCGAGCGAAGCGACCTGTGCTTGCGCCGACGCTGCGCCAAACAGCCAGGTCAAGCCGAACAGCACGCCCAGCCCGCAGCGCACGCTGGGCGAAGCGGCCCGGACTGGCGTTATCCGCGAAAACATCGACCCAAGCACCTTCAATTGCAGCCGCAGCCGCCTCCGCGCACCGAGCCGCCACCGGTCGAGCCCTCGCGATTTTCCAGCACGTGCTCGAGCGCCGCTTGGTCCGCTGACTTGGCGTCGAACTGCATGGTCGGGTCAGCCAGGATCGCGCGTTGCTCGGGCCGCACCGTGGCGCAGCCAGCGCTCACGGCCAAGCTCGAGGCCAAGAGCGATAGCCCCCAAGCTCTCATGACTACGCTCGATTCGAGGTGTTTCATCGTCATTATGCCCTCAGAAATAGGTCCCGAGCCCAGCGATGTAAGTCTGCACGTTTTGGTAGTCGTCTTCCGTGTAGAGCACCATGTTCGAAGCCTCGAGCCGTAACAGCACGCGCCAGCGCAGCGACACGAGTAGGCCGCCCCCGGCGCGCGCTTGGAACCAGTCGCGCGAACTGCGCACGCCTTGATCGTCCTTCGGCGACTCGTGTACGCCGCCGAAGCCGATGGTCATGAACGGCGCAACCGCCCAATCGGGCGCGAGATTCAACGTCCCGGCCAAGCCGTAGACCAGACGCTGACTGTCGGACTTCAACGACAAGCCGATGAACGGTTCGAAAGCAATCGCCGGCGCGAGCACGTAGGCAGGCTTCAACTCGACGTAACCGGCGCGATCGTACACGCCGCCCATCAGCGCAAAGCCGCCACGCGCTTCCTGCAAGGCCGGCGGCGCGAAGAAGCCCGGCTTGGAAGGCGCGTCTGGCGCATCTTCACTGACGGCCACGGCTTCCACCGTGTCCCCGAGCACGTACGCCGTGCGCCCATCAGCCATCAAGACGCGCAGCCAGAAGCCGCTCGTCTCCCGCATCTGAATCAAAAAGGCCTCACCGCGATGCGCGCGATGAATCACGCGATGGGAGACGCCGGGGCCAGCGCGCAATTCGGTTTCCGCCACGATCACCCGCGCGAAAGCGTCTTCTTCCTCGGCGGCGTGGGCACCAGCGGGCACCAGCAGCGCGAAAATAAGGCCGATTGTTGCCAGTGCTCTCATTGATTCGAGAACTGCGTGGCCCACTGCCGAATCGCATCCGCATCCATCGAGTTGAGCTCGAAGATTTTGCGCGGGTGAGAGTAATTTTGAGTCGGCCGTTGCAAGAGCGGCGCAAGATTCGGATCACGTTTCATGCGTGTCTGTGAAGTTTGATAATTGTGCTGGGCGGCCTCCGGGATGCCGCTGCCAGGCACGATGCCGCCGCCGCAACTGTCGCTGACGCGCGGCATATAGTCGGTCAAGCGATACGCCGTAGCGCTGAAGTGACAGCCTCCCTGCGAGTCACCTTGGCTCGGATCACCGCTGCCGCAGCCATTGGCGAACAGCACGGGCTCGACCCTGCAGTAGAAATAATTCGGGTCGAACACGATATCCGCCACCGCGAAGTCAGCGCCTCGATCCACGCTGGTGGGGAAAAATCCCTGGTCGCCGCAGCCGATCAATCCGGCCGAAAGAAGACCGAGGAGCGCCGGCAGCGCTCGCGCGATCACCCGACTGAGACGACATTCCACCCGTGCCACGCTAACAAAACTCCCACACTCGCGGGCATGCGATCCCGTTGGCCACTCAGTCGGCCAGCATTTAGGGAGGCTTCGCACCCACATAAATAACCGACCTCAGTCGGAAAGGCTTGAACGCGGAGCGCTGGCCCGGTAACAGTTTGCCCCCTGTGCCGGAGCTGTGGCACTCTCACCTACATCAGCTTACCTTTCTCACTCCCACACTTAACTCGACGTCTGAATCCCCCGCTGAGCTTCAATAAACGCGCCCCGCGCCTTTCTGTCGGAGACCCGAGAATGAAGTTGAATCCGTGGTACCTCGTCGCCCCAATCCCGGTTGCACTGATGGCCGCTAATGGTCCATTCGGCGCGCAACTCGCAGTGCTGGGTGTCACGATCGGCATCTTCTTCGGCACCTTGGCCTTGGGCCGCCCGACTCCGGGTAACGCCACCACGACGAACCACTGATTCAGTGGACAGCGAACCGCCGCGCTCGGGCTCGGGTGAACGCCCGCTCCGACTGAAGCGCATCGAGGATCTCTCGTTGCACGACGTCGAGGCGCTGCGGCTCATTCTGAGTGGTAGTTCCGTGATCGACTGGCATCGGCTCAATTTGCCGAACCCCGAAGCAGCGCGACGTTTCCTCGAAAATCACGAGTTGAATCTCGAGGTCCCTGGTGACCGCGCCTTCATCGAACACGTGAAGAAGGACGCCGTGAGTTACCTCAGGCGTCACTTCAAGTTTGCCATCCCAAAGCCCGTAGAGGCGGCTGGAATCGAGGAGCTGATGCTCCTCGCATCGAGCACCGGGCATCGCCAACTGTGCGCCTGCACGATCTTGAAGACCGTGCAGATCATCAATCACATGGCGGGTCGTGAGTTGCTCTTCCGCCTGCCCGTCAGCGATCGAGACCTCTTCCACCTGGTGGAAGAGAAGGTGTACCGCGTGGTGGGGACGATGCTGAGTGAGGGCTTTCCGATCACCGAGTTCATCGGCGGCCGAAAGAACCTGGACTCGACCTACACCAAGCTGCTGTCCAAACCGGAGGCGACCGCGGCGGCGCTGTACGACAAATTGCGCTTCCGGATCGTGACACGAACGCCGGAACACGTGCTGCCTGTTCTGCATTACCTGACCGAGCAGCTGTTTCCGTTCAACTACGTCGTACCGAAACAGAGCACGAATACGATTTTCCATTTCCGGAGCTACTGCGACCAGAACCCGCACCTGGCCAACATGGTCAAGGATTTCCAGGGTCCCGTGGACGACGCGCTGCTGCCCACGGATAACCGCTTCAGCGCGCCCACCTACCGGGTGATCCAGTTCGTCACCGACGTGCCGGTCCGGGTGCCGCCCCACCTGATGGAGCTTGCCCCAGCGGGCTCGGAAAATCTGGGGCCGATCGTCTACATGCTGTGTGAGTTTCAGGTACTCGACGCCGAGAGCGAAGCGGCCAACGAGACGGGTGAAGCCAGTCACGACGCGTACAAGCAGCGCCAACGCCAAGCCGTGTTTCGGCGCTTACGCCGCGGTTCTCGAGCTGCGCCCAAGCCGTAGTCGCGATGCCGGGCGGCGGCCCCGGCGCGTGAACGGTCAAAAATTCGACGTGCTGACTCGGAATTAAGCCGAAAGCGGCTGAGCTCGCGCTCAAAATAGGATAGGAGGGGCGCATGCGGCTTCACAGCGCGAAGGTGCCCCAGATTGCGGCCGAAATGGTCGGTGCGCTTCTTTCCGGGGGCGACGTCGAGACCGAGTCCCCGAAGGAGGTCGGCCTCGACATCGCGTCGGTGCTCAACCAATACATTCGCGACGAGCAAGAGGTCAGTGAGCAGGCCAAGGACATGCTCGCCGCCCGCGGTCTGCCGCAGGCGGAATACAACCGCATTCGCAAGCTGGTCGCCGAAGAGCGCAAGATCAAGCTGGGCGAAGACGCCATCGACTACCTGCTCGATCAGCTGATCGAAATGCTGATGCACTCCGCCAACGTCGACGAAATATTCGCCGAAGACTTCGTGCTTCGCCGCAAAATGCGCGACCCGCTCCGCCGCCAGTTCGTGGAGGAAGAGGAGATGGAGCAGCAGATCCGCGGCCAGCTGAAGCACGTCCAGGAAGGCAGCGCGAAGTGGGAAGTCGAATATCGTCGCATGACCGAGGAAATCAAGCGTCGTAAGGGGTTGTGAGACCGCGTGCGAAGCATGACGGGCTTCGGCGTCGGCGAGGCGCCGCTCGGTGACGGGCGGGTCACGGTCGAGCTCCGCGCGCTGAACCACCGCTTTTTGGACGTGCGCGTGCGTTTGCCGGAGGAGCTTCTCGAACAGAGCTTTTTCATCGAGCAGTTGGCGCGTGAAAGCCTGGCACGAGGGCGCTTCGACATCGGGGTGCGACTCGAGGGCGCTGCCCTCCCGCCTCCGTTGTTTTCGGTCGACCGCGCCCGCGCCCTGTATCGCGGGTTGTGCCAACTTCGCGATGAGCTCGCGCCAGGCACCGATTTGCCGATCACCGCGCTCACCGGCATGCCGGATCTAGTCACCACGCCGACCAGCGCTGATTCGGAGGGCGCGCGGGCAGCGCTCAAGGCGGCATTCGAAATTGCCCTGGTCAGGCTCGACCAGATGCGCGTTCAGGAGGGCCTGGGGCTGCGGCGAGAGCTGCTCACCCGTCTCGACTCAGCGCGTCGTTTACGCGCGACGATCGCCGCCCGCGGCGGAGAAATGTTGGACGGCTACCGGACGAGGCTACGGGACCGCCTGGAGCGACTACTCTCCGAATCCGGAATCCAGCTCGACCCCAGCCGCCTGGAGGCGGAAATCGTGATTTTAGCGGACCGCAGCGACGTAACCGAGGAACTCGTCCGGCTCGATTCCCATTTCGACCAATTCGCCCACCTGCTGGCTGCGGACGGCCCGGTCGGGCGCCGCCTCGACTTTCTGCTACAGGAAATCGGTCGGGAATCGAATACCATTGGCGCGAAGAGCCAAGATGCGCCAATTGCCCATTTGGTCGTGGAGATGAAGGCAGAACTCGAGCGGATTCGGGAACAGGTCCAGAATGTCGAGTGAAGGTCCGCTGCCGCTGATCGTGTCCTCGCCCTCGGGCGCAGGCAAAACGACCCTCACCGCTCGTTTGCTGAAGGAGATTCCAACCCTCCGCTTCAGCGTGTCCCACACGACGCGCAAGCCGCGCCAGAACGAGCAGAACGGCCGCGAGTACCACTTCGTGGATCGCCAACAGTTCCTGCGCTTGATCGAGCAGGGCGCATTTCTGGAGTGGGCGGAGGTGCACGGCAACTTGTACGGCACCGGTAAGGCGGAGCTCGATCGCGGCGAACGCCCGCGTGGCATCATCTTCGACATCGACCATCAAGGCGCGCGGCAGATCAAGAGCGCCGCGCCGGACGCAGTGGCCGTGTTCATCTTGCCGCCGAGCATGGCGATCCTCGAGCAGCGCTTGCGTGGCCGCGCGAGCGAAGACGAGGACACCGTGCAAAAGCGCTTCGGCGTCGCGCTTCGCGAAATCGAACATTATGGAATGTTCGACTACGTGCTCGTCAATGAAGAGATCGAAGAGGCCACGAAGCAACTCGTGTCCATCTTTCGCGCCGAAGAATGTCGCCGCCATCGCGCCGCGCGCCACGCCGAACGGCTACTCGCCGAAGGCCGCGGTTTCGGCGGCTCAAAACCACCTTCGATAACCTAATAGAAAGCACCAGCATGATGACCAACAAGCCTCGCGAGCAAGCATCCCCAGTTCTGATCGTCGGGTCGATGGCGTTCGATGATCTCGATTTGCCCAGCGGTAGCGAGAAGAACGTCGTGGGCGGTTCAGCGACGTACGCGGCCTACTCGGCTGCGTTGTTTGCGCCGGTGCAAATCGTCGCGGTCGTTGGTTCCGACTTTCCACAAGCAACGCTGTCCGACTTGGCCCGCGCTGGCATCGATTGTGCCGGCGTCGAGAAGGCTGACGGCAAGACTTTCCGTTGGGCGGGCCGCTACGCCGCCAATCTGGCCAGCCGCACCACGCTCGATACGCAGCTCAACGTCTTCGCTGATTTTCAGCCGAAGCTTCCGACGAGCTTCACCACGAGTCCGTTCCTGCTGCTCGGCAACATCCACCCCGCCCTGCAGCTGGATGTGTTGGCTCAGGTACAAAAGCCGCGCCTGGTAGCGGCTGACACCATGAATTTCTGGATCGAGGGCGAGCGCAAGTTGCTCGGGGACGTCTTGTCCAAGATCGATCTGCTGATCATCAACGACGAGGAGCTGCGCCTCCTCGCCGAAGATCACAACGTCAAGCGCGCCGCCAAGAAGGTCTTGGCCATGGGCCCGAAGCGCCTGGTGGTGAAGCGCGGCGAGTGCGGCGCGATGCTGTTCGACGATCACGGTTGCTTCTTCGCCCCGGCCTATCCGTTGGAGAACGAAGTCGATCCGACCGGCGCGGGCGACACCTTTGCGGGCGCACTCATGGGCTACCTGGCCAACGTCGGCGAGCTCGACGCAGGCGCCTTCCGGCGCGCCTTGATGATGGCGGGCTGCGTCGCCTCGTTTTGCGTGGAGGACGTCGGCACGCGGCGTACCGCGAAGCTCACGCAGCAGGCCGTGACTCTGCGCCTGGAAGAGCTGCGCAGCCTGGTTCAGTTCGGCTGATTCAGGCGGCGTGTGCGCGGCGCGCGCCGGCGGCCAGCGGCGCGGCGGCACGAGTTTCACGGGCATCCTCGACGACGATGCCCGTGGCCGGTCCGTCGTGCAGATTGCGCTCCTCGGAGATCAGCGCCAAGAGCTCCTTTTGGCTGAACAGGCCCGTCTCCAGCAAGACGCGCATGTAGCCATCCAGGTAGCCGTGGGCGCGGGACAGCTTGGCGTAGGCGACACCCTCGGTGCGCAAGCGCAAGACGTCACGCAACATTCCGCGGAGATTTTCGAGCATTTCGGTCTTCGACGCGCTAGCCATGTGGAAATGACTCCCTTCGGCGGCTGACTCCCAAGTGGAGCTCGCTGCCAGGTCCATTGGGTACCTACGTTTTCGAACGACGGCCAAGTTGTCGACGGCGTTTTCAAGCACTATGCTTGGACCAGTCCGACAGGAGGACCCGCAAACCGTGGGCCTCCATGACGCGACGCATCAGGAGTCAGCATGAAACTCTCTATGTTCAAGTCGAAGATCCACCGTGCGACGGTCACGCATGCGGACTTGGCTTACGAGGGCAGCGTGACGATCGACGCCGATCTGCTCGACGCAGCCGGGATCTTGCCGTTCGAGGCCGTGCACATCTGGAACGCGACCCAAGGCACGCGGCTGATGACGTACGCCCTGGAGGGCCCACGCGGCTCCGGCGCCATCTGCGTGAATGGCGCTGCCGCCCACTTGAACAAGCCCGGGGACTTGGTGATCCTCGCCACCTTCGCTGAAATGACCCCGGAAGAGGCCCGAGAGCACCAACCGATCGTGGTCAGGGTGGATGCACACAACCGAAAGCTTTCCGATCGCAGTGAAGAAAAGCCGGGGCCGATCCTCAATTCGCTCGGGGTTTCTCCAGCGCTTCTCTGAGCCCCGGCAGAACTGCGCCCCGAGCGTGTTGCTTCCTTGGCGTTGCGCCGAGCATTCGACTAAGAAGGGGCTGTTTCGAGCCCTGAACGATGCCCGACGTGCCGAGCCCTCCCAACGCGGTCACCACGCTATCCGAGCACCCGCACGTCGATGCTTTGGCAGAACTCGTGCGCTCCGTCGCCTTCGACGCCGCCGCGGCTCGCCGCTCGGACTTCGCCTCACGCTTTCATACTGCTCCGCCCTCGACCGGCAGCAGCGTCGAAGTGACGATGGAAGAAGCGAATACGCCGCTCGGCAACGCACGAGCGGCGATGGAGCGTGGCATCGAGAACCCGGACGAGCAAAATTTGCTGGGCGCTTTGTTGGCGCTGGGCGTGGCGCGCTCTCTGCCAGAAGAGTCGGAACCCCTGCAGACGATGGCGGCCAATTTGGTGTGGTTGGCCGCCCACACGCCCTGCAGCGCACTCGAGTTCCTGGACGACGCGCTCAAAGACCGCGCGGGCGTGATTTGGGAAGCAATCGCTCGCGTGGCACGCAACCCCGGTCTTAGTTCGCCGGACTTCGGTCATACGGAAGCGCTCGTGGCGGCCGCCGCGCTGTGTCGCAGCGAGTCCGAGGTCGCGTACCGCGCTCGCCTGCACCTGGGAAAAAACACGACTGATCCGGTGCTGCGCGCGATCCTCTCGGGTACCACGGCGCGCACCGAGCTCTCCGGTGAACTACGCAGCGCGCCGCTCGGTCCCGTGCTCACCACGTTGCTCGCGCTGACCACGCTGCTCTTCATCGGTCGCGGTTTGGCGCTGATCGCACGCTTGGCGCTGGCCTATCGCCGGCCTGCAACGCTCCGCATCGGACCGCAAGGGCTAGAGCTCACGCACCGCATCGAACTCATGGGGCGCGTGCTGCGTGACCGCGCCACGCTCGTGCCGCTTTCGAATCTGTCGCGCGTCACGCGCGAGGTGCGCTATGCGCGCGTCGGACTCTACGCGGGCCTCGCTGCCCTGGTGATCGGCACCTATTTCGGCGTCGGCCTGATCGTCGATGGTGTACGCGTTCCAGGCGGTTCGCCACCGCTGCTCGGCATGGCAGTCACTTGCATCATCGTGGGCTTGGGCCTGGATTTTCTGCTCTCGACCGCCGCCGACAGCGCGCGCGGCAAGTGCCGAATCGTGATCGTGCCGCAAACCGGCAAACGCCTGTGCGTTGGTTCGCTCGATCCGACCAGCGCGGACGCGATGCTGAACAGCATCGCCGAACACGCGCACGCCTGATTCAGCGTCCGGCCGATCCGACCGGGCGCGCTCGGCGGGCATTTTTATCCGACAAGAATGCGCCTGCCATGTCGAGTGCGGTCTGCAACTGAGCCGCGGTGACGCTGGCCGTGCCGCGAATCAGCTGACCCTCGGACGTGAAGCCAACGTGCTCGATGAAGCGATGCGATGATTGGCCCAGCAGCGAACCGAGGAAGCCCAGGTTGAGCTGCGAGAGCGCGTTCGCGGTGCGCGTCAGATAGGCGGCATTTTCGCGAGCCGTATCGGCATTTTCATCCTCGGCATCGATCTCCGCGGTGGCTCCGCCGTCGGCGGTCGGCGTGAGGCGCACGCGCGCCCACTTGATCGAATCGGGGACTTTGATCGGCAACCCGAGAAATGCCCGCGAGGGCGTCGCGAGGTAGATCATCGCGGCTTCAGGGCCCTTGCTGGGCCGCAGTGTCAGCTGCTTACCGGCAGCCGCGGCGGCCGCGTATGCGCTCGGCGGAGTGACGACCACGGTCTGCGCGTTGGCCACCACGAACCGACGCTCCGCGCCATCGGCGTGAGCGCTTGCCACTGGCACCCCCGCGTCGAGCCACTCTCCCCCTTGCTTGTCTGCGCGCACCAATAAATCGAGCGCGGCGTGCATCTTGGCGGGGGGCAGGTGGTGCCTCAGGATCGCCACCACGTTGCTCGAATTGCGAAGCTGCGGACCAACGATATAGATTTGGTCGATGTCTTTGATCGGGTCGATGCCGGCAGGCCCAAAGAAGTCTCGCCACTGATAGAGCGAGCCCAAGAGTGGGCCGATTTGCTTGCCGAGTGGAGTAGCCCGGATCTTATCGGTGTAGATCGTGATCCGAACGTTGGCGCTCGGATCGGCCACGCGCTTCACACCTGCTGCGACCGATGGATCCGAGAGCGGCTTCGTTCCCGCGTCACTGGCTGCCGGTCCCGCATCGGCGAGCGCACCGGCATCGCTTGCATTGGCGTCCGCCAGCGCGCCGGCATCACTGGGCAATTTGCCCGCGTCGGCTACGCCCGCATCGGCTTCGGCGTCTTCGCTTTCCGCATCCGGCGGCCCTGCGTCGACAATCTTGGGGGCGGCGGGCTTCTTCTTGGGCTTGGCGACGACGACGGGCTCGCCGGGCCCCGCAGGGTCACTTGCGGCTGCGGGCTCTTCGGGCGCGCGCGCAGGCGGTGCCTCGTCTTCGATCAGGTCGACAGGAATCCCGGTGACGGGGGGGGCCTCGACGTCCGCCGTGGGCGGTGACCACAAGCTGAGCAAGCCCACCAGCGCTGCCCACGGGGTGAGCGGCACGTGCAGGAGGACCGAGAGGACCAGTAACTTGGCGAAACGGCCACTGCTCGTGTCGGCTGGGCCGCGCCGGTGCGTCTTCGAGTCCACGGTCGGAACATAGCTAAAGCACAGGATGCCGGCGAATCCGTAGGCTTTTGCGCTGGCACGCGGCTGGCAGAGCCGACCGGAAAGTCACATGAAAATCACCGAGAAGTGGATCGCTCCGGCCGGCTGTGGAAAGAACCGGGGGAAAGCCTTGCCCCTGATGCCACGACTTAGCGCCCGCTCCCCTAACGCCCGCTCCCTCGCTTCGGCCGCTTCGGCCGCTGCGGCGCTGCTGCTTGCCCCGTTGGCCGGTTGCGACCGGACGCCCCCGCCCGGAGCGGAGGTCGCTCCCAGCACTGCCCCCGCCCGACCCCAGGCCGGAGTCCCGACCCTGCCGAAGGAGCTGGTGGTTTCGCCCAAGGCCAGCGCGCTGGCCACCGCGCCCATCGCGCCCGCGGCACCAGCAGGCAGTGAAGGCGCTCCGGGGGTCGCCCCGGTAGTTCCTCCCGCTGAGTACAAAGGCCCGTGGCTGGCGATCACCGCCAACGCCGCTGGCGTGTACTTGGATGCGAGCTTCGAAGGCAAGAAGCTCGGCTACATCAGGAACGGCGGCCGAGTCGCGGTCGAGGCCAGCACCGTGTCCAAGAAAAACTGCACGAGCGGTTGGTACAAGCTGCTCAGCGGCGGCTACGTGTGCGGCAACTTGGGCACCACCGATCTCAATCATCCCGACGTCAAGTTCGCCACGCAGGCACCGAACCTGGACGAGGTGCTGCCCTACCCCTACGCGCGCAACAGCAAGAACGGAACCCCGCTCTACAAATCCGTGCCCTCGCGCGAGCAGATGGAAAAGTACGAACCGTACTTGAGGGCCAAGGAAGAAATTTCGGCGAGCGACGAGGCGAAGAAGAGTCGCTCGGACAGCGCTGCTGACGCGGGCGCGCCAACGGCACTCGCGGCGCGGCTGGAAGCCGCCCTGGCCGACGCCGGCGTGGCGTTGCCCACAACCCAGGAAGTCGCGGATCCAGAGCCGGAAAAGCCCTGGTGGCAGCGCGACGACATGAAAGGTCGGATGCACGAGCTGAAGCTCGATCAGCTGTCCGAAGACGCCGACTCGATTTTGGCCAAGCGCATGGTGAGCGGCTTTTATGTCGCAGTCGACAAGACGTTCCGCTGGAACAACCGCTCCTGGTACAAGACCACGCGCGGTCTAGTGACACCGAGTGATCGCTTCTGGCAGACCGCCGGCTCCAAGTTCAAAGGGGTCGAGCTGACCAGCGAGTGGAAGCTGCCGATGGCCTTCGTATCCGGCGGCAACAAGAGCATCTCGAGCTACAGCATCGATGGCACGTCGATCAAACCCGCCAAGACCTACGATCGCTTTGCGCCGGTGCAGCTGACCGGCCAAGAGCAAGAGTTCCGTGGCACGAAATACGCCGAGACCGGTGACGGCAGTTGGGTCAAGCGAAGCCAAATCCGCAGCACGAGCCCAGGGCCCCTGCCCGTGGACCTGAAGGGCAACGAGCGCTGGCTGGACGTCAACCTGACGACTCAGACCGTGGTCGCATTCGAAGGCGACAAGGCGATTTACGCCACACTGATCTCGAGCGGGCGTGAATCCAAGATCAAGGACAAAGACCACCGCACTCCCGTCGGCGAGTGGCGCGTCCGCGAGAAGCACATCACGACCACCATGGACGGCGATGGCAGCGCCGCGGGCGATTTACCGTACAGCATCGAAGACGTGCCCTACGTGATGTACTACTTCCGCTCCTACGCGACGCACGGCGCCTTCTGGCACTCCAACTTCGGTGCGCAGATGAGCCACGGTTGCGTGAATTTGTCGCCCCTAGACGCCAAATATCTGTTCTTTTTCGCCGACCCTCCCCTACCCAAAGGGTGGCACGGCGTGCACGCCACCGACGCCAGCCCGGGCAGCCGCGTGGTCGTGCATTTGTGAAATGGTCGCCCCACTTTTCGCGCCTAAGCGGCGTGAATGAGGCGCTCCCCTAAACTTTCCCCGAAAGCGGTCGGATGGAATTGACGCGTCCCTGTGATAGGACCACACCACGCCGCAATGGATCAGTTTTCGGCTCACCTCGATCGCGGATGGGACCTCGTTCAGCGCGGGGACCCGCGTGGCGCGGAATTGTCCGCGCGCCGTGCGCTCGAGATCGATAGCCAATCGCCCGAGGCGTACAACTTGCTCGGCTACGTCGCTGCCCTCAAGGGTGAGTTCGACGAGGCCACCGAGCACTACCGCCAAGCGATCACGCTCGACGATACCTACCTCGAAGCCATGCTGAACGCGGCCGAGGTCTACGTACACCCGCTGGGTGATTTCGAAGAGGCGCTCTCACTCTGCGATCAAGCTCTGGATTTGGCGGAGACCGACGACGAAGTCGTGGATGCTTTGCTGCTCAAGTTCGACGCGCTGCTCGGAAAGGGTGAAGCCGACGCCGCCAGTGAATTGTGTCGAAAGTTCCCCGAGGGTCCATTCGAGAACCCGAACCACACGTTCTTGGTCGGTCGCGCGCTGTATGAAATCGGCGATCTCGATCGCGCGTTCCCGCTGATTGACGACGCGGTGAAGCGCAACGTGAAGAACGCGGAAGCCTGGTACTACCTCGGGCTCCTGCGCGACGAGCGGGGTGATTCGCACGGCGCCACCGCCGCCTTCCTGGCCTCGCGTGATTTGGACTTGGAGCTCGGCACGCCGCCTTGGTCGTTATCCCGCGAAACCTTCGAGATGACCGCGCGCGGTGCGTTGGCGTCGTTGCCCGAGGAGCTGCGTCGCTTCGTACGTGAAGACGAAGTGTACGCGGCGGACGTTCCGGGCGTCGAAGTCGTGGTGGACGGCGTCGATCCACGCGCGCTGCTCTTGCTCGACGGCGTGAACGCCGGGGCCACCGTCGCGACCATGACGGCGCGCGTGTTCGTCTATCAGCGCAACGTCGAACGCCTCGCCGGCTCGATCGAACACGTTGCGGCCGAAATCCGCGCCGCCCTCGAGCGCGAGATCAGCGCGACCTTCCTCGAACCGGAAGGCCCGCTCGCCGTCGCGCAGAAAACGCTCAACTAGGCTGCGCGCGCGGCCAGCTGCTGAGCAACCGACTCGAGCAGTACGCGCGCTGGGCCGGGCTGCACGCTGCGTAGGGCTTCGACGGCCGAGCGCGTGTGGTCGCTGGCGCGGCGCCGCACCTCTTCACAAGCGCCGCTCTCCACCACCGCGCGGCTGACCAACGTCACCGACTCGCCGTCCCCGGCATAGATGCGCTTGAGCGGTTGGACGAGCTCGGGCATGCGCGCGACCGCCAGCACCAGCGGCAACGTGAGCTTGCCCTCGCGCAGATCGGTGAGCAGCGTTTTTCCAGTGTTCGAGCCGGAGTAATCGAGCACGTCGTCGACCAACTGGAAGGCGATACCCAGACGCTCACCGAAGCCGGCCAGGCGCTCCTGATCTTCCAAACTTGCGCCGGCCAGGCGCGCGCCGGTGCGCGTCGACCACGCGAACAGCGAGGCCGTTTTGTCTCTCAAGATGCGCTCGTAGGTCGCTTCCGAAACATCGAGCTCGCTACGCCCGCGCAGCTGCACGATCTCGCCATCGACCAGCCGGCGCAGGGTGGCGATCAGATCCGGCATGATCTCCGGCGCGTGCTGCTGGGTGCGCGACAGCGCGTGCACGAGCAGCAGATCGCCGCCGAGCACGCTGATCGCGTTGCCCCAGGCCAAACGCGAGGTCGGCACTCCGCGACGCTCCATGCCTTCGTCCACCACGTCGTCATGGAGCAGGGTTGCTGAGTGAACCAATTCGGAAACCACCGCGAGTTCTCGCACGGCGGGGGTCACGCGTCCGAAGCACGCGGCGCTGAGCATCAGCGCCATCGGGCGAACGCGCTTGCCGCCGCGAGTCACCAGGTGACGGGCCGCCAGGGTTGCCGGGGCTTCACCTTCATCCACCGCGCCCGCCAAGGCCGCTTCGATCCAGCGCAGGTCGTCGGCCAGCAGGTCTTGCACGCTGGCGATACGATCGGTCACACGCTCATCGGTACCCTGCGCTTCGGCTGCACGACCGAGGATCTGTGCGGCAGCAGCAGCGGGCATATCGGGAACCTCTTCGAGTTTCTGAGTTTTCAAATCTTTGTGAAACCACTATGGGGCAGCGCCAGGCGCCGGTCAACGGCTCAAGGGGCGGCCGTTCGGCCGAATTTCAGCGACTGCGCCGATTGTCAGGTAAGCGGAATTGACGAGACCCTGGAGCGCATGCACAAGCTCCCGCGCCCATGGCCGCCACTAAACCGAGCTTAAGTCCTGCTCAGCGCCTCGGGCGTCGGATCGGGATCGCGGTTTTTGGCCTCATTGTCAGTGGTGCGACCGCGACCTGGACGGCGCAGATCCTGTACGCGGTGTTCGCGCCGCCGGTCTTGGCCGTGGCCAAGGAGTGCCGGAGTGGCACCCAAGGCCTATTGACCGCGGTGCGCCGCGCGAGCCTGGCGGCTGCCGCGGAGAGCGGTGACGAGCGCGCCGCCTTGGGCCGCTTCCGAACTGCGCTCGAGCCAGAATGGAGCACTCGCGCCAGTCTAGACTCGGTTTGCGGTTCGGATCGCCAAGCTCAGGCCGCTTTGGCGGAGATCGACGCGCTTCGCTATGCGGAGGAGCATGCCGTGCGCTATGAGGCAGTGGGGCTTGCTCCACAAAGACGGCGAGTTCAAGCCCTTTACCAGTTCGAAAGCGATGGGCCGAAGCGCCCCGCCCCCCCTTGAGGTTTTGCTCGATGAGCACTGAGACGACCACAGAAGCTGAAGCCCCGCCCCCGACGTTCGACAGTCTGCCGTTGTCCGCCGAGTTGCGGCGCGCGATTGACGAGCTCGGCTACACGCACCCGACACCGGTGCAGCGCGCCGTTTTCGAACCCGCGGTGCGCGGCGCTGACTTGGTCGTGCAAGCGCAAACCGGTACCGGCAAGACGGCATCGTTCGCGATGCCGCTGGTCGATTCGCTGGTGAAGCGAAGCGTCAACGTGGTTCAGGCGCTAATCTTGTGCCCCACCCGCGAGCTCGCCCTGCAAGTCAACCGCGAGGTCGAAGCGCTCGGCAAGCATCGCAACATCCACTGCACGGCGGTGTACGGCGGCGCGCCCATGCCACGTCAGGTCGAGGCCATTCGCGGTGGCGCTCAGGTGGTGGTCGGCACTCCCGGTCGCGTCCTGGACCACTTGAGACGCGGCACGCTCGACCCGACCGGCATCCGCACGTTCATTTTGGACGAGAGCGACGAGATGCTGTCGATGGGCTTTTTGCCGCAGATTACCGAGATCCTCGGCTTCTTGCCGAAGACCCTGCAAACGCTGCTGTTCAGCGCCACGCTGCCGCCGGATATTCGCCGCTACGCGGAGCGTCACCTCAAGGCACCGCAATTCATCACCTTGAGCGGCGACCACATCGGCGCGCTCTCGATCGAGCATACCATCTACCTGAGCCGCGGCGACAAGCTGGGCGAGCTGATGCAAGTGATCGAGGTCGAGAACCCCGAGAGCGCGATCGTGTTTTGCAACACGCGAGACGAGACCAAGCGTGTGGCCGAGGCGCTCCAGCAACAGGGCTTTACCGCGGGCTGGCTCAACGCCGACCTCGCTCAAAACGACCGCGAAAAGGTGATGGCGGCCACGCGCAACAGCGAGCTGCGTTTCTTGGTTTGTACGGACGTCGCCGCGCGCGGCATCGACATCTCGCACCTCACGCACGTGATCAACTACGACTTTCCGGAGTCGGCAGAGAACTACGTGCACCGCACGGGTCGCACGGGTCGCGCGGGCCGCACAGGCAAAGCGATTGCGCTGATCGAACCGGGCGACATCGGCAATTTGTATTTGCTGCGGCTCACTTACAAGCTGAAACCGGTCGAACGGCAGCTGCCCTCAGCGCGCGAAATGAAGACGCGCGCCGAAGCCGATTTGCTCAATTTGTTCGTCGCCGCCTTCGAAAAGCGCAAGACGCACCCCGACGACCTCGCCTTGGCCCGACGCCTGCTGAGCCATGCCCAGGCGGAGACGGTGATCGCCGGCCTCTTGCGTGACCACCTGGGGGCGCGCCCCGAGGCTCCGGAAGAGGCGACCGCCGCGCGCCGCGCGAAGCCGCCACGGGCCGCTGACGTGCCCGCTGCGAGCCCCGCGCCT
>DATEPG010000186.1:0-4899 GCA_035273265.1 Polyangiaceae bacterium
GTCTTCGGCGGCTATACCGGGCCGCTCTACCAGGTCTGTCGTGGAGCTTCCACACCGGGGCCGAACTCTTGCCCGGGCGGCAACACCATCGATATCGGGGTGATCGAAGGCGGTTATGCCGATGCTGCCGCGCAAGACGCGTTCTGCGAGGGCGGGGACTGCACCATCTCGATCATCTACGACCAGTCGGGCAAGGGGAACCACCTCACCAATGCCCCCCCGGGCGGCGCCAAGATGACGCCAGGCAAGGAAGCAAACGCCAAAGCCCTGCCGGTCACGTTCAGTGGCCACAAGGTCTACGGGGTCAAGATCGTCCCGGGGATTGGCTATCGCAACAACAAGCCTTGCGGCACCGCCACCGGGGATGACCCCGAGACCATCTACATGGTCGCCGACGGTACGGTCTTCAACGGTGGCTGCTGTTTCGATTACGGCAACATGGAGACCAGCAGCAACGACGACGGCGAGGGCACGATGGAGGCGGTGTACTTCGGAAATTGCACCATCTGGGGCAAAGGCGCCGGCAACGGCCCGTGGATCATGGGCGACCTCGAAAACGGTCTATGGGCAGGAAACGTCAGTCCTTACGAGCAGAACCCCCCGGTCACTTCCAAATACGTCACCGGCATGGTGAAGGGCGACATGGCTGGCAAGAACAATTGGACGATCAAGGTCGGCGACGCGCAGTCAGGCCCCTTGGCGGTCCGGTTCAACGGTGAGCGACCCAATGCGCGCTACAATCCCATGCGAAAGCAGGGCGCAGTCGGTTTGGGCACCGGTGGTGACAACAGCAACGCGGCTGTCGGCAACTTCTTCGAGGGCCTGATGACGAACGCCTACTCATCGGCGGCTGCCGATGACGCGGTGCAGGCGAACATCGTGGCAGCATACGCCCAGTGAGCTGATACCGCGCTCGCGCCGATGGCTAATCGGCGCGACGCGGTTTTCGCCGGCAGAATCTCCGCTTCAGACTCGAATGCCGGGAAGAACCGCGCTCGGCCTTGCCCGGGCCTTTACTTGCAAACGAAGGTGGTGACGCTGGTGGCGGGTAGTGACGCAGGCAACGTGCCACCGCTCACGCTCACAGCAGGCCCCGCCTTGAGATCGTCGCTGGCGGACGTCAGTGTTGGCGTGCACGAGGACGGGGCTGTCCCACCGCTGATGGAGATTGGCAGCGTCGAGGCGGACGACCCTCGATTGATCGCGACCAGGACCGTCTCGCCCGACGCGCCCTTGTAGGCCGAAAGAAGCACGTTGTTGGGAACTGCACCCGTCACGTCCACGCGCACGTATCCCGGACGAATGAACTTCGAATAGTTGCCGAACGTGTAGTGGCGCTTGGTGTCCGAGCCGTCGGCGAGATAGAGCCCCTCGTTGGTGCCCTGTCCCTTGTACCACCACCAGAGCCAAGCGTTGGCGTCGCCAACCACCAATGCGTCGTGAATCCAGCCGGCGACCGCGACGCCATTTTGAATGTCTTTGCTCGGCTCGCCTTCAGGCCAGTATTTGACGCCCGACATCTCGGTCTGCCAAACAGGCTTCCTGTCGGGGACATCCGCCGGCCACGGCTCCGCCACTTGCGTGTCGTACTGGTGGACTCCCAGGATATCGAGGGCCGCCCACGCTGCAGAGTCCTTGTAAAGGTAGTGCCCGTAGTCGTACCCGCCGCCCGAGGCGCAGCTGGCGCTGCAGTCGGTGCTAGTACCAAAGCAGCCGCATTTGAGAGGGTCCGAGCTATTGGGATGGCTGGCGACCGTCGAGCCAACGGCCGACGTATTGCTCCAGATGTGGATCCACTCCGAAGCCTCTGGCGAGATGAGCTTCACTCCGATCGCCTTGAGCTTTGGCCCGAGGACTTTGACGAACGCGACCATCTCGTTCGCCGTAAACAGTGTCGTATCGTAGTCGCCGTTGCATGGCGGGCCGATCGTGGAGCCACACGACGCAAAGTCAGGCTCGTTCCCAGCCGACATCGCATAAAGACTGTTGTCTTTGGCAAACTTCGTGATCGAGTCCGACCAGGACTCGTAACAGCTCACGAGAACGTGCCCGCCCTTCGTCGTGCTCTTGTTGTCCTTGCAATTCGCCGGCGGGCTCCAGACGGAGCCGATGATCGTGCTGGCGCCATGCTTCTTCGCCGCCGCAATGCTGCTGGCCTCGTTGTTGTTGTAGAAGCCGCCGCTCGGGCTCATGCCGACGCGCAGGATGGTGAGGCCCAACCCGGTGGTCGGATCGAAGAGCGATTGCGCCTGGGCGTCGGTGAGGGCGTTCCAGGTGTCGTTGATACCGAACCCATCGATGGTCTGGCGTGTCCGGTCGAGCTGAACGGTCACGGCTCCCGTGGCGCCGCCGGACCCACCGCCCGCCATGCCAGCGCCCGTCCCACCCGACCCCGCGCCGGCGTTGCCGCCGGGAGCTCCAGCTTGGCCGGCAGAGCTGCTGGCGCCGCCTGGGTTGGCGGAGCCAGTGTCGCTGCCCCCGGTGCCCGCACTTCCGCCGATCTGCGCTGGCGCTCCGCTCGTAGGCGTGGCCTGACCCGAGCCTGCCGCTCCACCCACTTGAGAACGCCCGCCGCTGCCGCCCGAACTTGGAGCCCCGCCCGAAGCGGCGGATTGACCGTTCGAAGTGCAGCCGCAAGCGACGACGCTCGATAAGAGAGCGACGCGAAACAGAGAACGCCCGCCAAGCAGTGCGCGCGACGGCGCTGGCTCGAAAAGAGAGTGCGTGGAACGGGCAGGAAGCATGGACACCTCGACAGAACGGCTAGCGGGACGAACGACGCTGCTCGCGGTCAGCAAGGAGTGGCTGTCGGATCCTGCTCGAACTTGTCGAAATTATTTCAGCCAACGGTGGACCGGTCCGGCGGCTCCGACGCTGGCAATCGTGCGGGTGCAGGCCCAGGCGCCCCGGGGCAGGGTGGGGCAGCGACCGCTCGCGGTTACCGCCGCGATCCCGGAGCTGATGCGCTCCACTGCCAAGAACAACGTGACCATCGACGCGAGCGGGAAGCTGCTTCAGGCGACGGAGGTCGTCGCGGGAGCGGTAACAGCTGGCGCAACGGCTTGCCGATTCGGCTCTGCTTCAGCAGTGCTTCGCGCAACGTTGGGTCGAACACGGGTACGGGCGCAGCTTGAGCGGGAGCCCAGTGGACGTGTCTGCAAGAGAACATCAATACCGCTTTCGAGGCTCGCGACTGGATGCGGTGATCATCGGTCGATGAGACGGTGGTCTTCGTCGCGTTCGGAGCTGCAGGAGCCACCGACTCACAAGAAGAACAATGCCCTTCGTGCGCGGCGGCGGCGGGTTGAACACTGGCACCCCGGGCCATTGGCTCGAGAAGACCGACGAAGTCAATTGGTTGTATCGAGGAAGACGGAGTGGCGCGTCTGCCTCTGCCTGCACTCCACTTGCGAGCGCCTCTCGCGTTGCAACGCGGCTCCAGTATCGGCAATGCCGCGCTGAGTTTCGTTCGGCAAATCGGGCAGCGACCTCACAGGGCAGTACGCGTCAAGGCATGTCAGGAGCCTGTCTCTGGTTGCCTTCTTGGTTCGCGTGAAGCGTCTGTTCGCAGGGCTCGAAGGGACAAGCACTTGCGGGCAGCGAGAACGCAGGAAGTGTTTGGTAAAGCCTGTTGCGCGAACAGGCCTGACTGACGGCGCAAGCATCCGACCAGCGCTGCCCCAGTGCGGCATGGTGTGCGCTGACGAGCGTCGCCGGATCGCGGATGCACGACTAGACAGCTGGCGGTTCTAACCAATTGGGTCGATAGAACGGTGGAGAGCAACTTTATTTTAAAAGCCGCCGCGCTCGCGACAGTAACAAGAGATGCCCGGAACTCCTGCGGCGCAAGGCGCTACCGACGCGGTGCAACGCCCTGTTCAACGAAACCCCGGACACAGCCACTCGGCACTGTTGGCGAGGAAACGATGATGACCGCGTTCAAGGCAGATCGACGAATCACGCCCCACTTTTTGGCCTGTCGCTCATGGCTCGCGCAGGGCAGCTTGCTGTTGGGGATGGTCGGTGTAGGCGTAGGCTGTACCGGTCAGCCCACAGACTCGGCAAACCCGACTGCTGCCGGGGCCGCCAATGGAGTTGCGGCTAGCGCCGGCACGGACGCTGCCACCGCAGGAGGCAGCGCACAGCCGGGCACGGGCGGGAACGGCTCTCAGAGCGATCCCTACGCCGTTCCAACGTCCCCGCCGGCCGCGGTGCTCGTCGCGACGCCGCGGATTGCTCGGTTGAGCCGGCCGCAGTGGTCGAATGCGGTGCGCGACCTACTGAAGCTGACGGACATTTCAGAGGTGGACAGCAACGTGTCGGGGGATGCGCTGATCGGTTTCGACGACGAGGCTGAATCTCTGTTCGTGACCGAGCAGCTGCGGTCGCAGTTGTTCGATGCTTCGGAGAAGCTCGCGGACAGGGTCACCTCCGATGCCACGGCGCTCGCGCGCCTGGTTCCGTCAAATGCGCCGACGGATGCGGCTGGTCGCGTGAAGGCTTTCATCACCTCGTTCGGTCAGCGGGCGTTCCGGCGCCCGCTGACCGACGCCGAGGTCACGACGCACAGCGCTTTGTTCGCTCAGGGACCTACTTTGTATCCAGGCGTCGATGCGTTCAAAGCGGGCGCTAGTCTGGTGATCCAAGCGATGATGCAATCACCGTTTTTCCTGTACCGCACCGAGTTCGGGACAGCGCAGGCGGGCGCCACCCAGGTGGCGCTCGACGACTGGGAAGTGGGCGCCAAACTGGCCCTCGCGATTACCAACACCATCCCGGACGACACGCTGCTGGCCGCGGCGGCAGCGGGAGAGCTTCACGACCCAAGCGGGGTCTCTACGCACGCCCAGCGGTTATTGCAGGGAGCCACGGGAGGGGACGGCGTCAGCAACTTCAACT
>DATEPG010000187.1:0-5574 GCA_035273265.1 Polyangiaceae bacterium
GCTAGCCCCAGCGCTCGCGCCTACGGCCCCGCCGTTGCTTGGTCCGCCGCTTGAGCCCGCGGAATCTGCGCCAGTCGCCCCACCACCCGCGGAAGTTCAGGCCGAGCCCGCGTCCGAGTGCCCCCGTGCGCGCGTCGCTTCCGCCATCGGTTCCTGCGCCGTTGCGCCCGCACCGGACACCGCCGGCCCCCGCTCCGCCACCCCCGGCGGAGACCGCTTGGCAACCAGTGACGGCGGGGCTCTCCGCGCACAGCGCCGGGACTGAGCGGCTTGGTCCGAGGTTCGCGACAACTGCGGCAGTAGAGCACTTCAGTGCAACTGGCCGCTGGCGCGACCGACTAGGGGCATGTGGTATATTCCCCTGGTCATGACCGACTCGTCCCTCGCCTCGCGCCCCAAGCGAAGCTACGTGCGGCCCCCGACACCGATCCACTTTCCGGAGTCCGAAGAGGTGCCTGAAACAGGCGTGCATCTCGAACTTCGAACGGCGCTCTATCTCCTCGTGCGTGATTTCGTTGGCCGGCGCGGTGCGGTGGGTTCGGAGCAGTTCGTCTACTGGGATCCTTCAGATCCGCGCCAATGCCTAGCGCCCGATCTGATCGTGCGCATGGGCGCGACCCCGGGTCCATTTCCGACCTGGAAGACCTGGGAGCGCGGTGCTCCGCACTTGGCGGTCGAAGTCGCCAGCCCCTTCGATGCCGGCGAAGCCGAATGGCAGCGAAAGCTCGCCCGCTATCGCAAGTGCGGCATCAACGAGATCGCACGATTCGATCCAGAAGACCTTGAACGTCCCCTGCGCCTTTGGGATCGGCTCGAGGGCGACTTGGTCGAGCGCGACCTCACCGACGAACCCGCGCCGCTCTGCGACACGCTCGGCCTCCATTGGTGTGTCCGAGAGGACGCGACGCTTGGCCGCGTGCTACGGCTGTCTAAAGACGCTCTTGGGGAAAGCCTGGTGCCCACGGCCGCCGAACGCATCGCGCAGCTCGAGGCCGAGCTTCGGCGCAGGTAGCGGAGCGTTAAAATGCCCGGCTCTGGCTGATCGGTACCTCACGACGCGCAGCTGCCGCGTAGATCGCGGAGCGATTCCCCTCTCCACCACTAAGGAAGCCGCGGAGTCCGCGATCGGCGGTGGGCGAGGTTGAGCCCCCGCTACGTCGCTCTTGAGCCGAGCGCCACTCCGCGCGAGCGCGAACCGCAGGGTGACGCCGCCAGGCCCCACGCATCCCGCGGCACCCACTCGGCGCCGTCCCCTCGAGCACCAGGTGCGCGGGAGCGACCCTCGCCCACCGCCGAACGCGGGCTCTGCGGCGACGCTCCGGGCAGAGTCGTCTCACCGCCGCACACCCGTCCACGTCTTCAGCGCAACTGGCCGCAGGCGGGACCGACTAGAGGCGTGTGGTATATTCCCATGGTCATGACCGACTCGTCCCTCGCCTCGCGTCCCAAGCGAAGCTACGTGCGGCCGCCGACACCGATTCACTTTCCGGAGTCCGAAGAGGTGCCTGAGACAGGCGTACATCTGGAGCTTCGGACGGCGCTCTATCTCCTTGTGCGTGATTTCGTCGCTGAGCGGGGAGCGGTGGGGTCTGAGCAATTCGTCTATTGGGACCCTTCGGACCCACGGCAATGCCTAGCGCCCGATCTGATCGTGCGCATGGGGGCGACCCCCGGGCCATTTCCGACCTGGAAGACCTGGGAGCGCGGGGCTCCGCACTTAGCGGTCGAAGTCGCCAGCCCCTTCGATGCCGGCGAAGCCGAATGGCAACGAAAGCTCGCCCGCTATCGCAAATGCGGAATCAACGAGATCGCACGCTTCGATCCAGAAGACGCTGAGCATCCCCTGCGCCTTTGGGATCGGCTCGAGGGCGACTTGGTCGAACGCGACCTCACTGGCGAGCACGCGCTGCTGTGCGACACCCTCGGCGTCCATTGGTGCGTCCAAGCCGACGCCACGCTTGGCCGCGTGCTGCGGCTTTCTCTCGACGCTTTCGGACAGACCCTGGTACCCACGGCGGCCGAGCGAGAACGCGTAGCGGCGGCTGACCGAGAACGCGCGGCCGAACGAGCACGCGACGCGGCGGTTGAGCGAGAACGGGCCGCGACCGAGCGCATTGCGGAGCTCGAGGCCGAGCTTCGGCGCAGTTAGCTGAAGTCTCAGACACCACCGGCTCTCCCGCTCTCTCGCCCGCACCAAGGAAGCCGCGGAGCCCGCGATCGGCGGTGGGCGAGGTTGAGCCCCCGCTACGTTGCTCTCAAGCCGAGCGCCACTCCGCGCGAGCACGAACTGCAAGGTGACGCCGGCAGGCCCCACGCATCCCGCGGCACCCATCAGGCGCCGTCCCTTCGAGCACCAAGGTGCGCGGGAGCGACCCTCGCCCACCGCCGAACGCGGGCTCCCCGGCGACGCTCCGGGCCGAGGCGTCTCACCGCCGCACACCCGTCCACGAGACCGAACGCCCCAAAGAACTGGTGCACTCGCGCCCGCAGAGAGGCAGCCCCACAACGCCGAAAGCCCAAACCGAGCTGGCTTGGGCTTTTGGTCGTTGTGGGTCATTCAAGACTTGGCCGAAGTTGCCTTTGATCGTCGTGCAGACGCCCTCAAACTTGTTGGCCGATCAATGCAGCAATTCAGCAGCGGCCCAGAGCACCGGGGCTTGCCCATGACCATCACCAGTGAGGCGGCTCAGAGCCATGTATTCTCGGGCGGTGTTCTTGTACCAGGTGCCAACGCAGACATTGCTCACGTCGCCCTGCGCGGAGATTTTGCTCCTTAGGCCTGCCCACGCCGCGTCGATCACGGGCACGTAGGTCTTCGCGTCCAGAACACCGCTCCTGACGCCCGCGATCATTGCATACGTGAACATGGCCGAACCCGAGCTCTCTTCCCAGTTGCTCGCGTCGGATGGCATATCCAAAACCTGGTACCAGAGCCCGTTCTTTCCCTGATAGTTTAGTAGTCCTTCCATCATCTTCTTGTATCCGGCCTTGATGGCTTCGTAGTACGTCGAGCTGGTCGGCAGGTCTCGCATCATCTCGGCCATTCCCGCCGCAAACCAGCCGTTGCCGCGACCCCAGTGAACTTTCGCTTGGGTCACGTTGTGGAAAAACAAACCGTTCGGCTGCTGCGCCCCTAGGTAGGCGACCATGGTTTTGGCCATGAAGTCGATGTACTTGGCGTCCTTTGTGGCGCGATAGGCCTCGAGCTGCAGTCCCGTCATCATGAACATGTCGTCGATCGCGTTGCGCGTCTGATTGGTTGTCTGCTGCTTGTCTGCTGTTTGCGTGCCCAGAGGCAAATAAGTTCGATCGTTGGTTTGGATATAAATCTCTAGGGGTACCATGCCGAAGACGTAGCGGTCGACATGGGCCTCGCCGGCCGTCATGGCGGTCACGAAGTTCTCCCTGAGCGGATTGAACTTGGTCACCAAAGCCTCCAGCAGATCTTGGCGTTCAGCGAGCTTCGCGACGCGAAGGGCTCCGTACCACTCACACGCACTCTTGTAGCCATCGCCCGGGAGGTTTGCGACCGAGTTGAACCTCAGTGATTGCTGACTGAAGCGCTTGGCCAGCAGCAGCCCTGATTCTTTGGCGGAGGCCGCGAGGTGCGCGAGAGGATTGGTTTCGGGAGGTCTCGCGGCTTCACAACAGACTTGTCCGCCTCCACAGGAGCCGTCCCGCTTGACCGCTCCTGGCTCGACGCACCGGTCAGTGCATTGGTAAGCGCAGCTCTGGTTTGCGGTTCCGCCGCTGCCCGCCGCACCGGCGGTTGAAGGTGCGCCGACGCCGCCTGCTCCGGCCTGCGTGGCGCCAGTACCGCCTTGTCCAGCCTGCGTGCCGAAACCGGCCGCGCCGCCTGTGTACCCTCCGTAGGTTCCCGCCGTCGGAATGTTTCCACCAGAGCTCTGGGTGTCAGAGCTCTGGGTGCGGCCTCCAGCTGCAGGCATTGGCTCGACATTGCTCTCGCCATCGCAGCCGAGAGACGAAACAAGCAAACTCGATATTACGACGTAGCGACCGAACGCGGCGCGCCGTTGCTGGTCGAGCCGTGCGCCAGCGGCGGTTACAGCGCGGATGGCCATCATTTCAACCTCTTCTAGTTTTTTCACGAGCCTATCGATCTTCGAGCAAGCCCACGATCTTCAACCGATACGACTGTGCAGTGCTATAGGTGCCGCGAAGCCACAATAGGGCCGTGTGCTTTGCGTCCCACTTTGGAATTACGGGGCGAAGGTTGTCTTCCTGTGAGTTGGCCGTCACCGGTTCCCACTCGAACGTTGCGCCGCCATCGCACGTGACGCCCTTCCAGATCTCTTTCTTGCCGTCGACCTTCCCTTCATCGGTGCGGGGGTCGAATGGCGTAGAGATGTAGATGACGCGCGGATTGTCGGGGTGAAGCGCGCCCAGTCCAGTGTAATCTTGTTCGCTCGAGTAGAGCTTGTTGCCCGCCTTGACAAGGTAGGTCGTCGTCCACTTCGAGCCGTCAAATCGAAAATACAGTAGACGTTTGTCCGGATCGGTCGACCCGCTGCCCGCGACCCGTGCGGTGCCCAGCGCAGCCAGCGTCCCGTCATCATATCGCACCAAATCGGCGTTCCAAAAATGCTCCAAGCGCGCGCCCTTGATGGTCGTCCCCGCCTTGATCACCTGGGTGTATTTGGTGACGTTCTGTGCCGACCTGTCGGTGAAGTCATCATCGATGACAACCCCGGTCGAGTCGTGGATTTTACCATCCTTGATGTAGCCGTGATACAGACTGTTGTCGTTGTCGCGTGGGTGCGCTTCGGTACCCAAGAAGTCGAGACGGTCCTGATTGTTGCCCCAATACTTGTAGTAGCCAGCCACGTACCCGACTTGCGGAGTGGAGGTCAGACGCCCTCCTAGCTTCCAAGACTTTCCTCCGTCTGTCGATGCCAGGTAATTAGGACTGGTATCGATCGAGCGCACGTAACTATAGATGGTGTCGCCGAGGTACCAGAGATTTGCGTACGTAATCTTTTTGCCTGACGGCGAAGGGCACTCTGGCCACGCGAAAGCGGCGGACTTGGACCAGGCACCATCCTCGTACACGCTGTAATAGCTGTTGCAGTCGTCATTGTGCCCCGCCCACATCGCGACATATCCGCCCCCGGGCCTCTGGACGAGAGCCTGCACGTCGTGGTCGTCCGTATAGGTCATCGTACCGAGGTGATGACGCTTGCCTGTGCTGGTCGCGAGGTCCCAATGCGTCGCTTCGACATGTTTGTCGCGGGCCCCACCGCTGGCAACAGAGCCGATGATCAGCTGCCCACTTTGCTGATCGACGATGACCCGTTCGTCTTGGTACCAGCACCAGCCACCGTTGTCGCTGAACTCCAACATTTTCCCGTTCACCCAGTCCCCACCACTCGGCTCTTTCCCCGCCTGATAGGGGCAAATAGGGTCAAGGGGCGAAACGGAACCGCCAGTTCCTGCGCTCCCGCTCGTACTGACTCCACCACTCGCGCTCATACCTCCGAATGAGCCAGAGCCGGCGATGCCGGTGAGCACGCCGCCGGCTCCAGCGCCACCGCCGGGCGCGGCTCCGGCCATGGC
>DATEPG010000188.1:0-18446 GCA_035273265.1 Polyangiaceae bacterium
TGACGACCAACTGTCGAGCGACCCCGCTTGGCTGGCCCTCAACGATCGCTACTTCGTGTACGGCTCCGGCGGGCGCTTCTTGCGCGAACCCGGGGCCGGCCGCTTCAGCGACGAAATGCCCGGGTTCGTCTCTCGCTACGCGGCCTCGGCACTCGAAGAAGACAAAGCGGAGACGTTTGCCATGCGCATGTCCGCTCCCCGAAAATTCGCGGCGCTGATCGCCGTGGATCCGATTCTGCGGGCTAAATCAGCCGCCCTCGAAAGCCAACTGCGCAAGCTGAGCCCTGCGCTGGACGCGCATTTTTTCGCCGCAGCCGACGCGCGCTGAGTACGATTTTTCTCAGCAAGATCTTCGAATCAGCGGCTGAGCGTGTTGACCAAGTTGGCCGCTTCGTCGCGATCGATCTCGAGGACCTCGGCGGTTTGCATGATTAGCTCGCGCTCACTGGTGCGAATGATGCCGTCGGCGGCGGTCACCTGGATCGCCAACGACAGCGCAGCGCGACGTACGCCGGTGTCGGGCAAACGACTCTTCACGCTCAGCAGGCGCGCTTCGCGGCCGTCGCGCTCGAGTGCTTCGTCGGCCTCGGCCACCCACGCGGCGAGCCGTGCGGTCGGCAGGCGTCCGTCCGTGAGTGACTCCACGCTCTTCAGGAAGTGTGCGCGCTCGACCGGGCTGAATTCACCGTCTGCCGACGCAGCAAGGAACATCGCCTCGACCACGGCTTCCAACTTGGCTTCACCCAGCGCCTGCAAATCATTGCCGTTCATGACCTGGCACTATAGCGACTCTGCTTGGCCGACCGCAATCGACGTCGGCTTTCAGGAGTCACTGCCGCGGTCGGATTCGTCGATCAGAAATGGGGAATGTGTGAATTGGCGAATTACTTCGGTCGCATAGCTGCCAGACGGGAGCGAGAATTCGAGCTCGAGGCGACCGACGCCGGCCCAGCGCAGTTCGAGATCGGTGACCTTGGCGATCAGATCCCGGCGCGTACCAGGCGCCAGGCGCGCAAGCTTTTCGCGGGTTTCGTGGTTTAGGCCGAGCTGCTCGATCTGGGACAGCTCCAACGCGGCAGCCTCGGCCGCGGTTGGGCGTGCTTTTGGGCCGAAGATCGGACCGGTCAGATGAATATCACCGCTGGCCAAGCGCGGGCTTTCGCGTTCGGTGTCTTCGATCGAAAACATGGCTCCTGCGTTGTTCAGGCGCACCACTTCACCCAAAAGCAGGCGCTCGAGACCAAGCGCGCGCCGGGCCGAAAAATAGCGGTTGAACACTTCCGCCTGAATCACGCTCGGGTAAAGCTTGCTCAAAAAACGTGGCATGCCGTGTAGCTTTGCACCCTCGCGCAGCCAAACCAATGCTTGGCGCAAGCCGTCACCACGCCGACCAAAACGTTGTCCGCCGTAGTAGTTGAACAGGCCACGAGCGCGCAGCAATTCGGCTACGGGCTGCGCTTTCTCGAGCGCAGCGAGGTCCGCCGTGACGAGCGTGATGCGAAAGCGATTGCCCAGCAAATGGCCGGTTCGGAGCTTGTTGGAGTGGCGCGTGTGCTCGACGAGCGTGATGCCCTCGGGTAGCTGCCATTCGCTCGGCGGTCGCGCCTTGGCAGGCAAGGATAGCCACTGCCGGGTGACGGCGTGCTTGTCCTTGAGCCCCGCGTAGCCGACGTCTCGCTCGTCGACGCCTGCAGCGCGCGTGATGGCGCGCACCATGGCGGGCGTCGTGTAGCCGCGTTTCTCGATCCGCGCATACAGGTGTTCGCCCGCGCCGCTCAGCGGATAGAGCGGGATCTCGTCGACTACGAAATCCTCGGGTGTCTCGCCGATCAGCGCGTCGATCGGCGGCGCGTCCGACAGCATCACCTGAGGTTCGTGCGGCGTTGCCTCGAGCGTCGGAACGCTCGCAAGTTCGGTATTCATTTGCGTGGGGGACCGACGATCAAATCGCCGAGTGCTTTGAACAGCCCGTCGCTCGCGCTCTCTTTGCGTTCGGCGAGGTCGAGCTCTTCGATGCCTAGGATCAAGAGCTCCGGGTCGGAATGATCGGGATCGATGTCGCCCGGCAGGCTGAACACATCGGGTGCTGGAGGCGGTACGCTGTCCGCCGGGAGGGCGTGCCTGTGACCGCCCTGGCAATGCAACACCAATGCCGCGATGTTGTCCGGGCCGCCCGCGGCATTGGCCAGCGCGACCAGCCGCGCGGCTATTTCTTGTGGCGTATCGTGCTGCCCGAGCGTCGCTGCGAGGTCGTGCGCAGCAACGGGGCCGCTCAAGCCGTCGCTGCACAAGAGATAGCGATCACCTTCGACCACCGAGTACGAGCGCATCGAAACGCGCAGCTGATCGTCCATGCCCAGCGCTCGCGTGACCACGTTCTTCGGTAGCCGCGCCAGCACTTGATCGTCGAGCTCGGGACGCTGTTCGATTACGTCCGTGAGCAGCGAGTGATCCTTGGTCAGTAGCTCGAGGTGCCCGCCGCGTAGCCGATAGCAGCGACTGTCGCCCACGTGCGCCACGTGCATCAAGCCCGAGCGCGGGGAAAAGCAGGCCGCGACCACCGTGGTGCCCATGCCGCGGTGCGTTTGTGAGGAGCGCGAGATCTCCACGATGTCGCGGTTCGCCTTGAGTACGGCGGCCGACAAGCGGCGCGCGCCGTGAGGAATACCGAAGCGATTGAACTCGGGACTCTGATGCGTGCTGCGGATCGTGGCGCCGAAGTAGTTCGCCATCGAGCGGGCACACAGGGCGCTGGCAACCTCGCCGGCGTTGTGCCCGCCCGCGCCGTCGGCCACCAGGTACAAGCTCAAGTCGTCGCGTACGAGGACGGCGTCTTCGTTGTGCGTGCGGCGCTTGCCAACGTCGGTTGCGCCGCCCGCTTGGAGTACCAGCTGTACCGTCATCTGAAAGCTCTGGGCAGTGTCGCAGGATCACGCACTTGCGGAAAGCGTGCTGGCTCACAACCCGCTGAAATCGCTCAAATCCGGCCAGCCGCTCGAGCGGCCGACGGGCGAGTGGCGAAAATCGACCGACTTGCCTTGCAGTGACCCGGACGAAGCCTGAGAGTTCACGAGTAGTGAGTAGTGATGCGCCGCATGCGAAGCCCAAGACGGGGCTGGTGCTTTCCGGGGGCGGTATGCGCGGCGCCTACGAGGTCGGGATCGTTGCGGGCATCATGGAGGTCCTGGATCGGGAGCCAGGCTCGGGGCCCGTGTTTCAGATTTTTGCCGGCACGTCGGTTGGCGCCATCAACGCGACCTACCTGGCATCCAACGCTTCCCACGCGGACCACGGTGCAGAGCGCTTGGCCGAGGTCTGGAAGAGTCTGCGCCTAGAAGACCACGCCCGCTTTCGCCCGTTTGGCTTGGCTCGCTTGCCGGATGCACTGGCTCGCTTCCGAGCGAAGCCCGGCGAAGCGATGGGCAGCTCATTGCTCGACTCGCGCGGCATCGAAGTGTTGGTTCGACGCACCATCGATTGGGACAACCTTCACCGAAATATCGACGACGGTACGATCGACGCGGTGATGGTCGCCGCGCTGCACGTCGTTTCGGGCCGAACGACGATGTTCACCGAGCGCGCGCCGACTTGCCATATCGAGCCGACGCGCGACGAGCGCAAAGCGACTTCGTTCGAGCGCATCACAGCCGATCACGTGCTGGCCTCGGCGGCGATTCCGCTGCTGTTTCCGACTCGACGCATCGGTACGCACTACTACTGCGACGGCGGCTTGCGCTTCAACACGCCGATTGCGCCAGCCATTCGCGCGGGGGCCGAGCGGTTGGTGATCGTGTCGGTGCGCCACGAGCGCTCGCAGCGTGAAGTCGCCGCGGTCGAAGCTGCGGATCCCGGCACGGGTGGGGAGCTGAGCTCGGCGTTTCTGATCGGAAAACTGCTGAACGCGCTATTGCTCGATCCCGTTGCCTATGATTTGCAAGTACTCGAGCGGCTGAATCAAGTCATGGAGGTGCTCGAGGAGACCCTTGACGCGGACGATCTAGAACGCATTCAGAGGGTGTGGATCAAGCATCGCGGCGCTCCGTACCGCAGGCTGAAGAAGCTGGTCTTCCAACCCTCGCGGGATCTGGGTCGGGTCGCGGGCGAATTCATCAAGAAATCGCTGAAGACCACGAATTTGCGCCCGGTCGCCAAGTACCTGATCGAAAAGCTTGCCAGCGACGCTCCCGAGCCGGAAGCAGACTGGGCCTCGTACCTGCTATTCGACGGCAGCTTCGCCCACGAGTTGATCGAGATTGGTCGGCAGGACGCTCGGGATCAGGCCGAAAAGATTCGAGAATTTTTCAGCTGAGCGACCCGCGCGGGCGGGAATGAAGCCGCGCGCGGCGCTGTTGATGACACACCCGGCTCTCTCGGCCGCTCATTTTCCAGGAAAAGCCATCGATGATCACTCGCCGATTAACGACTCCGTTGCTCGCACTGGCCACGATTGCTGGGGTTGCCGCCGCCGGCTGCGCAAAATCCGGCGGCTCGGTTCACCCTGAAATTGCCGCTGAAACCCGGAGCAGCCCCGCCCCAGTTACAGTGCTGCCGAACCCGGCCTTGACTCGCGTGGGCGCCGAATCGATCGCCGACATCACCGAGCGAGTGTTGCCCTCGGTGGTCAACATTTCGATGACCAAGGTGACCAAGATGAGCGCGCCGCTGCCGTTCATGCCGTTCTTCGGTCCACAGGGTCGAGAAGACCGGCGCGAGCAGGGTATGGGCTCGGGCGTGATCGTGTCCAAGGACGGCTACATCCTGACCAACAACCACGTGGTTGCGGACGCCCAGGAAATCAAAGTCACCACCTCCGATCGCAAAAATTACACGGCCACCATCGTGGGCACGGATCCGAAGAGCGATCTGGCGGTGATCAAGCTGAAGGGGGATGTCACCAACCTGACCCCGGTGGAGTTTGGTGATTCCGGCCGCCTGCGTTTGGGTGACGTCGTGCTCGCGATCGGCAACCCGTTTGGCGTCGGTCAGACAGTGACCATGGGCATCGTCTCTGCCAAAGGTCGCACGGATCTCGGCATCGAAGCCTATGAGGATTTCATCCAGACCGACGCAGCGATCAACCCGGGCAACTCCGGCGGGGCGCTGATCAACGGCGAAGGCAAACTGGTCGGCATCAATACGGCGATTCTATCGCGCAGCGGCGGCTACCAGGGGATCGGCTTCGCAATCCCCAGCAACATGGCCTCGCCGATCATGGAAAGCCTGAAGAAAACCGGCAAAGTGATTCGTGGCTGGCTGGGCGTCGCCATTCAAGACGTCGACCAAGAGTTGGCAGATGCAATGAAGCTGCCCGCGGCGACCGGGGTTCTGTTGTCCGACGTCAAGCCGGGTACCCCAGCCGCCAAGGCAGGCCTCGCCCGGGGCGATGTCGTGCTCAAGGTCGACGGCAAGGTCGTGGACACCAGCGGCCAATTCCGGAACGTGATCGCCGCCAATGGGTCCAAACAGAAGGTACGTCTGGACTTGATTCGCGACGGCAAAGCGCTCGCTGCCGACGTGGAGCTCGGGGAGATGCCGGATTCGGACGCGGTGGCGTCCTCCGGCCCCAACTCGGCGCAAGGCAGTGCGCTCGACGGCATCGTGCTCGAGAACATCAACCCCCAGAATCGCCGAGCCTTCGAGCTCGACGATGCGGTGAAGCAAGGCGTGGTGATCACGCGCCTGGACCCTCAGAGCAACGCTGCCCGCGCCGGTCTGCGGCCGGGGGATGTCGTCTTGGAGGTCAACCGCATACGTGTCGATACACCGCAGCGCTTCCAAGAACTCTATGCCAAGTCCAAGAACCGTGTGCTGCTACTGGTCAATCGCCGAGGCAGTACCAGCTATTTGGTCGTCAGAGGCTGAGTTCGCGTCGAGCGCGGGGCGGGGCGCGCGTCGAGCGCGCGGCGCACCGCGCGAGCGAGTTCGCTCAGATCGAACGGCTTGGACAAAAAGTTCACCTCCCCCAGTTCGACGCCTTGGCGCAACACGACATCCTCGGTGTAGCCCGAGATGAACAACACCGAAAGTTCAGGGCGCGAGCGAGACAGCTGCTCTGCGAGTTCGCGCCCGCTGCTTCCAGCCAGGACCACGTCCGTGACCAGCAGTGAGAGCTCGCGCTCTCCCAGCAAGCAGGGCAGCGCTTGCGCTGCGCCTTCGAACGCCATCACTCGGTAGCCCAGGCTCTCCAGTTGACGCTGCGTGGTGGCGCGCACCAGCGCTTGATCCTCTACCAAGGCGATCAACTCGGTGCCGGTGGGCGGGGATTGAGCTCGAGCGTGACTGAGCGCCTCGCGGCTCTCGTCGGTGCAGCGCGGGAAAAATAGCCGGAAGGTGCTGCCGCTGCCGACCTTGCTGGTCACGTCCACGGCGCCGAAGGCTTGCTGCATTGCGCCGTAGACCATGGCCAACCCGAGCCCGGTACCCAGGCCGAGCGGCTTGGTCGTGAAAAATGGCTCGAAAATCTGAGGCAGCACCTCCGCACCGATGCCGATGCCTTCATCCACGATGCTGACGATCACGTACTCGGCGAGCTGCTCCCGGTCCGGATGAGCGGGCAGCTTCGTCACTCGATTCTCCGTACGTAAGGTCAGTCGCCCGCCCTTGGGCATCGCGTCCCGCGCGTTGACGGCGAGGTTGATCAGCATTTGTTCGGCGTGTGACGGGTCGAGCCGCACCCGCCAAAGTTCGGGCTCGAGCTCCAAAACGAGTTCGATGTCTTCACCGAGCAGTCGCGCCAAGAGCTTTTGGACGCTCGATACACTTTCGTTGAGATCGACGTTCCGTGGCTCGACGATCTGCCGACGTGCAAAGGCCAGCAGCTGCCGCGTCAACGACGCCGCGCTGAAGGATGCCGCCTCGATGTCTCGCAGATACTCGGCAACGCCTGGAGAGATGGCTTGAATTCGTGCCAGATCGACGTTGCCGATGATCACGGTCAACAGGTTGTTGAAGTCGTGCGCAACGCCGCCGGCGAGCCGTCCGATCGAGTCGAGCTTTTGCGCTTGATAGAGTTGTGCCTGAAGCTGTGCGTTTTCTTGCTCGGCGCGTTTACGATCGCTGATGTCCCGGCCTTCGGCCACCAGCGACGACGCCTGCCCGTTCAGGGCGAACACCGGAGTGAGCGAGAAGTCCAGTACCCGCAGTTCGCCGTTTTCGGCGCGGTGCGTGACCTCCATGCGCACGAACTCTCCGCGTGCGGCCTGCGCGATCCCGGCTCGCAATTGGCGCTGCAGCTCGGGTGAGTGTGACCACCAGGGGGTCTCCCAGAAGAGCTGCCCCCGCACCTCTTCACTCGTAGCACCCGCAAGCAGCAACGCGGCGCGGTTGGCCTCGAGCAATCGTCCTTCCGGGCTGAGCATGCCGATCAACTCGTATGCGCCGTCGAAGATTGCGCGAAACTGCGCCTCGCTGGCTTGCGCCGAAACGCGCGCGGCGCGCGTTTCTTCGACCTGTTGCCGAAGCGAGGCATTGGCCGTCTCCAGTTCGAGCGTGCGTTCCACGACGCGCCGTTCCAGCTCTCCGTGTGCCTTTTCCAGGCTCGTCTGCGCGCGGCGTCGCTCGCTGATGTCGCGTAGCACTAGCGCGCGCCCGCGCAGCTCACCTCGCACTCCCAACAGCGGAGCCTCGTTCAGTTCGTACGCAGCTTGGGCGTCGGGTGGGCTGAGCTCCCGGGCGCCTGGACGCGAATTCGTCTGGGCTGGGCCGGGGTCCAGCCAGGCAGGGAATGTCTGCGACGATACGGCGCCGAGTTCGAAACCGGCGTCGCCGAACAGTCTGCGCGCGGCAGGATTCAGGTCCATTAGACGATCTTTCGAGTCGAGCACCAAGACTGGATCCGGCAAATGCTCGATCACCGCATGGCGCGCGATCGGCACGAGGTCGAAGAGACGGTAGCGCGTCAGCGCCCAGGACACGCACAGACCGCTGATCGCGAAGCAGAATGGGCTGGAATCGCGCTGTCCGAGCCAGCGAAACCCGAGCACGCCGGGCAACGCGGCGCACAGATTCAAGACAATCCCGCCGCCGACGAGCAGCGCTTGGCGGCGATGCACCAGGATCTGCTTGGCGGCACCCTTCAAGATGCAATAGGCCGCGTAGCCGCCGACCAGATACACTTCGACGAACGACAGCAGCTCTAACCGACTGAAGTCGTACAGTAAAACGCCGTACGGCGGGTCGGGTTCGATGCGCGCCGACGCGCGGGCGAGGCCATGGATCGGATCGCTGAACACCCAAAGGCAGGCAGCGGCGGGCAGTGCAGCGAGTACCCAAAGCCAGCGCTCGAGCTTGCGCGTCTGCCGCCCCGAGTACTCGAAGGCAAAGAACAACATCCCAAACGTCATCAGGTACGGAGGAGGTAGCTGCAGGTCGTCCCAAAGCAGCTTGCCGCGTACATCCGTCGCCAAGAGCTCGGCCACGTAGCCCAGCGACCAAACGGACTGACTCAGGAGCACCACGGTGTACGCCCGCGCGCCAGGTGCCGAATGCTTCTGAAGCGCGACGTATGCGGCGCACCCGCCGGTAATGACCGCGGCGAGTACCGGCACCATCAGTTGAATGGCTGCGTTCAAGGCAAACCCCCAGTCTAGTCGAGTTCCAATCCGGCTGCTTGCCGCCAATTTGCCGCAGACTGGCGACTACAGGCCGCGAGGCCGCTCGTCCTTGCCCGTACCCAGCGCGCAGTCGAAGCGCTAGCATGGCCTGGTTTTGGAAGGCGTCACCGCACCTCGCAGTACACAGAGCAGCCTCGCGGCCATCAATCCCCGGGTCTGTCCGAGCTGCGGCGCGCGCTACCCCGCGGATTTTCGTGTCTGCCCGCGCGACGCGACTCCGCTCGAAGACGCACCGGACGACGAAGACCCGATTGTAGGCCAGCTGCTGGACGGCTCGTACGAAGTGCTGCGCGTGATCGGCGAAGGTGGCATGGGCCGGGTCTATGAAGCGCGGCACACGCGCCTCCACACCAAGCGCTTCGCAGTGAAGCTGCTGCATCAGGAGCTCGCGCGCCAGCCGGAAGTCGTCACGCGCTTCCAACGTGAAGCAGAGGCGGCCAGCGTACTGACTCATCCAAACGTAGTCGGTGTGTATGACGTCAACACCAGCGCGGATGGCCGTCCGTACATCGTAGCGGAGTTGCTTCAAGGAGAAGATCTCGGCAGCTACCTGGATCGGCTGGGTAGGTTGTCCACGGTGGAGGCCGTGCACATCGTGCGTCAGGTGTGCCACGCGCTGGGCGCGGCTCACGCTCACGGCATCGTGCATCGTGACGTGAAGCCGGAGAACGTGTTTTTGGCGGGTCCGCACGCGACCGTCAAGGTGCTCGATTTCGGCATCTCCAAGGTAGCCGAGATGAGTGACGGTCTAACCAAGACAGGCACCGTGATGGGCACGCCCGACTACATGGCGCCCGAGCAAGCGCGGGGTGATCGCGTCGATTCGCGCGCCGACATCTACGCCGTAGGCGCGATTTTGTACCGCGCACTGACCGGTCGGAAGCCGTTCGAAGGCAGCGATGCGATGGCCATCTTGACCGCGGTCCTGACGCAGGAACCCGAGCGCCCGTCCACGCTACAACCGAAAATCCCACTATCGCTCGAGCTGGTCGTGCAACAGACGATGGCCAAAGCGCCGAGCGAACGCTTTGCCACCATGGACGCGCTCGAACAAGCCCTGGCCCCGTTCGACGCCCCCGACGCGCACCTGCCCGCAGCCGCGCCCAAGTCGGTGATCGATCCGACGAGCACCCCCGCGCCCACCACGCTGCTGCAAGCCGCGGCGCGTACATTGCTCGCAACGCCGCCGAGCACTTCTGTCCGTGAAGCCCTGGAACAGACCGCTCGAGACGTCCGCCTGGCGCGACCCGGCTTGGTCTTCTTCACCGCTTTTGGGCTGTTCTGGGGCTTCGTGAACGTGGTGGTCGTCGCGGCCGCGCTGGTGCGCGTCGTGCGCGGCACTGACCTCAGCACGGCAGAAGTCACGCTCTCGATCGTCGGTGTACTCGCAACCCTGGTCAGCCCGGCGCTGATCTGGGTTCGCCACGTACGTCGTGACGTTTGGCCCAGCACCCCGCGTTCGATGGAGATGGTCGTGCGCTTGCGGCGCGTCGTATTGTACAGCGCTGCCGCATACGGCCTGGGCGCCGTGCTCGTGCAACTCTTCGAAGGCGTCGTTGGCCGCAACGGCCTGGGCGTCGCGCGGCCCGGCTGGTCTCTATTCGTGTTCGTGATCGCGCTCGCCGTCGGCACCCTGACTTGGCTCGGCTCCGCCTCACGGAGTCGCGACAGCGGGTAGCATTCGATTTGCTCGAACTCGGCGATTTCATACGTAATATCGACGAGTTGCGAAAACTTAGCGAGGTGGCCTTTGCTGACCGACGAAACGGCCGTTTGCTGCTCCGTGCGGCCATCGCCTCGAGTACTCCTGATCGATCCCTCTGACGCCGGGCGCGCGATCCTCGCCGAGCGTTTGCGCTTTCAAGGCTTCGTGGTCGTCGAGTGTAAGGACGGCGCCGAAGGGGCCATTCAAGCGCTCGAAGAAGCGCCCGACGTCGTGATAGCGGACCTCTCGATGCCCAGCATTTCCGGCGTCCAGTTGTGTCGCTTGTTGGGCTCGGAACCAGGGACCTCGAAGGTGCCCGTGGTGCTGCGCGGCAGCGAAGGTCGGCGCAATCACTTCTGGGCCGAGCAGGCGGGCGCCTTTGCTTATGTGATCAAGGGGCGAATGGGCGAACTCGTACGCGCGTTGCGTCGCGCAATCGAGCAGAAGCCGCACGCCGAGCCGGACGACTTTTTCGTCGTCGGCCTGACTCAATCGCTCGACGTCCGCGAGCGCATCGCCACACACTTGGATGCCGCCCTGTTCGATTCGGTGATTGCTGCCGAGGTCCGGCGCCTGGGGACGAGCGAGTCCTTCGATCGCTTGGTCGATCTGCTCTCGCAGTTCGTTTCGCAGGTGACGAGCTATCGCTGGATGGCCGTCTGGCGGCTGGAGCCCATGCGGCTCGGTATTCACAGCAACCCGGCCAACAGGGCCCAAGCGTTGGTCGAGGCAGGTCTAGCCTTCGGCGGAGTGCCAGATGCGCCGGTCGTGGCGGTCGAGGACGACGACGCAGTCACCGATCCCTCCGGCCCTGCGGCGATCGTCGAAGCGATCTACTTTGGTGACCAGCTGATTGGATCGTTTGCACTCGCTCCTCGCGCCCAGGTTCATCAAAACGATCCGGTGTTGGTCAAGATTATCGGTCGCGAGTTGGGCGGCGCACTCCGAATGGCCACCTTGGTCGAAGAGTCCCGATGGATGGCAACCACGGACGCCCTCACGGGGCTGTCGAACCGTCGAGCATTCATCGATTGGGCGACACGAGAAGTCGCGCGCTGCGCGCGTTACAGCGATCACCTGTCCGTCATCTTGTTGGACGTCGATCACTTCAAACAGGTCAACGATCGCTACGGGCACGCCTCGGGGGATGCGGTGCTGGCTGCGGTGAGTCGGTTGATGGCCAGCATCGTGCGTACGTGCGACGTGGTTGCACGTTGGGGTGGCGAAGAGTTCGTGGTCGCCCTCCCATCGACTTCACTCGAGGGCGCGATGTTGGTGGCTGAGCGCATTCGCGCCGCGCTCGAGCGGCATCCGATCGCCGATCCGAGCGGACTCGCTCTGTCGGTTACCGCAAGCTTTGGTGTGGCACAGCTGGACTCCGGTGAAACGGTCGACTTGGTCGTCGATCGGGCGGACCGAGCGATGTACGCGGCCAAGAGCGCCGGACGCAATCGCGTATTGTCCACGGCTCAGCTGGTCCAGCCATTGAACTCACTCTCGCCTCTGAGTAGTCCGCAGAGCGCGTCGACGGTGTCCGCGGTCGTGTCGATCGCACCGAAAAAAACCGCCGAGGCCTGAGCAGCGCTCGCTCAGCGAGTGAGCCGCCGCCGAGTATCAAGCCAATTTGGCGACGTTCTTGCCGATCTGGTAAGCCGCGCGGGCGACGATTCGGTCGACCCAGGCTTCGACGTGCGGGAATTCAGTCAGCGGCAAGACATCCCCGGCGCCGTAGTTCGCGCTGAGGCCATTGACCCAAGGGACCGTGGCGATGTCGGCAATCGTGTACTCACCGATCAGATATTCCTTGTCGCGGAGTTGGGTTTCGAGCACGGCCAGCAAGCGTTTGGCCTCGTTCGTGTAGCGCTCGAGCGGGTAGGGGTGGTTGCACTTGTCACCCGCGTATTTGAAGAAGTGCCCGAACTGGCCAAACATCGGACCAATGTGTCCCACTTGAAAGAACAGCCATTGCAGGCACTCGAAGCGCCGACCCGGATCCGTCGGCAACAAACGCCCGGCGCGTTCCGCCAGGTAGATCAAGATCGCGCCCGACTCCATCAGCGCAAACGGTTTGCCGCCCGGTCCGGCGAGATCCACGATCACCGGGATCTTGGAGTTTGGACTAATCGACTTGAAGGCGTCACTGAACTGTTCACCTTTGCCGATACTCACGGTGTGCGCTTCGTACGGGATCTGCAGCTCTTCCAAGCCCACGGCGACTTTGATGCCGTTCGGAGTGTTCAGCGAGAAGAGCTGGATTTTGGAGCGATCGACGATGGGGAATCGGGATTCGATCAGGAGCGGCTCGAGCATCGGCCTAGTTTAGGGCCGCGCCCCAGGGACCGACAGTGAGCCGCGCTGATTTCGATGAGATCTCGCCGACTCGCTCCTGAAGACTCAGCCCTTGGGTCCGAGCATCTCTTCCGGGCGGACGAAGCGGCTGAAATCCTCGGACGAGACCAAGCCCAGGGCTTCCGCTGACTGGCGCAACGTGAGCCCTTCTTTGTGGGCTTTTTTGGCAATTTTCGCGGCGTTGTCGTAGCCGATGTGGGGGTTGAGCGCGGTCACCAGCATCAGCGAATTTTCCAGGTGTTCCTGGATGCGCTTGCGATTGGGCTCGATGCCGACGGCGCAGTTCTTGCGGAAGCTGTCGCAACCGTCCGCGATCAAACGCGCGCTCTGCAAAAAGTTGTGTGCCAGCAACGGCTTGTACACGTTGAGCTCGAAATTGCCGCTGGCACCGCCGAAGTTCACGGCCACGTCGTTGCCGAAGATTTGCGCGCAGAGCATGGTCATCGCTTCGGATTGAGTCGGGTTGACTTTGCCCGGCATGATCGAGCTGCCGGGTTCGTTCTCCGGGATGGAGATCTCGCCAAATCCGCAGCGGGGGCCAGAAGCCAGCCAGCGCACGTCGTTGGCGATTTTCATCAGTGACGCTGCCAGCGTCTTCAACGCCCCATGCCCGAACACGATCGCGTCGTGCGCGGCCAGCGATTCGAACTTGTTCGGCGCAGTCACGATCGGGTGCGAGGTGAGTTCGGCCACCTTGGCCGCGACGCGCACCGCGTACTCCGGATGCGCGTTGAGGCCAGTGCCCACTGCGGTGCCGCCCAAGGCCAGCTCGCCCAGGTGCGGGACGGCACTTTCCAGGTGTTTCAGGCCGTGGTCGAGCTGCGCCACCCAGCCGCTGAGCTCTTGGCCCAAGGTCAGCGGCGTCGCGTCCATCAGATGGGTGCGACCGATTTTGACGATGTCTTTGAAGGCCGTGGACTTCTCGGCGAGCGTGTCGCGTAAGGCTTTGACGCTGGGCAGCACGCGCGTGCGCACCGCGTCTACGCAGGCAAGCGACATCGCGGCTGGGAATACGTCGTTCGATGACTGCCCGCGGTTCACGTGGTCGTTTGGATGAACGAGGCGTTTTTCACCACGTACGCCGCCCAGGATCTCGCTGGCGCGATTGGCGAGCACCTCGTTCATGTTCATGTTGCTCTGCGTGCCGCTGCCGGTCTGCCAGACGACGAGCGGAAATTCCTGATCATGCTTGCCGGCGATCACTTCGTCGGCGGCGTCGACGATCGCGTTGCCGAGTCGCGCGTCGACTGCACCGAGATCCATGTTCACGAGCGCGGCGGCCTTCTTGACGATGGCCAGGGCGCGCAACAATTGTGCCGGCATGCGCTCGCCAGAGATGTCGAAGTTCTGCAGGCTGCGCTGGGTCTGAGCGCCCCACAGGCGATCGTCGGGGACTTCGATCGGGCCGAAAGTGTCGAGTTCCGTGCGGGTGCTCTTGGCGGTCATGGGCCGAGGACCTGCACAAGAGCCGGTCCGGGATCAAGATCCTCGCGAAATCTTACGTAGATTTGACCAAATTTGGCGAAGGTTGGTAGTACCTTCCCATGGCCCGAGCCCGCTTTGTCGCCCAAGCCGCGCTCGCTGCTGTTTTCGGCCTGAGCGCGCTCCGCGCGCAAGCTGCGCCCGAGGCAAAAGCCGCAGAAGCTGCCAAGCCCACGGAGGCCAAGGCGACAAAGCCCGAAGCTCGGCCGGAGCCGAAGACCGAGCAGAAGCCCGAGGCTCGGCCGGAGCAGAAGACCGAGCAGAAGACGGAGCAGAAGCCTGAGGCTCGGCCGGAGCCGAAGACCGAGCAGAAGGCCGAGGCCAAGCCTCGAGTCCCGGCTAAGCCGGAAAAGCCAAAGCAGTCCGCCAATCAAAATCAGCTGAGCGATGCGGCCAAGCGCCCGGAGCCCTCCAAGCCAGACGTGGACAAGCCAGAGTCCGGTGCCAAACCGGCTGCGGCTCCTGACCCGCAACGCGGCGTCGGAACGCGCTCAGTGGGGGCGCTGCCGGCGGCCTCGGTGAACGACGAACCCGAATCGACCAAGGCAGCCAAGGGTCCAAATCCGGAAAGGCCCGACCGAGCGGACAAATCAGAAAAGCCGCAAGTGCGCGCTGCGCATCAAAAAGGGAAGCCGCCGCACAAGGTTTCACCGACACTGCCCGCGGGCTCGACGCGCTTGCAGCCCGATCGCGCGGCACGTCAGAAAATTGCCGAAGGGCCGACGGACGAAGATCTGCGAGCTGGCAAAGACGATCCGGAGCTGCGCTCGTTGAAAGCCGCAGAGCGCGTGCTCTTCCCGCGACCCCTGACTGGCGTCGAGCCCGGCTGGTCTTGGGATCTGCCCGAGGCGGTCGGCAAAGTCGGCCCCGAGGTGATCACCCAGGGGGCGCCTAGCCTGCGCCCGAGCGGCATGCGGCGAGAGGCGGTCGAAGGCGCGCCCGACGCGGCTTGGCTGAAGAGCTTGGCCATGCCCAGTTTGCCGATCGTGCTCGATGAGTTCGTGATCAAGTACCTACGGTTCTATCGCGATAGCCCGAGCGGAAAAGCGATCGCCCGCGTGTGGACCAAGAAGAGCGGACGCTACGCGGCCGCCATGCGCACGGAGTTAGCGCGCGCGGGGGTACCCACGGAGCTGGTTTGGCTATCGATGATCGAAAGCGGGCACAACCCTACCGCGGTCTCCCCGGCGGGCGCTGCGGGGCTCTGGCAATTCATGCCGGACGCGGGCCGCACCTACGGTCTGACCGTGGATCGCTGGGTCGACGAACGACTGGATCCCGAACGCTCCACGCAAGCCGCGAGCCGCTATCTGAGTGATCTGTACCGGCGTTTTGGCAGCTGGGAACTCGCTATCGCGTCCTACAACATGGGCTATGGCGGGCTGGCGCGGTCGATCCGCAAATTCAACAGCAACGACTTTTGGGAGCTCGTTCGCTACGAAGCCGGAGTGCCCTGGGAAACGACGCTGTACGTGCCCAAGATTTTTGCGCTCTCGATCGTAATGAGCAACAAGAAAGCGTTCGGGCTGGATGCCATCGAGATCGACCCGCCGGAGACCTTCGATGTCGTGCAGGTCGGCCCGAGCGTGGCGCTCGCGGACGTCGCGCGCTCGGCGGGTGTCACTGAAGCCGAAATCGCAGCCTTGAATCCGGGCTTGCTGGCGGGGCGCACGCCGCCTGCAGTAGCGCGCTCGGGTAAGTCGAGTTGGCGGGTTCACGTGCCCGCAGGCAGGGGGCCGCAGTGCACGGCAGCGCTGGCGCGCATTGCGAGTGACGACGACACGTTGCAGACCTACCTGACCAAGTTCGGCGAGACCGTGGAATCAATCGCCAATGCGCACGGTGTGAGTGAGGCACGGCTGCGCGCGATCAATCACGTGGAGCCCAAGGAGCAACTCGCGGCAGGCACCGTGCTGCTCGTGCCGCGCACCGCGCGCACGGCGGCCTCGCTTCCGAGCGACCAAGTGGTCGTGGTTCCGCCGCGGGAATTCGCCTATCCGGAGCGAACCCGCCTGTTTTATCGCGTGCTTTCGGGCGACACGCTGAGCCGCGTGGCGAAGGCGTTCGCGGTCAGCGTGGCCGACATTGGGCTGTGGAATGCGCTGGACGAAAGCGCGCGGCTGCAGTCGGGCATGGCTCTTCAACTATTCGTCGATAAGCGCAAGACCTTCTCCGCGCGCAGCATCGCGCCCTCCGATACGCAGGTTTTGGTCGCGGGTAGTCCGGAATTTTATGACTACTTCGAGGGTCAAAATGGCCGCAAGCGCGTGGTCATCAGCGCTCGCGAAAAAGACACGCTGGCGACGCTCGGTAATCACTACGGCATGACCGTGGGCAGCATGGAGCGCATCAATCGTCGCTCACGCACGGACAAGCTGCGCGCTGGAGAGAGCGTCGTGGTGTATGTGGACCGCGGGCGCGCGGTTGCGCCGCGCAAGCTGAGCTCCGACGGCGAGCTGGCGAGTGGCACGCTGCTACCGCTGGAACCCGCGTTGGATACGCCCGGCACGAACGCTTCGGAGTCTCGCGCGCCGGCGGGCGCGGCTTCGATAGCCCCCGCGGACGTCGGCGCCCTATAGTCGAAGACGACGGAGCGACAGATTGAGGGCAATTCGTGCGCCGCGAAGCGGCGTTTGCGGGCGCTCGGCAGCGTGACAGCACTGGCGTTTCCTCCGCACAAATGCGAGATCGTAGGCGATGTCCCGCCTCACCGCAGTGATCCTCGCCGCTGGCCTCGGAACGCGCATGAAGAGCGCGCTGCCCAAGGTGCTTCATCCGATTGCGGGGCGCCCGTTGCTTCACTACGCGGTGCGTGCCGCGTTCGAGGCGGGCGTCGAACGGGCGGTGGTCGTTACCAGCGGGCACGAACAGATCGACCAGCTGCTGGCGCAGGATTTTGGGAACCGCGTAGCTACGGTGGTGCAAAATCCGCCGCGCGGCACCGGTGACGCAGCGCGCATCGGTATCGAGCGCGTGGAGACGGACCGAGTCTTGATTTTGTGTGGCGACACGCCGCTCGTGCAAGCAGAGCAGCTCGCGCTTTTGGTATCCGCGCTCGATCGACCGGGCGCCGAAGAACTGAGCCTGTTGACCTGCGTGCTCGACATCCCGCACGGCTATGGTCGCGTGCTCCGCGACGCTGCGGGTCTCGTCAGTGAGGTGCGCGAGCAACGCGACCTGATGACTTTGGAGCAGCACGCGGCGCGTGAAGTGAATGCCGGCATGTACGCTGGCAAGACCGAGTCACTACGCCGCGTTTTAGCTCGAATTCAGCCGAACAACTCGCAATCTGAATACTACCTGACCGACGTGGTCGCGTTGCTGGCGCGCTCCAGCCAGGTCACCGGGGTCGTGGGCCATGCGGACGCGCTCTTGGGCGTGAACGATCGCGGGCAACTGGCCGAGGCGGACGAGATCATGCTGCGCCGGATCCGACTGCGCCATGCCAAAAATGGCGTTACCGTGCGCGGCACGCCGCGCATCGAGGACCGCGTGGTAATCGGGGAAGACTCGCTGATCGAGTCCACGGTGGTGCTGCGCGGCAATACCCGTATCGGGAAATCCACGGTCATCGACGCCGGCTGCGTGATCGACGATTCGACGATCGGTGACGGTGTATTGCTGAAGCCGTACACCGTCATCAGCTCGAGCAGCGGCGGGGACGCCGCGCAGCTCGGGCCGTTCACGCATTTGCGACCCAAGTCGGAAATCGAGGCCGAAGTGCACCTGGGCAATTTCGTGGAGACCAAGAGCACGCGCGTGCGCCGAGGCGCGAAGGCGAACCACTTGGCGTACCTCGGTGATGGCGACATCGGCGAACGCGCCAACGTCGGCGCGGGCACGATTTTCTGCAACTACGACGGCTTCAACAAGCACAAGACCGTGATCGGTCCCGATGCGTTCATCGGCAGTGACTCGCAGCTCGTCGCGCCAGTCACGGTTGGTCGCGGAGCATACGTGGCCAGCGGAACGACCGTGGTCACGGACGTGCCGGACGATGCGCTCGCGCTCGGCCGTATCAAACAGGAGAACAAGCTCGGCTACGCCCCCAAACTCAAAGCCCGCTTTGCAGCCATCAAAGCCGCTGCCAAAAAGCCCTAGGACGCCCTATTGCGCGGCGCGCGGGCCGGTGTCCCGCGGACTGGCGTCGACGACGGCGGACACGGGTTCGGGGGCTGCCGGCGCAGCGGAGGGAGACGACGGTAGCTCGTGCGCCATGCGCCTTCGCTTCACTTCCAAATAAGAAGCGGAGAAGGGATTGGCCGGAATCAGCACTGGCAGCCGCGCTGCGACCGTAA
>DATEPG010000189.1:0-3178 GCA_035273265.1 Polyangiaceae bacterium
GGGTCTTGCCTGCGGACAGCCGGGCAAGCACCCGTTGTGGAAGGGCTACCTGGACGGCGAGCCACGCTGGGACGAAATGCGCGAGGAACTCCGAAGGGATTGGCGCAGGAACATCGCGCTCCGTCTCGGAGATCAGCCGAACGGCTGGCGTTTGGTGGCCATTGACATCGACGGCCCGGATTCGTTGCTCGAGCCAGTCGAACTCGAATATGGCCCACTGCCCGCGACGCTGACCGAGCGCTCGGGCCGAGGCTCACATCGCGTGTACCGACTGCCGGACGGAGTCGCTTACCCCCTCAACAAGCCGATCGCGCCGGGCGTCGAGATCAAGTCGCTTCGCGGCAAGATCACGGTGCCGCCGAGCATGCACGCAAGCGGGCACCGGCGGCATTGGACGAATCCAATCATTCCGGCGGTGCTCCCGTGACCGAAGCGAAGTCCCTCGCGCACGCCATCGCGCGGCCTCCCGAGCCGCCGGCTCGAGCGCACAACATGAACACCGCTGCTTTCGAAGCCACGCCGTACGGGGCGCGGGCGCTGGAAGACGAGTGCCGAGCCATCGCAGACTCGAGGGAAGGGGAGCGGAATCACAAGCTCAATGCTTGCGCCTTTAGCGTCGCGCAGCTCGTCGCCGGCGGTGAAATCCCCGAGGCTGAAGCGGACCGAGAGCTGCTGCGCGCAGCGCTTGCATGCGGAATCAAGCAACGCGAGGCGCGGGCGACCATCACGAGCGCGTTCAAGGGCGGGCTGCAAAAGCCACGATCTGCGCCTCCTTCTGAGCCGGTGCGACGGAATCGCGCGCCGATGGGTCAGGTGGTGCCCACCGAACCAACCCCGGACGAATGGGAGCCAACCGATGACGATGCGCCTGACGCGCCGCCTGCAGAAGGTCTTCCACCGGCGCTGGCGGGCACGGGCTCGAGCGTGCAGAAGGGCAGAATCCAAATCATCGAGCCGGCAGCGATCTTCGCGCCGCTCGAGGCCCCCGATTACGTCGTGGACCGAGTCATCCGCCGCGGCAGCCTGACGCAGCTGGTTGGCTACGGCGGCGGGTTCAAAACGTGGACCGCGCTGCAGATGGTGATCGCGGTCGGCGCGGGCATCCCCTGGCTCGGACGCTTCGACGTGAAGCAAGGACGGGCGCTCTATCTCGACTACGAGAACGGGCAGTACGAGATGCGGCGCCGTGCGCACGCCATAGCTAAGGCAGCGGGGCTCTCGACCGTGGCGAACATCGGCTTCGCGTGCATGCCGCCGGTCTACATGAGCGACCCAAAGTTTGGGGCCGCGGTGGAACCCCTGGCTGAGGGCTGCTCGCTGCTGGTGGTCGACACGCTGAAGGCCGCGAACCCGGGCACCGACGAGAATGATTCAAACATGCGGCTTGGTCTCGATGCTCTGCGCCGGGTAGGGGAGAAGACCGGCTGCGCGTTCCTGGTGCTGGTGCACTCCAAAAAGACCAGCGGGTCCGTTAGTACTATTGACCCGCGGGAAGCTGGGCGCGGCTCAAGCGCCATCTACGACGCGGCGGACACGGTTTTCCACGCAACCTACGTGAAGGGTGAGCCACTTCGGGTCGAGCAGACGAAGGCACGACTTGGGCGCCCCGTTGACCCGTTCCTGGTGAGCATCACGGACACGGCCGATGGCGGGGTGCTGGTGGCGGCGAGTGACGCTGCCAAGGTGGGCGCCGAAGCGCAGGACGTCTTTGAGAACGTGGTCTGCGTGGCGGTGCTCGAATGCCTGAAGGCAAATCCGGGCGCCTCGCTCCGGCTCGTGACCGAGAAGCTCAACAAGCGACACCGAGCCGTGTCCGCCGCACTTGAGCAGCTCGAACGGAACGGAGCCGCGCGCAATCTAGGCGACGGAAAGACCGGAAAGTGGTTCGCATCGTGACCCCCAAAAAGCCGCACAAGAGCGTGTCCCACCGTGTCCCGGATTTTTCAGCGTCGGGACACACCCAATCGCCCGCTGATGTGCTCGCGATCCGGAGCACACTTCGGCAGCCGAAAACAAGGGCAAAGGGCGCGTTTTCGAACCGTGTCCCAAGTGTGTCCCACCGTGTCCGGGACACGCATTTGAGTGAGTGTGTCCGTGTGTCCGTCCCTCTAAAGAGGGACACGGGACACACCACGACGGACAGAGGAGAAGTTGAGGCGTCCCGTGTCCCTGTTCGTGCTCCCGGAACCGCAACGCCTCCGGCAGCCGGCATCGTGCTCCTGACCGCAGAGCAAGTCTCCCAACTGGCGCACGATGCCGCCGCTGCAGCGCTCGCCGAGTTCGCGGCAGACCAAGGGCCCGCCCCTGAGCTCGTGGACGGCGTGACCATGGGGCGCCTCATCAGCGTGTCGCGGGCAACCCTTCACCGGCTGCGCGTGTCCGGCATGCCGGCGATCGCAGTGGGGGACACATTCCGGTACCGCCCCGCGGTGGTCATCGCCTGGCTCGAGGAACGGGGGACCAAGTGACCGGCACCGAGAGCACTAGCTACACGAGCCGACGCTCGACATTCGGTAGCGGCACGAATTCGGGGCGAATCGTTCAGTCGCCCGCGGAGTTCTGCCCCTGGGAGTTTTGCCCATGGCCCACAAACCCCGCATTTCCGGCTCCGGGTGATCAGTCCGCCTTCGGGTCACGGAGAGCGCCTGTCACCCACACGTGGCGTCTGCGTCATGCTCGGCCCTACGCGCCCGTTGCGCGCTCCCAGCACCGCCGATCGATCGCAGGGCGTGCGGAACCAAAAACGCGCGCCCTGGCCCGGTCACGCGTCAGGAATCGCTATTCGCACCACGGTGCATTCCAAGACGCTGAGCTGCTCGAGCAGAGACAGCGGCTGACTGCGGCGCGTTCACAGCTTCGGGCGCTTGAAGCAAAAGAGGTTGGTGTTTCCGGTGGAGTAATCGGACACCGAGGCCATGTCCCAGCCCTGCTCGCCCATCTTGTTGGAGAGTTCTGTGGCCTTGTCCTCGTGAAACGGGGCGCAGTAGTACTCCAACTTCGTAAGCGCAGCGGCCTGCTGGGCGTTCGCGGGCGGGACAACGAACCGAGCCGATGCGCCCCCAACAGCGCAGCCAGCAACGAAAACCAGGGCGATACCAAGCGAGCGAGTGTTCATCGTGCCTGCGTAACCCGCCCGCTGGTGGACGTGAAGGGGCCGCACTGATGCCCCTCCGAAGAG
>DATEPG010000190.1:0-26390 GCA_035273265.1 Polyangiaceae bacterium
GACGACGCTTGCCTCGACAACCGTGGGCGGCTCTCCTGCACGACGGCCAGGATATTGAAATCGCACCGTCTCCGCACTGATCGAACCCACGGGCGCATGGCTAGCGAGCTGGAAGCTCAGCGTGGCTTTTTCCTTCGGCGCCGATCCGACGAAGCGCGCGAGCGCGTTGAGATGCGGCCATTCCGTGGACCAATCGGCGATTGCCCGCGTGAGCGCTCCAAGCACCGGGAGAGCGGTGAGCGCCAGCAAGCTCGCAGCAACCACCGAGCGACTGGGCTGCTCCATCGCTTGGTGCATCAACTCGAGGGGACTGTAACCGGCCAACGCGGCCAGGGCGAACGCGCTCAGGGCGGTCACCGCAGGCACCATACGCCCGGCAACGCTGCCCCACACGAACAGCCGCCGTTCGGCGACCGACCACCGTGCGACCGCGGCCAACAAGCCCTCTCGATGGGCACTCGAGCAACGATGGATCCCAAGCTCGACTCTGCCGCGAAAGCCGCTTTCGACGAGACGGGCTACCGGTTGATAGCTGTCCCAAGCGACGGTCCCCAGCCTGCCCGCATGCCGCGCAATGAACGCTCCCAAAACGGCACCGCAGATCAACGCCCCCGAAGCAATCAGAGTCGCCCGTGGGCCGACGCGGACCCAAGACAACCAGGCAATGATCGGCAGCGCGAGAGCGTTGCCGAGGATCGACGGCACCGTTACCGCGACCATCGCCTCGACCCAAGGAACGCCCTTGGCGATCTCACTCTCGAGCTGCTCGATCGGCGGTGCTCCCGGCGGAGCGAGCGCCGGATACCGCTCGATAGCAGCCGTGAGCGCATCGAAGACTTTGGCGCGGACCATGCGAGTCACGCGATCGGCGGTCAGTCCTCGTAGCGCCGAGAGCCCGATCGACAGCACCGCCAAAATTAGCGCCAACCTCGCCCAAGCGTGCTCGACGAGCACGATCGCGGCTGGGTAGGCGAGCCTGAGCAGTGCTACCTCGAGCGTGAGGACGAAGCACCACACCCCGAGCACGCGGGAAAACCGCCGTTCGAGCAGTCGACCTCGCTCAGGCATCCAGCGCGCCACCATCAATGGCACGGGCTGGAAATCGCGGATGCGCGCCAGACCACCCTAGCCACAGTTCAAGTTCCGGCGGCTGGGGCTGCGCGTCAGTGCTTCGGAGGCTTCGGCCTCGCGTTGTCGCCACAGCCAACGACTGTAGGCGAAGTACCCAGCACTACCAGGGGTTGAAAAAAATCTCGAACGGAGGGTGCCTCATACGGACGGCGCGCTGTGCGCTCGGTCGATTTCTCTTCGAATTCATTCTCGTTTGTCATCTTGCCTCGATCTAGCTACCACAGCACGACTACGCGCCCATTATACCCGCTCGTTCGCCGCCATTCACCGATTGCGACATCACCGTAACCGTCTGCATTCAGGTCACGAATGGCTCCGCTGTTGGGCGAGCAACCTTGCCAGTCGGCAGGCATCTTGAAGGCGACATCGGCGGCCGAGACGATGTCTCTAGTGCCAGAGGTCATGGCATTCTGCCCGGTCAAGAAGTAGACGTGTGTCGCGGCGCCAGCCTCCTTGAACGCCCCCAGCACGACATCCGGGGCACTGTCGCCGAGAAACGAAGTCGTAGTCCCGTTGGTAAAGCCGCCGCCAACGATCATGACACCAAAGCCGTCCCCGACTGTTGTCGCCCGCGAATTCTTGTAAATGGCGTGCGCCCCACTGAACGGCCCAATACCCACGTCGCCGCCAAACAGGTCGACTTGGCCAGCCGCCGGGTCACTCACATACGCGGGACTGCCAACCCCCAGCAACGGGGTCGAGCTGCCGCCGCCGATGAACGCCAGGCCAATCCCAGTTCGGCCGCTAGGAATCGGCCCCGGAAACGTCTGATCGGGCGCGATGATAGGCGCAGACCCGGCGAGGCCGTGGAACGCCACGGCACTTCCCGCTGAGCGCGGTCCGCTCGAAACCAACGTCGACCCGCCGCCAGTGTAGAAACGGCCGAGCCCGAGCATTTGCAGTCCGAGAGTTGTTCCGCCTGCAGAGCCATCAATCCGGATGGCTTTGGTGCCGTAATCCGCAGGCAACGACACCACTCCCGACGTTCCGAACGGTTGCCCCGAAGCAACGCCGAGTACAACCGAAACCCGTCCAATGGTTCCTTCATACGTGGGCGCACCGATGGCGAAATCATCAATGCCATCGGCGTTGAAGTCGCCCACGCGCGCTACGCTGAAGCCATTGAGGGCACCGGAAAACTCAACGCCTGTACCGGTCTGCACGATGTAGTCTGCGGCGCTCTGCTGGAGCGAAGCGGGCCAAGGCTGCCTGCCCTTGAAGATATACACCGTGCCGTTGCCGTCAAATGGCGAGCCGACTGCCAGTTCGGAGAGCCCGTCCGAATCGATGTCGCCAATCACGGCAACGCCCAAGCCGAATCCGACGGTGGAGCCCACAATCTTAGCCGTGGGAACACTTGGATAGCCAGTCGCCGACCCCATGTAGATGTTGACCGTTTGCGAGTTCTGCGACCCGACAACGAGATCGGAGTAAACATCGCCATTGAGGCTGGTCGAGCCGTCGACCACGAAGCCAAACATTTCTCCGGCAACCCCGTTGGACAGGATGGTCGAATTGAAATGCGCACTGGTGGGCCCGGCAAAGGTGATCGGGCCACGGTTACCGCCTTTGTCGATTGGCGCGACGGCGAAGTAGTAGTTGGTCTCGATCAGCCGATTCGGAGCATCCACCCCGTCGACTGCGCCCACTGCCGACGGAGCACCCGAATAGAGAACCTTTTCCGCAGCGTCGAAGGTTGCGCCCGTGATGGCCGTTTTGGCGATACGGACGTCGTAACTAGCGACCGGAGCGCCATTGTCGCCGGGTGCGGTCCAGCCGAGGTGGAACGTGGTCTGTCGACGCAAAGCAGCAGGCACCACTGCAGTGAGGTCGGTGATCCCACTCGTAGCCTGCGTATCGACGACAACGGCTAGCTTCGCGGTCCCCACACCTCGGCCGGGCACATCACTAGTGGTCGCAGTGAGCGTGAGCGAATCGGCATCCGCGAGCGTCAGGATCGGCGTGCTTGCTTTGCCTGTTCCGTCGATGGCAACCGGCGCGCCGAGGTTGCCAGCCGCCGTCGAGAACTGAACCGTTGCGCCCGAGCCGCCGACGTCCGTTTGCACCGATAGCGTGCCCTGCCATCCAGCCGTGGCACCGTCCGTATCATTGGAGATGTTGAGCTTCGAGACGCTCGGCGAGGCCCAGGTCAAGATCGGTGGGTTGCCCACGGTCACGACGCACGGAGCGATCAATGCTCCCGGGTTGCCTGCAGGATCGACGGTCGTGGCACTAAACGTGTTCGCGCCGGGTGCAAAGCTCACCAGACCCAGGCTCGCTTGTCCGAGCTCCGCCGTTGTAGCTGTGTAGTTGGTGGGCGCGCCGTTGTTGGTTACCGTGACGAGCACAGGAATCGAGCTGGTCAGCAACGTAACCGCCCTGCTGACGGTGACGCTGCTTTGGACCAGGGCACCACAAAGTGGATTCGGGATGTATTGGCTGATCGAGGGCGGGACCGAATCCACCCAAACATCGACGGCAGGGCTGGTTCCAACGGTGCCTAGATCGCTCACGGTGACGGTGAGCTGCGTTGGGTTGATTAGCCCGCCGAAATTGGTTTGCTCGCTCTCGGGCAAAGTCGCTGCAGCGAACTTACCAACGTACGACTTTCCGCTCGGACAGTTATCGCTGGCGACTGCGGCTACCGCGGTCGTGGTCGCTAGCGGCTGCGCCGGTTGTCCCTTCTCCGCGCCCAACAAGGTCATTGGACCATTGGGCACATCCGTACAGGCGACGACCGTGAATTGAGCGCCTGGCTTGGCCGCGCTTTCGTCTCTGCGCCCACTCGTGGCGGTCGAAGCAAGAATATGAGTCGTCACGTCGCTGCCAGTACCGTCGACCGGTTCGACGATCGCGACGCCGGGCAGCTCTGAGGTGCAAGAGATGCCTTGCACGCTCGACTCCATACTGTTGCCCGCTAGATCGCCCAGCGTCACTTTCAGATCGAAGGGCGCGCGATCTTTGCAGGTCAGAGTCACGCAAGGCGCGCCACTGCTGGTACCCGTGACGGGCACGCACACGGGCGTGGCCGAGCCCTGCGCCACGCAGAAGTTATTCTGTGCGGGGCCTAAGTTGTCCGGCAGATTGAGAGCATCGAGGGACTGGGTGGAGCCGCAAACTTGAAACTGCTGACCCGCCGCTGTGAGATCGGAGTCTTCACTCGGACTAAAGTGCTTGCCTGCAAGGGGAGCGGTCACACTGAGATCTGGCGGTGTCGTATCGACTGTGAACGTCGCGGTGCCGGATTCCGAGGTCTTGCCCGACAGTGCCTGGCATGTCGCTACGACGCTGAAGTCACCATCCGGTGACAGTTGCACACCGGCAAACTTTGCCTTGCCGGCGCTCGCAAACGCGGTGACGAGTTGCGTAGAAGAGCCGATCTGAAGGTTGACCGGCCTGCCATCCTCGATGTTGGTCGTGACCTCGAATGCGACCTGATAAGGGCTGCCCACCGCGCTCGCGCGGTCGCCGCCTTGGGCAACCGGCACTCCGTTGAGCGCCGGGTGAGTCGCCGTGATGATCGGCTTCGTAATATCGCAGGTGGGCCGGCCCGCGCACGATACACTTACGGTGGCTTGGGCCGGGGTGCAGGAATTGCTTCCGACCTGAACCTTGAGCGCGTCCGTACCGATCGAGAGCTGGACCTTCGCGAAGGTCGCGAAGCCTCCTTTAACTGAAGTCACCGCGACCTGACTATTGCCGGAGAACAGCGTCGCCTTCGTGCCGTCGTCGGCCGAGGTCGCTGCCTTCACGTCGTACTGAAAGCCGTCGGCACAGGTATCCCCAGCCGCCCCAGCTACGTCATCAGCCTCGGTCAGCTTGGCGCCATCCGTTGGATTGACGAACTCGACAGTCGGACAGGTGGCCCCCGGCTCACCGCCGTTGCCACCATTACCGCCCCTTCCGGACGACGCCGCTTGCCCGCCTTCGCCAGCGTCCCCGCCGGCGCTGTTCCCGCCACTATTCTGCGGCACGGTGTCGCCATCGCCGCAAGCAATGGGAGCGCAAAGCGACAGCAGAACCCCACCCGCGTAGACTGAAAGCGCACGCCCGCGAATAAGCTTTTTCACACCGTACATGGATCCCCTAACAGTAGGCCCGTTGGCTTGACTGCGTCCAGACTCTTCTTTTAAGCGTGTCATCGTTCCTGCTACCTTCGACTAGCTAGCTTCTCGCTGCCCGTCGCAGTTGGATTAGGCCGCGCTCTTGATGGGCGGCGTCAGCACCACATGCTGATGATTGCAAGGCCTCTCGCGATGGGCGGAGCCAAGGGTAACGGTCTGCCAATGCCTGATCATAATCGGAGTGTTGCTCTTTTGCAGCTCGTAAATTTCCGATTGAGTCAAGTCGATAGGGGCCGACCCGGGCGTCGCGATCGCTGGCGCAGTTTTCATTCAGGGCAATTGCGTTGAGATTGCCGGTCATTCGCCGGTAACGAGCGACTGTGAGCTCGCACGCACCTCGATACGGCGCGAGCAGGTCCCCTACCTCCGCTGCGGCCGATGCAAAGCAACGCCGACAATGTACGCGCAGGTCGCACTCTCGGCAGCCGGGAAAGTCCGCCCAGGTCACGTCGCGAAAGAACTGGGCGACGTCCGACTCGTTAGCCCGCGCGAGCCCCGTGGAGTCGCCGCCGACGTAACCCATGGGCGTGTTGAGCTGAGCGCAAGGTTGCACCAGTCCATCGGATCGAACGCTGAGCTGATCACCCGCACCGCACGGCTTGCCGGCCAGCGAATCTGGTACTTCCAGCGCCGAGGAAGGCGAATTCGAGATCGCCTTGTCGGGTGAGCGGCGAACGTGCGTCGGCCCCATGCGCCCTGCTTCACCCGCGGTCACCAACTCGGCAACGAACAGGTGCGCATCGAGCTCGCGGGCAAGGACGGCGATCTGCTCCGCGTTCGAGGTCGACAGCGCGGTCGGCGTAAACTTGAGGACTACATTGACCCCCTTTGCGCGCAGCCAACGGACGCCCTGCGTCGTTTTTGTCCAGGAGCCCGGAACACGCGTTAGCGCATCGTGTTCCGCCGCATGATGAGAATACAGGCTGATCTCGACCCGCCACACGTGGCAAGCCGCGATCGCGCTCGCCAACACTTCGGTCATCGTGAAACCGTTCGTGTAAAGAACGGTCGCCAAGCCCAGCTCGTGCGCGTAGGCGAGGATGGGGATTAGATCATCGCGCAGGGTCGCTTCACCGCCGCTGAAAGCGACGATGAAGCCTCCTCCGGCACGAAATTCGCGCAGCAAGTTCTCGATCTGGTCACGCGTCAGCTCACCCTTTAGCCCCTGCACCTGGTAGCAGTGTTGGCAGGTATGGTTGCACCGATCGGCGAGCAGGACGTGAAGCCAGAACTTAGATCGTGACGCCGAAGCCAAAGCCAAAAGCGCTTCTTCAATTGTAGCTCCGGATTGGATCGCTTCCATCACGGGCCCGACGGCGTTTCGAGCAGACCCTTTGCCTGCAGCTCGGACAAAAAGCTCTCCACATCCATCCTCAATTGGATGCGATCGACCTCGAATTCGTTCACCAGAATGTCGAGAATCTCCGCAAATGTCCGTCCGTCCGCGAGCGCCCAGATGCGACCGCCGACTTCATTCAGGACGCGAACCGCGTTTGCCGTGGGCAGGATCACCGCCACCTCGTGGTCGAATTCCCGCGAGAGGGCAGTCGGCGCGCGCCGAATTGTCGTTTCGTCGTCAAACTTCATTGCCAACGCTCATCGGTAGAATGGGGAGCCAGCAAGATCCGTTCGGGGCGCTGCGGAGGAGCTATTGCTGAGCGTACTGGGCCAGAGGCGCTGACGTTCAGAGCTCGTGGGGGAAGGATCTTGCACAAATCAGAAGCCAAACCGAGCAGCTTTTCAAGCGAGCCCGGGGGCCCCGTCGAGCTGAGAATTGCGGCGCACCAAGTAGCCAACGGGTCTTTCACGCGACCCATGTCCTGGGTGACTGACGCCCCTTTGCGCACGTCGTAGGCGGCTCGAAGCGGCCACGAACGGTGCTCGCGGCCAGGAAGACGCCCACCTCGATCAAAAGCGCAGGCCTCGACGCTGGCTGTCCCCTGTTCCGAAACGCGCAATATCGCCATATCGTCGGCAAACCGGAGCGCTCCTTCACGACCGACGCGGCGCGCGGTAGTCGTCTTGCCCGCACCCGAATCGCCCAGAAAGATGACCGCCTCGCTCTGACTGACGACGCCACTCGCGTGAACGAGCGCCGCTCGCCGAGACGGGAGTAGCATGGACATCACGAGACGCAGGAACATCCCGAGACTTTCTGGTGCTGCCTCAGGGAAGATGCCGAGCTTGCCTTGGAGCACCTCCCCCGTGCGCCCCGACCAGTCAATGGATCCGACCGCGCCGTTGGTCTCGACCCGCGCATGCGTCCCGCTCAACCACTCGATGCGCGTGTAATACTCGTGGAGCAGAAAGCGCTTATCTGGGGCAGCGGAATCCGCTGTGACCAATATTTCAGCGGCGATCGCCTTCGGGTTGGTGACGACGCTACGCTGTGGAATCGCAGCCATCAGCTGCGCGACCGGTTCAAGCGTGGAGTGCACGACGACCGATAGATCGTTCGCAAGGGCCGCTCTCATCAGGTAGCCTCACCTGCTACAAATTTACCCATCACTTGCGCTGCAGCCTAGCACGGCCGCAACGGTGCGATGACATGGGGAAACTCCGAAAGAAAGCGCATGCCTCCCGCCTCGAGTAAATTCAGCGTCCTCGGTCGACAAGCCTTTTACTCGCTCGCAGTGGCCGCCCAAGTGTGTGTGGCCTGTGCCGGTGCGAGTGATTCGGCGTCGGTTGGCGGCGCAGCGGGTAGCAACGCAGAAGGAGGGGAAAGCGACCAAGATGCGGGCCGCGGCGCAGCCGCAGGCAACGCGGGCACTGACCCGACGGCCGGAGCCCTTGCCAGTGGCGGGGATGCGGCGGCGGCTGGACAGGACACGGCAGGCGGAGCAGCTGGGCTTGCGGACGCGGAGTTCGCCGGCGCGAGTGGCGCAGCGAGCGCTGGCTTCGTCCCCGCCCCGCACGCGCCGTTTCCACTGGTCACCGACCATGGCGGCCCACGGATCAAGAACATCGAACTCGTGCCAGTGTACTTCGGAGATGACCCGCTACGTGCAGAGCTCGAACGGTTCAATAGCTGGATCGTCGAGAGCAACTATTGGAAACACACCGGCGCCGAATACGGTGTGCACCCCGGGACGCGTCTGCCTGCGATCCAATTCGAGAGTGTGACCGCCGCCTCGATCTCGGATACGGAAATCGCCAACTGGATCGATGCACGGATCGCCGATGGCGGACTGCCGAAGCCAAACGAAAATACCCTGTTCGCGCTCTTCTATCAGGCAGGGACCACGATCACGACCGGCCCGGCGAGGAGCTGCAGAGAGTTCGCCGCAGCTCACAAATCCGTGGCGATCGCTAACCCGATTTTTACCGGCAACGTGCCATACGCCATCATTCCGCGATGCTCGTTCTCACCGGGCGACGAGCTCATGATCGCGACGGACGTGGCCTCGCACGAATACATGGAGGCTGCGACCTGCCCTTACCCGCATACGGACCCGACCTGGCTCATGGACAACTTGAGCGGACCGCTCGAGGCCTGGTGGGGCCTGAGCGGCCCCGCGGTCCCTGACCTGTGCTTGAACCAGTCCTATGACATGATCGAAGGTTTTTCCGTGAACGACATTTGGTCGAACGCTGCGGCACAAGCCGGTAACAATCCTTGTCAGCCGAGCGATCCGAAACACCCGTTTTTTTCGGTCTCTGCAGAGCAGACGATCTATCACGCGCAGCCCGGCGCCACCCTGATCATCAAAGCGGTAGCGTGGTCGAACCTTCCGACGAAAGATTGGTCACTGGGGGTCAATTGGGGCTGGGTGCCGGACAGCGACTTCGACGGGCACGCGGTCCTGAGCACGGAGACGGTGAACAACGGCGACGAAGTGACGGCGACCGTCACCATTCCCCTAAACCCCCCCGTCGTGAATGGGCGCTCGGCGTATCGATTTACGATCGACTCAATCGATCCCATCAACCCGAACTTCTCGCACCCGTGGCCGTTTTTGGTGATTGTCCCTTAGAGGGCGTTGTTCCGCGCCCCGAGGTCAGGTGCGATTTATCGACATGATGCTGATCATGAAGCTGCCGAGCACCGCCTGAATCCCCAGGGCAATCAGGGTCACCGCGGGAATCACGAGTCGCATGGTTGCGGCGTAGTCGAGCCGACCGAACGAAACCTGCTGCCATTGCGCGAACGCGAACGCCAATAGGCCTACGCCGATCAGCGCAGCCACTACACCCAAGGCCAAGCCTTTTTCCAGGGTGAAGAACTTGAAGAAGCGGTCCACTCGCGGGTCCTGCGGCAGCAGACCTTCGTTGAGCGAGAACATTTTCGCGAAGACCGCGAACAAAATCCCCTGCTGCCCGACCAAGAGCGCCAAGCTTGCCACGAGCAACGTGTGCGCATCGAGGGTTGCTGGCCCAATCGCTGCCCCCGGCATGGCCAGGGCGTAGCCAATCAGGCCGATCAAGAATGACGCGACGCCTGGCCACAGGAACAACCAGCGCGGGCTACACATCAAGAAGAAGCGCAGCGTACGCCAGCCGTCGCGAAAGGTTTTCAAGTGAGGCGCGTGCGCCTTTCGCCCGTCCGGGTGCAAAGTGATCGGAACCTCGCCGATCTTCAAGCCGAAGCGACTCGCCTTGATGATCATCTCAGTGGCGAATTCCATCCCCGTGCAGCGCTGATCGAGGCTCAGGTACGCGGCCTTGGAGAAGCCGCGCATGCCGCAGTAGATGTCGTGGATGGGCGCGCGGAACATCGTGCGCGCCATGATCGAGAACATGGGGTTGCCCCACCAGCGATGCAGGAAGGGCATGGCACCGGGCAACACCGTTCCGCCACCCGACGGCAAGCGGCACCCCTGGACCACGTCGAATCCTTTGCGAAGTTCCTGGACGAACTTCGGGATCTCCAAAAAATCGTAGCTGTCGTCAGCATCGCCCATGATCACGTAGCGGCCTCGTGCGGCCGCGATACCGCCCATCAGCGCGCTGCCATAACCTTTGGCCGGTACGTTGACCACGCGCGCGCCCAGCTTTTCGGCCAGCGCCTGGGAGCCGTCGCTGCTTCCGTTGTCAGCGATCACTACTTCCGCGTCGATTCCAGCCGCTTCGATCGCGCGTAGCGCCTTGGAGACGCAGACCTCGATGGTGTCCGCTTCGTTCAGGCAGGGCATGACGACAGTCAGCTCGCATTCAGCCGGAGCCGGCAGAGACGCTGATAAAACGCGCTCGCCTGCATTCTCGAGCCCCGCAGGCTGTGTACTAGTAAGCATCCGATTTCTCCAAAACTGACGTTCGCCCCAGGCGCAAATGCGTGGGATAGCGCGCTATTTCAACGGAAACAAGCGAATCAGTGCGGCTTTCAGGTTGTAGCAAAGGGAGAATGCGGCACCCGGGCCGCCTCGGCGCGCCTGGCGAAGGTAGTCTCCGACCGGCGAGTAAACGAGCTATATAACCGCCCGTGCGACTCTGCTCCGTCTCGGTCGATTTGGATGAGATCGCCTGCTACTCGGCCATTCATGGCTTGGCGCCGGGCGCAGAGTGCCACGCAGTCTATGATTTGGCGATCGGGCGGATTCGGGAGTTTGCGGCCCGCCTTGCCCTGCCGCTGACTCTGTTCGTGATCGCCCGCGACTTGGACCGTGATCAAAACTGCTCAGCCTTGAAGGGAGCCATCGCTGACGGGCATGAAATCGGCAATCACTCGCTCGACCACCTCTATGATTTGACGCGACGAGAGCGGTCCGTGCAGGCGCTTCAGATCGTCGAAGCGAACCGCCGGATCCAGGCGCAGCTCGGCTTTCGGCCACTGGGCTTCCGCGCGCCCGGCTACACGATGAGTGACACGCTGATGGGGGTCCTTGCTGAAGCCGGCTTGAGCTACGACTCGTCAGTCTTTCCGTGTCCGACCTACTACGCAGCAAAAGCGGCCGCGTTGCTGGGCATGAAGCTGCTCGGACGCGCTTCGAATTCGGTCCTAGATACGCCGGCTGTCCTCCGTGCGCCCACGAGCCCCTATCACGCAGGCGAGCCGTACTGGGCGCCGGGCACGGGACTGCTCGAATTTCCGATCCAGGTGGCCGGGCCGCTCCGCTTACCGTTCATCGGAACGAGCCTGACATTGCTTGGTCTGCGCGGCGCACGGCTACTCACTCGCGGACTGCGGGGCGTGCCATTCGTCAACTTGGAGCTGCACGGAATCGATTTTCTGGAGGCGTGCGACGTACCGAAACCACTGCGGGCGGTACAACCCGATTTACGCGTGCCGTTGGTTCGCAAGCTAGAGATCCTAACCATGGTAGTGAACACGTTGCGCGCGGACGGCTACGCGGCGCTGCGCTTGGACGAAGTGGCCCGCACGTTCCCCGGAAATCCTCGCGGGTCATGAGCTCACTCCTTCAGAAGATCGAGACCAAGTCCGCGCGCGTCGTGGTGATCGGCATCGGCTATGTCGGCTTGCCCCTAGTCGTCGAGTTTGCGCGCGCGGGATTTCGCACCACCGGTCTCGACCTCGACTCCGAAAAGGTTCGCTTGCTCAATGCGGGCGAGTCGTACCTCGGCGATGTGTCGACCGGTGATTTGGCGCCACACGTGACGGCACGGATGCTGGATGCAAGCACCGATCCGGCCGTCCTTCGCGAGGCTGACGCGGTCGTCGTGTGCGTGCCCACGCCACTGAACAAGACCAAAGATCCGGACATGCGCTTCATCTTGGCTGCGACCAGCGAGATCGCTCGCCATCAGCACGACGGCATGCTCGTAATCCTGGAGTCGACCACCTACCCAGGGACGACGACCGAACTCTTGGTACCCAAGTTGACCGAGAAAGGCGCAGTGCTCGGTCGCAGCGTGTTCATCGCGTTTTCTCCCGAGCGCGTGGACCCCGGCAACCAGCGGTACAAAACCCGCAATACGCCGAAGGTTCTGGGTGGGGCCAGCCCCGAGTGCCTGACCGTAGCGACCGCGCTCTACTCGCAGATCCTAGAGACGATCGTGCCCGTATCGTCGACCGAGACGGCCGAGATGGTCAAGCTGCTCGAGAACACGTTTCGTGCGGTAAATATTGGGCTGGTGAACGAGATTGCGCTGATGAGCCGCAAGCTGGGCGTCGATCCGTTCGAGGTAATTCGCGCAGCAGCGACCAAGCCGTTCGGGTTCATGCCGTTCTATCCGGGCCCGGGTCTCGGCGGGCATTGCATCCCGGTCGATCCGCTCTACATGTCGTGGAAGCTGCGCACGCTGCAGTACCAAGCGCGCTTCATCGAACTCGCGGACTCGGTCAACAGTGCCATGCCGGGCTACGTGGTCGAGCGGACGAGTGAAGCGCTGAACGATCGGTCGCGCGCCATCCGAGGCTCCAAAATCCTGATCTACGGAGTCGCCTACAAGCGTGACGTGCGCGATGTGCGCGAGTCGCCGGCGCTCAAGATCATTCATGAACTGGAAAGACGTGGCGCGCACGTAGCGTACATGGACCCGCACGTTCCGCAGCTGAACGAAGAGGGCGTGACGATGAAAGGAATCGACCCCGCCACCAGCTTCACCCCCTTCGACGCGGTGGTCATCGTTACCGATCACACACTCCTCGACCGGGAACGGCTCTTGCGAGAAGCGCCGCTGATCGTCGACACGCGTGATGCTCTGCACGGCGTCCCCGGCGATCACGGCAACGTCCGCGGCCTGTGAGAGGGGGCCGAGCGTGGCAGCCCGTGACGCAAAAAAGGCCCGAGGTTTTCACCTCGAGCCTTTTTCGCTCTCTCTGGCAACGCTCACTCACGCGAGCGCTGTGCTCTCAACCGCCGGCCATCTTGGCGACTTCGGTCGCGAAGTCGGGCGTGGTCGGCTTCTCGATGCCTTCGCCCAGCTGAAAGCGCGCGAAGCGGCTCAGCGTGACTTCCGTGCCGAGCTCTTTTGCTAGGTTTGCGCGCAGCGCTTCGACCGTCTTGTCGGTGTCGATGACGCTCTCTTGCTCGAGCAGACAGACCTCTTTGGCCCATTTGGCGAGCTTGCCTTCGATGATCTTGGGACGAGCCGCATCCGGCTTGCCCTCTTCGATCAGCTGGGCGTCGAAGATCGCGGCTTGCTTGCCGCGAGCGTCAGCTGGCATCTCCGAGACGTTCAGGAACTGCGGGGACATGGCGGCGATTTGCATCGCGCTGTCGTCCACGAATTTCTCGAACGCGGGAGCCTTGGCAGCGGCCTCGGTGCCGGTGCGGACGGCCAACAATACGCCGACCTTGCCGCCCATGTGCACGTACGAGTGCACGCGACCAGGGCCGTCGATCGACAAGCGATCCCAGCGGCGCACGGTGATGTTCTCACCGAGTTTGCCGACGAGCGCCGCGCGGTTTTCTTCGATCGTGCCCGTGCCGCCTGGGTAGGCTTCAGCGCCGAGATCGGCGCCGAGCTTGGCTTTGAGCGCGGCTTCGACGACCTTGCCGGCGAAGGCAATGAAGTCGGCGTTGCGTGCTGCAAAGTCGGTCTGGATGTTGACCTCGGCGATCGCGCCCAGCTTGCCGTCGGCGCTGACACTCGTGATCACGAGGCCTTCGCTGGCGATCGCGCCGGCGCGCTTCACGCTCTTGGCTAGGCCTTTTTTCTGGATGATGACGACGGCGTTTTCGAGGTGGCCTTCGGCTTCGACCAGTGCGGCTTTGCAATCATTGAGCCCCGCTTGAGTGCGGTCGCGGAGCTCCTTCACTAGCTGCATGCTTACTTGCGACATGTTTACCTCTCAGTTCGCAGAGTCCGAACCACCGCGGCTGCCACGGCCGCCGGCGTAAACGACCTGGGCATCGTTGCCCGGGCGGCCACCCTGGCGACCGTCGTTCGAGTTGCTGTCGCGGTCGCGCTGTTGCTGGAATTCGCGGCGACGTGAGGCACCGGCGACGCAAGCATCGGCAATCGCGCCGGTGATCAGGCGCACCGAGCGAATTGCGTCGTCGTTGCCGGGGATCACGTAGTCAACCAAATCCGGATCGCAGTTCGTGTCCGTGATAGCGACGATTGGCACGCGGAGCTTGCGGGCTTCTTGCACCGCGATCGTCTCTTGTGCCGGGTCGATGATGAACACGGCGCTCGGAACCGCGCCCATGCCCTTCAGGCCACCGATGTACTTCTCGAGGCGCGCGCGCTCTTTCTCGAGCTGCACGGTCTCCTTCTTCGGCAGTTGTTCGTAGGTGCCGTCTTCCTTCATGCGTTCGATCGAACGCAAACGGTCGAGGCCGCCTTTGATGGTGCGGAAGTTGGTCAAGGTGCCGCCGAGCCAACGATTCGTCACGAAGTAGGCGCCCGCGCGGCGACATTCTTCTTTGACGATTTCCTGCGCTTGGCGCTTGGTGCCGACGAACAACACACCGCCGCCGCGGGAGGTGGTCTCCTGCACGAAGTCATAGGCACGCTTGAACAAGCGAGCCGTTTGATCGAGATCGACGATGTGAATGCCGCTGCGTGCGCCGTAGATGTACTGGCGCATCTTCGGGTTCCAGCGCTTGGTCTGGTGACCGAAGTGCACGCCGGCCTCGAACAGCTCGCGGACAGTCAGGGGGTTCGCGGGATCACGCAGTTTGGTGGCGATCTCGCTGGGGCCTTCGAACGTTTCGGTGGGCGAATTAACACCCGATACTGATTCAGCCATGACGCTTGCTCCTCTCGGTTTTTCCTCCGCCCCGCCTTCGAATCAACTCTTTCCCCCTCCCGTAGGAGAGCGAAGAGCACCGGATTCGATTGGTCGCGTGTGGGGCGTGTGGTTTTTGTTGATTGAAAGCCCTGCCCGGACGGCAAGGGGCGCGGAACTTACGGCACGAGCGGCCGCCGCGCAAGCAGGGAAATCAGCCGTTTTACAGGCCCGATCCGGGCAGCGCCGGTTGACTCGGACGCGCCACGTGGCTTCTGACCGGTGGCCCGAGAGAGGAGCCGGAGGCCAGCGAGCGACCAGCTATGGCGCGGCTGCTTAGCTGCTTAACTTCGGAAATGGTTCGTGAATTCCGCGCGGAGCTAGTCGCGACGGGCGCCCCCGCCCGGCGCGCTGAGGGCGCCAATCCCAGCCCAACGCTGGTCGTTGCGGCGGGGCTCGGGACCGGGCTGGTGCTCGGGACGCTTGGCGGGATTCCGCTTTCGCTACCGTGCGCTGCCAGCGGGATCTCGCGAACTGGCGTTTTCACGGCTGCTGGCCGGGCCGCGGCGACCGCTCCGGGGGCGCCTTCGCTGGGAACTGCTGCCCGGCGCAGTACGAATGCCGTCGCCAGCAGCAGGCCGAGGCCCGCCGCGGCTAGCGCCAGCCAGCGTCCCACGCTGCTTTGCGCGCGTGGAACCCCTGAAAGTTCCGCGCGCCCTGTATCAACCACCGGCGGCGGCGTGAGGCTCACCGGACGCGCTCGCTCCGGGAGCGGCAGCTGAGTGCGCGTGTCGGCGAGCTCGGCCGGAACCGGGAACTCGCCGAGCATCTCCGTGCGTTCAGGGCGCTCGACCGGTGGCTCGCTCGCGGGCGGCGGCACGGAGCTGGGCCTGGTCGTCGGGACGGTGGACATTTGCAGGGTGGTGGTGCCGTCGAACGACGGCGGCGATACGAAGGTGGTGTTGCGGACTGAGCTTGCCGAAAACGATTGGCCCGTGCTCGCGGAAAGCGTGACCTGGGTGCTCGCGTGCGCAAGCGAAATACGCTGGGTGAGCGCGTCCTCCGACGGGTCGGCGTGCCGAGCGAGCCGATTGCGCGCGGCGCCCTCCGCTCGGGTGATCGATTCTTGGCTCGCATGGGCCGCGCCCGTGCGTCGCTGCCCGACGGCAACCGTGGGTGCGCCATAGCCTGCTAGCGCGGTCGGCGCGTCGGTAGCCGGAACTGAGCGTTGACGGAGCGCGAAACTCCGCAATTGTTCAGCTGCTTCCCGCGCGTTGGCCGGTCGCTGACGACAATCCTTGGCCAGCATGCCGGCTAGAATGCGCTCGAGTTCGGGCGATACACCGGGCGCGAAAGACGACAACGGCGGGGCGGCACGCGCCAAATGCGCAAGTAAGAGCTCGTTCGCATCGCGCACGTCATCGAACGGCCCGACGCCGGCGATCATCTCGAACAGGAGCAACGCGCTGGCATAGACGTCGGAGCGGCCGTCCACGCGTTCGCCGCGCGCTTGCTCGGGGGACATATAGCGCGGAGTGCCGACCGCCAGCCCACGCGCGGTCACGACGCCAGTCGCGTCGGCGATCTTGGCGATGCCGAAGTCCAACAGCTTGACGTTGCGGCCGTCGACGATGAACACATTGGCCGGCTTCACGTCGCGGTGAATGATGCCGATCTCGTGGGCCGCGCTCAGCGCGTCGAGCACGGAGGCCGCGATGTTCAGGGCCTCGAGCACGTGAAGACGGCGTTTTTTTCGAAGAAGCACCGCGAGCGTCTCGCCATCGAGGCGTTCCATCACGTAGAACGGCACGCCACCGCCGGACGTGCCGGCGTCCGTCACGTTGACGATGTTGGCATGCTGCAGGCGAGCCAACGCGCGCCATTCGTTGCGCAGCCGCTGCACTAGATCATCGCGCCGAGAAAGCTCACGCAAAAGGGCCTTGAGCACGAAGCGCTTGCCGAGCTCGGTGTGCTCAACCTCGTACACCGAGCCCATTCCGCCGACGCCAATCAGCGACAAGACGCGATAGCGCGTGCCCGCAATGACTTCGCCGTCTTGGAATTCGCGAAACTCAGTCAAGTTGCTACCTCGGTCGCGCTTGCGGGGCCGATCGCTTGCAGGCTGGAGCATATCGATGAGGTCTCCTGACGTCGAGCAGCACGATAGCCGCGGAAGCTCGCGCACCCGAGCCAGTCGGCGCGCCCAGGACCTGAGTTGCGAAGGCGCTCGTCTTCGAATCGAGCTGAAATTACGCCTGAACGGATGCCACCGGATCGGTCCGCTTCAATACGCCGGAGTCACCACGCCTGGCTCGCCAAAATCAAGACCCCCAGCGACGCAAGCAGCAGGTTCAGGATGCCCAACACGAGGCCCGCTGTTGCCATGCCGTGACCGCCGACGGTTTGCGGATATTGACGGGCGGCTTTGCGCCCGAGCATGCCGGCGATTATCGCCGGGATGCCTGTGAACGGACCGAGGCAGATCAAGATCCCGCACACCAAGGCCACGACCGCGGCAGTGCTCGCCGGCGCTTTCTCGCCGCGCGGCAAACCGGTCTTGGGATCGATCGTCATCGCGTGCATCGCCATCGTCGCGGCCGAGCCGGTGATTGGCTTGCCTGGCGGAACTGGCGGACCGTGGCCACCCGCACCGGGCGGCGGACCATGACCTCCAGGCGGACCATGACCTCCAGGCGGACCATAGCCGCCAGGCGGACCGTGACCTCCGGGCGGACCATAGCCGCCAGGCGGACCATAGCCGCCAGGCGGACCGTAGCCTCCGGGCGGTGGGGCACCCGGCGGGCCATAGCCTCCCGGCGGTTGTCCCCCGCCCTGCGCGTCGAGAGCGCCCGACGCGCGGCCTGCCAGCGGTGTCGACGAAAACATGGCTCCACGATAGTCGAACCCGAGGTGCCTCGTCGAATGCAGAAGGCCGCCCATGATGCTAGCCTGCGCGCCGCTCATATGGCCATTACTCGTGAAACAGTTCTACATGTCGCAAAACTCGCGCGACTCGAGCTCGGGGACAGCGAAATCGATCGCATGCAGAAGGATCTCGGTAACATCCTCGAATACGTAAACTCGCTGGCAGAGCTCGACACGGCGTCGGTCGCGGAGACCACGCAGGTGGCGGTGCTCGGCGCTCCGCTCCGACCGGACACGGTCGAGCCGAGTTTGGCCAATGAAGTAGCGCTGGCGGAAGCGCCGCGCAGCGCGGGCGGAGGGTTCGCCGTTCCGGCGTTCGTCGACGAATGAGCGACATTCTCGATCTGCCGATCGCTCAGCAAGCCGACAAGGTCAAAAGTGGCGAAATCAGCGCCGTCGCCCTGACCGAACGCGCGCTGTCGCGGATGGAAGCGCAAAGCGGCCTGCACGCATTCCTGCACGTCTCGCGTGATGCGGCGCTCGCCGCCGCGGCGGCGGTCGACCGCAAGCGCGCCAGCGGCGCCGCACTCGGCAAGCTGAGCGGCGTGCCCATCGCGATCAAAGACGCGCTGTGCACCGCTGACGCACCGACCACCTGCGCGTCCAAGATCCTGACCCGACGCAACGCCGAAGGCACCGGAGGCTCGGGAGCAGAGACCGGGTGGCGGCCCCCCTACGACGCAACCGTCGTGGCGCGCCTGCGCGCAGCCGATGCCGTGCTCGTGGGCAAGACGAACATGGACGAGTTCGCGATGGGCTCGTCCGGCGAAAACAGCGCGTTCGGCCCAATGAAGAACCCTTGGGACCCCACGCGCACGGCCGGCGGCTCCAGCGGCGGGAGCGCCGTCGCCGTCGCGGCCGGAATGGCCGCGGGCTCTCTCGGCAGCGACACCGGTGGCTCGATCCGGCAGCCCGCCGCCCTGTGCGGCATCGTCGGCGTCAAGCCGAGCTACGGGCGCGTGTCCCGTTACGGCTTGGTCGCGTTCGCGTCGAGCCTGGATCAGGTGGGCCCGTTCGCGCGCGATGCGCGCAGCGCGGCGCGCTTGCTCGAGGTCATTTCCGGCGCCGACGGCCATGACTCCACGTGTGCGGACGTGCCGGTCGGCGCGTACGAGGCCGCCTGCGATCGCCCGGTGAAGGGTCTGCGCATCGGCATCCCCGAAGAATACTTCGGTGAGGGTTTGGATCCCGCGGTGGCCGCCAGCGTGAAGGCCGCGATCAGCGCGCTCGAGAGCGAAGGCTGCTCGGTGCATCCCGTGGCCCTACCGCACACGAAGCACGGCATCGCCACTTACTACATCGTGGCCACCGCCGAGGCCTCGAGCAATCTCGCTCGCTTCGACGGCGTGCGCTTCGGGCTCCGGGTCGAGCCGCCGCGCGGGGATCTGCAAGCGCTGTACGGTAAAACGCGCAACGCAGGCTTCGGTCCCGAGGTGAAACGCCGCATCTTGCTCGGCACCTACGTGCTGAGCTCGGGCTACTACGACGCTTACTATCGCCAAGCGCAGAAGGCGCGCACGCTGATCAAGCGAGACTTCGATCGCGCGTTCGAAAAGGTGGATGCCATCGCCGCCCCCACGAGTCCCAGCCCGGCCTTCAAGTTCGGGGAAAAGGCCAACGATCCACTCGCCATGTATTTGGCGGACATCTATACGCTGCCAGCGAGCTTGGCAGGCATCGCGGGGCTCAGCGTGCCGTGCGGCATGGCCAAGGCTACGGCCACCCAGCCCGCGTTGCCCGTTGGGCTCCAGCTCTTGGCTCCGGCGTTCGAGGAAGAGCGACTGTTCACGCTCGCCGCTGCGGTCGAGCGGCTCACCTCGCCCGGCGGGCCCGCACTCCCTCCCCGCTAGTCCCCAGCGCGTGAGCTCGAGTTCGGAATTGCAGCTCGAAGTCGCGGTCGCGCGGCCCGAGCACACGGCGATGCTGGTCGCGCTCTTCGAGCGCACTGGCACGCCGTGCCACTGTCAGTATTGGCATTTCACGGGCGACAAGAACGCTTGGCTCGATCGGCTGTTCCACGCCCCCGAGCAGAACCGCGCCGCGTTCGTGGAAAACCTGGCCACGGCGCACGCGGAGCTGCGAGGCGTCGTCGCACTGCATGCGGGGCGAGCGGTGGGATGGTTGAAGCTGTGTCCGGCCGAGCACGTGCCCAAGCTGTACGACCAGCGCCTGTACCGAGGTTTGCCCGCGCTCTCAGGTCCACGTGAAGGGGTGCTCACCGTGGGCTGTTTGCTGGTAGACGACGAATTTCGTCGGCGTGGCGTGGCCCAGGCATTGGTCGAGCAGTCAGTCGTGCTCGGCCGGGCGCACGGGGCGCGCTGCATCGAGGCCTTCCCCCGACGTTCCGAGGAGGCCGGCGCGGCCGAGCTATGGACCGGACCCTTTCGTATTTTCGAGCGGGCGGGGTTCAAGATTGTGAACGATTTTGGGCCCTATCCGGTCCTACGTTACGACTTCACTGGAATTCAGCCGCACGGGTAGCGCACTTCGCCGCGAGCGGCCGCTCGCCGGTTCGCTCAACAAGAAGAGCGGAATTGCCCGCGGATACTTGGCTTTTGCACTCGGGAAGCCCTATCTTGTGAGGGCTCTTCTCTGGGGCTTTCTGCAACGGGTTCCCACGCAATCACCATGAATCCGCTCCTGCGTCTGCAACGTCTAGACGCGCTTCACACTCTGTCCGGCCGTCTGGCGAGCGAATCGAGTAGTGGTCTACTCGGCGACTCGCTCGACCTGCTGCTCGAGGCGATGCGCGCCCGCGCAGCGGCCGCCTTCACCCTAGAACCCGGGCTCGAGTCGATCGCAGAGCGCGGGCTGGGCGACCGAGGCGGTCCCGAACTGGTGGTGTTGCGCCGAGCACTCAGCACCATCGCTCAGCGAGCGCTGAGCACGCGGCGCATGATTCTGCTCACTGACCTCGGATGCGATCGCGAAGGGATCGACGACGCGGGCGAGATCCTCGCGCTCGGAGCGCGCACCGCGCTGGCCGTCCCAGTATTGCTGCGCAAAATTGCGCACGGCGTGTTCGTGCTCCTATTCGACGATGCCTCGCGTATCGACGAGGAAGCGCGACTTTTCGCGACCACTGTGGCGAACTTCATGGCCGTTGCACTGGAGCGCGAACAAATCCGCGCGACTCCCGTCCCGAGCAACGATGAACTCGCAGAAGCCAGCCGCATGGCCAGCCTGGGTCTGTTGACCGCCAGCGTCGCGCACGAGCTGCGCGGCCCTGCGGGCGCGATGCTCCTGCAGCAAGAAGAGCTGGGGCGCCTAGTCGAACAAGTGAGCGAGCTGTCCGACACTCGCGATCCGAACTTGTCGGGCGCAATTCGCGAGCTCGGTGAAGTGTCGAGCGACATCCAAACCGCGGTGGCGCGGATTCGCGATACCGTCGAACAGCTTTCGCTGGTATCGCGCCGTGAAATCTCGCCCGAGTGTGTAGACCTGGTAACGGTCGTGAAAGAGTCGCTGGCGATCGCCATGCCGCACTTGGAGCGACGAGGCATCACCCTCATCCAACACGTGGATGGTCCGGAGTATACCGTGGGCCGACGCGACAGCCTCGGCCAGGTGGTGTTGAATTTGGTGTTCAACGCGGCCGATGCTGCCGAGGCCAGCGCGCATCCGGAGATCTGGGTGCGCGTAATGGGCCGCGGCGAGCAACTCGCGCTGGTCGTGGAAGACAACGGTCCGGGTATCGCCCCCGGCACGATTCAGCACATTTTCCGTCCCTTTTACACGACCAAACAACGCGGGCAGGGCACCGGGCTGGGACTCAAGATCTGCAGCGACGTGGTGGCAGCGCACGGCGGTCACATCGAAGTCCACGACCGCACGGGCGGCGGGGCGTCGTTCCGCGTGCTGCTCACGCGCGTGCAAGAGGACAGCGGCCTCATCCCACTCATGCCCATGCGCGCGCCGAAGCAACGAATGCTCGAGGTGCGACCGCGCCAAGTGTTCGTGATCGACGATGATCCCGTGTTCGCCCGCTCCATACGTCGCGCGCTCAAGCCACACGTGGTGCGCACCGCGGCTGCGGCCTCGGAAGCCGAGGTCGAGCTGCTGAATGGGACCTACACGCCTGACTTAGTGCTGTGCGATGTGTTCCTGCCCGGCCGCAACGGCGACACTCTGCACGCCCGAATCGCGGCGCGACGCCCGGAGTTGGCCAAGCGCTTCGTATTCGTAACCGGGGGCGCGCTCGGCCGCGCGGAAGCCGAATACCTCAAAAACTGCGACTGTCCGACGCTGTTCAAGCCGGTCGAACTCAAGACGCTCAAAGACTTGCTGGATGATGAGGCGCCCGAATCCTCGCCCTCGGCCTCCGTGCGCACGCTCAATCCGCCGTCCGCGAGCGGTCGCCGCTCGTCGGTGCCAGCTCCGCCGTCCAAGCGGGGCTGAAGGACTGTGAGGTTGACGCGTGCTGGGGCGTCTTTGAGAAGGAGCGCGGCGCCTGCGGCGCGCAGTTGGAGACTCTCGTTGGCGCACGCTCGGACGGTGGCGCTGGGCCGCGCGCGCTGCCGCTGAGGGAAAGCACGCGCCTGTTCGGTCAGTTCTCGTAGGCCTCCATCTCATTCGCAGATCGTGATCTGGTCATCCAAGACTTCACGCTCGATTAATTTCCGGGCATGCGGCTGAACTGCCTCCCGCGCGCCCGGCGCGAAGCGTGCGGCGCTACGCGCGCACCCTGAACCCTGAACCCTGAACCCTGAACCCTGAACCCTGAACCGGACATAGAGAACGCGCCACGCTCGCGCCTGGCGCGAGGAAGGCAGCGCAGCCGCATGATCGGGCCTCTCCACTGCTCTTCTCCTCTCCTTTCCGGTGCCGTACGCTCGCGCCGAGCGCGCCCAAAGCAGCTCAGCCGCACGCTCGAGCTCCTCTCCTCTCCGGTGCGCGCGAAGCGCCGCACGCTTCGCGCCGGGCGCGCGGAAGGCAACTCAGCCGCATGCTCGAGCTCCTCTCCTCTCCTCTCCTCTCCGGTGCGCGCGAAGCGCCGCACGCTTCGCGCCGGGCGCGCGGAAGGCAGCTCAGCCGCATGCTCGGAACTAAAACGACCGTGAAGTCTTGGATGACCAGATCACGATCTGCGAATGAGATGGAGACCTACGACAGCTGACCGAACAGGCGCATGCTTTGGTCGGGCAAAGCGCGGGCGGCCCAGCGCCACCGTCCGAGCGTGCGCCAAACGAAAGTCTCCAACTGCGCGCCGCAGGCGCCGCGCTCCCCTTCAACAACGCCCCAGCACGCTTCAACCTCACGCCCTCGAATCCGCGCTGACCGCGTTGTCAGCGCCAACCGGGGACGCACACGATGCCAATGCTGACGCCGACGAACAGTCCGAAAAGTGTCTCCCGTGGTGTAGCCAAGCGTTCCGCGGATAGCTCGCTGACGAGCGTTTCGATGGACGTTGCCTTCGCGGCGCGTTCGAGTGCGCGGCGCTCGGCAAGCGAGAGACCGAGCTTGGTCGGATCGATGCGGCGCGCTTGGCCGCGGTGCACGGGCAGCTTGCTGGCGCGCGAGAACCACAGTGCGATCTCGTCTTCCGTGTAGGCTTCGCGGATGGCATGCGTGACCAGCGCGGGCATCAGTGCTGGTGCTTTGACCTCGAGGTGCAAGTCGCGAACCCCGGGCACGAACCAGAGCGTGCCGTCTTTCCAGGCAAAAAGTTCGATGAAACGCGCCTCGACCTGCTCCACGAGCTCCCGCAAGAGCGAGCTCGCTCGAACGATGCCGCGCGCAACCAGCTCTTCGCCGAGCGAGCGCTGAGTCTGCTTGCAAGTGTTCAGTGCGTCCATCAAATCTTGCTCGGTGATGCGTTCGGCGCGAAGTAGGCGCGTGCCGAGCAACTCGGCGTGTTCGGTCGAGCGCGCGGCTCGCAGCTCACCCTCCACGAAGTAAAAGTGCTTCTCGCGGCGCTCGTTGCGCGCCACGAGTACGCCCGTTTCTTGGCGTGCCGCAACGGCGTGGAGCACGGCCGGCAAGGTCATGCGGTCGAGCGCGCTGCGCCACGAAGCGGCCCGGGTCAGCGGCTCTCCGAAGCGTGGCGCTCGCGCCGCCTGTGGGACTTGCTGAGCCGGACGCTGCCCGGATTGCGAGGGCGACATGCCCGGCGCAGGTTCGGTCGTGAGCCGCGAGTTCGCCTCGGCTACCTGCTCGGCTTGCGCCTGCAGCAGACGCTCGTGAGTGCCGCTTCGCGACGGTAGGATCCCCAAGCTGGACAACCAGGGCACGAGCTCCGAATCGCTCAGCTGAAGCTGCAGATCACGCGCGACTTCGCGCAGCGCACTCGCAAATTCCATGGCGTTCTGGAAGCGCTGAGCCGGATCACGCGATAAAGCCTTGCGCAAGGTGTCGCGCACGACAGGCGCCAGCTCCGTCGCGTGTCGATCGAGCACGTCCAGATTGGCTTCGTAGATATTGGTCAGGATCTCGAATTCGTTTTGCCCAGAAAACAGCGGACGAGCGAGCAGCATCTCGGCCAAAATGATGCCGACGGTGAACAGATCGCTGCGCGGGTCGACTTCCGTGCCCATCACCTGTTCGGGGGACATGTAGCCAACCTTGCCCTTCAGCTCCCCCGGGTACGTCCGACGGTCGACGAACTCACTGCGCACGATGCCAAAATCGCCCAGTTTGACGTCGCCAGCGCGGCCGATCAGGACGTTGCCGGGAGAGACGTCGCGGTGCACGATACCGAGTGGCCGACCGTGTTCGTCCTGTGCTTCGTGAGCAAAAGCCAAACCGCGCAGCACTTCATGCGCAATCTGCAGCGCGATTGCGCTCGGGAAGCGCTCACGGCGCGCGGACACCGAGCGCAGCAAGCGCGCCAGGGACACGCCGTCGACGAACTCCATGGCCATGAAGAGCTCGCCATTGGCCTCGCCGAAGTCCACTACCTGCACGATGTTCGGGTGACAAAGCGCGGCGCAAATGCGCGCTTCGTCGCAGAACATGGCCACGAAGCGGGCATCTTGTGCCAGCTCCGGCAGGATGCGCTTGACCGCAAAGCGCTTGGCAAAACCCCGTGGGCCGGCCCGCTGCGCCACATAGACCTCGGCCATCCCGCCCAATCCGAGGCGGTCCCCCAATAAATACGGCCCGAGCATCGAGCCAGCGACAACCGAGGCTTGGGCCATCAACACTCGAGTGTAATTCACCTGCCCCGCCCTGAACAGGAAACTCCTTGCAATTTCCGCGGCTCTAGCAGTGACTCGGGCTCATCTCTCGACTTTGCGCGTTCGCGCGCGGTTCGCGGTCCTTCGCGGTCGAGCCTCTCGCGTGCCCCCCGCGCGTCCCCCCCCGGGCGTACAGTCGCTTTTTTAAGCAGATGCACTCTAGGAATCGGGGGCATTTCGACTACTTTGCCAGCCAACGGATGAACCAAAGACAGTTGTCCCCAAGGAGTGCCGGGTGAGTAACTCGCTTACATCTTCGCACTCGATGATGCTCGCCGAACGCGGTCGTTTGGGCGCGCCAGCAACGCGACGTCGTGTGGTTGCGATCACTGGCGCCGCCCAATTTCTGGGCAGTAACCTGATCGGGTTATTGGAAGAAGATCCGAACGTCCGCGCCATCGTGTGTTTGGACACCGAGACGCCAACGACGGCGGGCGCCAAGTCGCGCGTGTACAACGTCAGCTTGACCGAGAGCCTCGCCGAAGAGCGCATGACGGAGATTTTGTCGGCGGAAGCCGTCGACGTCGTGATCCACCTGGCGTTCCTCGATTCACCGACGCATTCCACGGCCTTTGCTCACGAGCTCGAGAGCGTCGGCACGATGCACTTACTGAATGCCTGCCGGCGCACGAAGGTGCACAAGGTCGTGATGCGCAGCCAAACGCTGTTGTACGGCGCGCACGCAACCAACCCCAACTACCTGTCGGAAAAGCATCCGCTGCGCGCCCGGCGCAGCGAGTCATTCTTCGCCGACAAAATCGAGGCCGAAAATGAGGTGCTTCGCTTCGGTCGCCCGGGGCAAGGTCGGCTCGCCACGGTCTTGCGCATCGCGCCGATGCTGGGTCCAACGGTCGACAACTTCGTCACGCGCTACTTGAGTCATCGGCTCACTCCAACCGTGCTCGGCTTCGATCCTCTTTGGCAGTTCGTGCACGAAGCGGACGCAATTCGCGCTTTGCGTTTGGCCGCACTGTACGACGTGCCAGGAGTGTTCAACATCGTGGGGGACGGCGTCTTGCCGTTGCGCACGGTGATCAAACTGGCGGGCCGCACCACGCTGCCGCTGCCACGTTCTTTGGCGTCGGGGCTAACCACGGCGCTATGGCTGACGCAATTGGCGGAAGCACCGCCCGCATTCTTCGACTACCTGCAGTACATTTGTGTGGCAGATGGCGCCCTGGCTCGAAAAGAGCTGGGCTTCGAACCGCTCTATACCAGCCGTGAAGCCTTGATCGACTATGCCAACGCGCAGCACCTGCGCGATGTCAGATTGCTTTCGGAGACGCCCGCGTGAATAGGAAGGACAAACGCCCCAAGCGCGACTCGAGCGCGAACCAGTCGGGGCGACCACGCCCGGACAAGAGCGAGAAGCGTGGTGACGCACGCCACCCTGCGCCCAGCAACGCGCGAGCGGACCAGAAGAGCCCGTCGAATCCGAAGCGCAAGGCACGGCGCACGGGT
>DATEPG010000191.1:0-9446 GCA_035273265.1 Polyangiaceae bacterium
CCTGCGACCGGCGCCGAGCCGGCCGTGGTCTGACCCTGGCCCGCGCCGCCGGTAACCGGGGCGTCCGTGCCGCTACAGGCCAAGCCTGCGCCGGCGATGGCGAGTAGGGAGCTCAGCGCGGTGGGCTGTAGAAACGGCGTCAAATTTTGCAGCAGCGAGGAAGAGCGAAGGCGTCGAGTCATGGTTTGCAGTGTCGAATCATCGCATATCTCGTCACTTCAGGCTCAACCCACGCAAAATTGGTCGCAAGGAGCCGTTGTCCCACCTTCCGAATGCGGCATTTCACGCGGGCGGAATGCTACCGTTCTGAGAAATGTTGCATCGATGCCTTTCGACTCGCGTGCTGGCCGGGGCCCTGGTCCTTGCCGCCTGTAGTCGTGTCGAAGAGCCGGTCAGTGAACGGCGCTCCCTGCCGCCGTCGCCCGCGGCCCCGAGCGCTCCGCCTGCGGCGCAAGCGCCAGCGCCTGCGTTGCTTGTTCCGACGCAGCTGCTGACATTGCCCAGTTCGGCCTATCAGGCAGGGATCTTTGCAGACGACGAGGCGATCGAGCTTTTGACCAGCACGGCCGCCTATCGGCTGCTGCCTGGCAAAGAGCCGATCGTGCGAGCACTCGACCTGAGCTTCGCCGCCACCGTCACGCGCCAGAGCTATGTTTATTGGTCAGGGGCTGCGATTTGGAGCGATTCGAGGCGCGCGAGCAAGCCGGGCGGCGCGATTAAGTTGGCCGCGCTCGCCGAACAGCCCCAACGCTTCGTGGCCGACATCGCTGGCAACGAGTTCGCCTTTCTCTCGCGCTCTCAAGACAACCGCTATTCGATCGCAAAGGTCGAGAACCGTCGCGTGAAAACGCTGTATACGTCGCGCGGCTCGATTGACACGCTGACGATGATCGGTGACGCGCTGTATTTCGTCGAGCGACCGGCCGACGCAGCTTGGCGCATCGGGCGCGTGAACGTGGCAGGTGGCGCTGCGTCTTTCACCGAGGCGAAGACCGGGCGCTGGCCCGCGAGCTTGAGCGGTACGAAGGAGGTCGTTTACTACGATGGCAACCGCCGCGACGTGCTCAGCCTGTCACCCGATCTGCAGCAAGAACGCACGCTGGCCAAAGACTTCATCTGTTCACCGCTGGCAGTCGGCGCGAGCGTTTACTGCTCGACGATGGAAGGGATCTTCGAACTGCCGGCGACTGGCAAGCCGCGCCAAGTGGTGGCGGCTTCACGCAACCTGATCACGCGGCTGGCGGTCGATTCCACGCGCCTCGTCTGGATCAGCGATGTCGGCGGCCAAGGGCAGGATCGCTTGGCCGTGAACGTCGTGTCGATCAGCACGCTCAGCGCAGAGGGCGAAGGCCAGCGCTGACAGCGCTCACGGCGCGGGACGACCGAGTTGCTCCATCAAGTAGGTCATCGCGGGGCGCGGGTTACCGCTACGGATCAGCCCGCTGTTGGGAGCCGACGCCCAAGTCTGTCCAAAGATCCAACCCCAGATGGTGATGCCCTTCACGTAGCTGGCGCCCATGAACAGTGGGAAGTATTGCTTGTAGAGGCTCAACTGCCGGGCATCGTCCGTGGTGTCGATGTCCATTTCGGTGATGTAAACCGGCAAGCCCGTTTGGGTGTTCAGCGCGGTCAGCAATCGGGTGACGGTGGCGAGGCTGATGCTGGCATTGTCGAGATCGTGCGCTTGCGCGCCCACGGCGTCGATCGGTCCACCCGCGGCCAGCACCTTCTTCGTGATATCGATGAAGTGGTTGCTGTCGTTCTGCCACTCGATATTGTTGAAGTCATTCAAGATCAGGACTGCGTTGGGACAGGCCGCGCGCGCCCAGATGAAGGAGTTGGTGATCCACTTCCAATCCCCGTTCGTGCCGCCACCGATGGTTCCGTCGTAGGACGGTCGGGTGTGTGGCGGGGGCTCGTTCACCACGTCAATCAGCTTGGTGTTCGGATAGCGCTTGCAGAACTCGGTCATCCACTTCTGCACGGCCTCCGGGGTGATCGTGCCTCCGGGCTGCTGGCTGCCCCAGACGAAGGTGTGCTGCTTGAAGATGAGCTGGTTCTTCTCGGCGTAGTCGTAGATTGCGTCGAGCGTGGTCCAGTTGAAGGCGCCAGTGGCGCTCGATTGGACGGAGCCCCACTTGCCGGCATTTTCTGGGGTGACTTGGTCCCAGTAAGTGGAAAATTTGCGGGTGCCCTGGTCCATCCCAGCCATGAAGCCCGTGGTGATGTTGCCGACGAACTCCGGGCCGGCACCACCGCCACCGAGCTTGCCGCCCGCGCCGGTGCTCGCACCCGCTGCGCCTGGACTACCGCCGGTTCCGCTGCCCGCGCCCGCCCTGCCTGCACCCGAACCTGCCATGCCCGGACTCGAACCGGCAGCACCCGAACCGCTACCGCCAGAACCGCTGCCGCCCTTACCGGTCGCTCCAGCGCGGGCGCTGCTGCCGGCGCTCGAGCCGTTGCCTGCGCGCCCGGGAGCACCGCCGCCGATTTCGGGACTGCCACCGGCACCCGGTACATCAGCTACACCAGCGGAGCCGCCATTGTCGTTGACTTCACCTCCGGCGCAACTGCTGGCTGCAAGCAGGACAGAACCACCGACAATGCAATTTTTCAGTATGTTGTACAGCACGCGAGCCCACAATCTTGCCCCGCAAGTACGCCCCGCGCCATTGGAACCGAACATTTATATGCAAAATTCCCGTGCTCGTAGTTTATTCACTCTCTTGGGTGATGAGCCAGCTGCTCCAGAGCTGAGCGGGATCGGAAGCGAAGGCTGCTCTCAGCGGATGTTTCCGTTTCAAAGCGAGACGGTTTTGAGGAGATTCGGATGAACCAACTGACCTACAAAGATCCGAAGCAACCGCTCGAGCGGCGCGTCGAAGACTTGCTCGCGCGCATGACTTTGGCCGAAAAAGTGGGCCAGTTGCTGCAGCTGAACGGTCAGATCGAGCCAGTCGAGACCGTGCGCGAGTTGCAACCTGGCTCGCTCTTGCACATCTTGAACGATGCACTTTTGCCGGCGATGGACGCGGCGGCCGAATCGCGGCTCGGCATTCCGCTGTTGATCGGTGAGGACGGCATTCACGGCCACTCGTTCCACCCGGGCGCCACCATTTTTCCGACGCAGCTTGCCATGGCGTGCTCGTGGAACGAGCAGCTGATCGAGGCCGCAGCACGGGTCACTGCTCGCGAAATGGCGACCACCGGCGCACATTGGACCTTCTCGCCCGTGCTCTGTTTGAGCCGTGATCTGCGCTGGGGCCGCACCGGAGAAACGTTCGGCGAAGATCCTTTCCTAATCGGCGAGCTGGGCGCTGCCATGATCCGCGGCTACCAAGGCGCAGGCCTCGACGACGCGGACGGCGTGCTGGCCTGTGCCAAACACTACGCAGGCTACTCCGAGACGCAGGGCGGGCGTGATGCCTCCGAGGCCGACATTTCCCGTCGCAAGCTGCGAGCTTTTTTCCTGCCGCCCTTCGAGCGAGCTGCGCGCGCGGGCTGCATGACCTTCATGACCGGCTACCAGTCGATGGACGGCTTGCCCTCGACCGCGAACCACTGGCTCCTGACTCAGGTCTTGAAGCAAGAGTGGGGCTTTGCCGGGATTTTGGTCACGGATTGGGACAACGTAGGTCGGCTTCATTGGGAGCAACGCGTCGTGCCGTCGGCCAAAGAGGCCGCGGTGGTGGCCGTGCGCTGCGGCAATGACCTGATCATGGCGACACCTAGCTTCTTCGAGGCCGCGCAAGCCGCCGTGCGCGAAGGGCTCTTGGCCGAGTCGGAGATCGACGCCGTGGTGCGCCGCATCCTGACGCTCAAATTTCGCATGGGCCTGTTCGAGAATCCGCGCCGTCCCGATCGCAACCAGCAAGCCAGCGTGATCGCCTGCGCCGAGCACCGCGCGCTCAACCTAGAGCTTGCACGACAGTCGCTGGTGCTGCTGAAGAACGACGGATCACTGCCGCTTTCGCCCGATCAATTGCGAAAGATCGCGGTCATTGGTCCCAACGCCGACGACGACTTGGCGCAGCTCGGCGATTGGTCATTGGGCAGCTCGCAGCACCCGCCCAGCGCGGGCCGGCACCCGCGTGCGTGCACGGTCACCTTACTCGACGGGATCCGAGCGCGCGTCCCAGCGTCCGTATCCGTCGCTTACGCGCGCGGCTGCGTGCTCAACTCGACGGACACGAGTGAGCTGCCAGAAGCGCTCGCGGCCTGCGCGGATGCCGACCTGATCGTGCTCGCGTTGGGCGACGCATTGCCCTTCATCGGCGAGACACTCAGCACGGCCACGCTGGAGCTTCCTGGCGGACAAGCCGCGCTCTTGGATGGGATCGCCGCCTTGGGCAAGCCGTTCGTACTGGCGCTAGTGGGCAGTAAACCACTGGTGCTGCCCGCCTCGAGCGAGCACGCCGCCGCGATCGTCTGTTGCTTCAACCCCGGCATGCAGGGCGGCGCGGCCTTCGCCGAGTTGCTACTTGGCGATCTCAACCCGTCCGGCAAACTCACCATCTCATTTCCGAAGCACGTCGGCCAACAGCCCAGCTACTACAGCCAAGTGCGGGGCCAACACGGCAAAAGCTACGCCGATCTCGATCAGAACCCGCGCTTCGCTTTTGGCTTCGGACTCAGCTACACGCGCTTCGAATATTCGAACCTGCGCCTCTCGAAATCGCGACTGGCAGCGGCTGAAGCGCTGGAGCTCAGCTTCGAGCTCCACAATAGCGGCGCGCGCGAAGGGACCGAGATCGCTCAAGTGTATGCCTCCGACCTAGTGACGTCCGTCACCTGGGTGAACAAAGTACTGGTCGCGTTCGCTCGTGTGACTCTCGCCGCGGGCGAACGGCGCACGGTCCGCTTGAGCATTCCGCAAGAGCGACTGTCGTTAGTCGATGCCTACGAACAGCGCGTAGTCGAGCCCGGCGAGTTCGAAGTCTCGCTGGGGCCGTCCTCGAGCAACGAAGGCGCCCTGTGCGCGCGCTTCGTCATCGAAGGACAAGCCTTCTCGTTCTCGGGGATTCCCGGGGTGGGCGTTGCCTCACCGCAACCGGACCGAGCCTGACGTCTCAGGTGAGCCAGCGATCGCCTTTCAAGAGGGGCGATCGCGAGCCAGCAGCGCACCTCACAGCCCGCCCTTGTTTTCGATCTTGTCGGCACGACGGTAACGTCGCGCTGAAGCCAAGCGCTTGACGCTTATTTCGCTGGCAGCGTGAGGGGTTTGCGCGCCGTTGGGATGTCAGCTTTGGAATCGCTTACGATCTCAATTCGACTGGCAACACCCGTGTGGCTTTTTCAGCACGTGTTCGTATGCACGGCCAACCGCACGGCGGTTTGGTCGGGCCACTGACGCGTCGCGAGAAGCTAGTGCGAAGTCGGATTTGGAGCGGTATGGATCGTAAATGAGCGGAGCAGCTGGGCGAACGTCGAAACGGCGTACTTGGGTGGGACTTGCACGCTGCTCGCTTGAACGCCCTTCTTTTCGATGTGAGTGATTTCAAGCCGACCTTGCTCGGCGCCGGCGAGGCGCATGATGAGCCGCAACGGTAGGTGATTGCCGTCCGTGAGCTCCGCTGCCCATGGGTACTCAGACGCAAGCGCCCCGAGTGAGACCCGCAACCAGGGGGTCGGAAGCTTTGCAACGCAAAGTTCCATCTTGTCCAACCCGAACTCGACGTTCCAACGTTCACAGGCGTAACCGGCAACCTGGTCCGTCTGCCCGCTGTGATACGCCTCGAAGGGCTTTGCGCCGTTCGTGCTCGGCCCCGGCTTGGTCCGATTCTGCCTTCGGGAATGAGCCACGAGTTCGTCGAGGCCGATCACGATGGCCTCCAGCTTGTTGTCGGAGACTGCATACAGCTCCTTCTTTTCAGGCACGACAATGAGATAGGCCATTCCAAGATACGCCGTGACACCAAGTAAGTCCGGCAGGGGCACCCGCAACCGGCCGCCCTTCACGAGCGCCTTGACGTTCATTGGATTTGACGGCCGTGGAATTTCGTCGAGCGTGCCTTTGGACGAGAGCCCGATCTCACCTTCAAACCCGTCGAGCGTCGCGAGGGAACCGCTGGCGTCCTTCGCCTTTGGATCGTGTGCAACGCCAGGCGGAGGTTTCGCCTTGCAAGCAATAGCTAGCGCAAGCAACGAGGCGACCGAGGTATAGGATTCAAGGTTCATGCGCCCTAACGAATGACCTGACGAACGCGAGTTCGTCGAATTCGTGTCCCGCCGCTCTTGTTCGTCGCAAACATGAGGTCCGTTGGCTTGCCATCGTGCCCTACGCTTGTTGGGCAGATGGCGTGACCTATCTCGTGAGCCAGGGTGCGGCCCATCTTCGCATAGTCCTGCTTGCGATGAGTGCTGGTATCGACGTAGGTCTTGTTGCCGGCGGTGATGGCGTTCGTCGAATAGCCCCTGATCCCTGCAATCTTTCTCCCGCCAAAGTAGACCAGCAGGTTTGCCGCCCAATTGTTTCCGTACTCGTACAGGGCATTTAGCTGGGCCTGGGAGAGATCGATCGGTCCGCTGACGCGGAATTGGCTCGTGGCGCTCTCGGGGGTCCAAGCGCCGAGAAATTCGAGTCGCACGTTGGCTTGTGGGAACCAGATCGCGTTCGCCAGCTCGGTCAACTTGCTCACGTCCCAGTTTCCCACACAGTCGGGCATGATGTAGAAGGCGATTTTGACGACCTTTTCCGGGAACACCTCGGCCTCGAGCGGCACCACCGGCACGCCCCCTCGACTCGCGCTCACCAAGTATCGTCCAGGGACGCGTCCTTGGATCCAAATCTCGCGTGCCGCGGTCGAGTTAAGTTTGGTCTCGCTGAGGCCAAGCCCGCCGCTCAGCCCGCTGCCAGCGGCGGGCTCGATCATGAACTGCAGATTTTGCGCATGGGACAGCTTGAGTCCACGAGCCCCTCCGGCTGGCACCATCTGCCAGGGTAGCGAACCGGGTGTGGCTGCCTCAAATCCAAGGTGCGCCTCTTTCGGTACAAATTGCATGTGACTTTCCCCGTGCCCAGTTGTCTCCCATTGATTGTATACGCAGGAACCCGCCGGATCTCCACTGTGAACCAAAAAAACAGGCGCCGCGCGCGTGTTGAGTCAGTGCCTTCGGCTTCGCAGCCTCGAGGCGGTCCGCGTCGTCGATACCGAGCTCGCTATCGCGCCCCCGTCAGGCTCACGAACTCGGGCACGGTGCCAAGTCGCCAGAAGGCGTCCTGCGGCCGCGACGAGCGCCTCGAATGTGTCACCGAAAGGCGAATGTGGCCGACCGCCAGCGGCTGAACGTCATCAGGAGGCACGACACTCGGTGTCCGAGACGGTCGTGTTCGTGGGCACGACCAATCGCACGCTTACGACGTCTTCTCTGTTCACGAAGCGTGAGACTCCACCTGGTGAAGTCGTCTCCATTCCTTCGCGCGGTGACACAGGTCTCGGGTGCTCATGGGCGCCGTCCGCTCCCGACTTGCGACGAGAACACCGCGCGCTTCGAGGTGCGTTGCGGGACCGCGATCGCCCGCTCTTGCAAACGACACGAGACCGCCTCGGGCCCGCGGCTTCCGCGTGTCCATCGCTCCATCGCAGTCGAGGGCGCTGGATCATCGAGCCCGGCAGGGTGGCGATTGAGCGGTCCGGCATGGCAGTCCAGGCGGGCGCGAACGGCGGCGGGCGCGGGCGAGAAGCGGCGGACTCCGCCGGGTTACGTTGTGGGACAGCGCGTTAAAGCTGGGACAAGCACGTTGGGCGGCGCGTGAACACCCGACTTGTGCCCCGCATGCATGATCAGTGCGCCTGCCCCTGGCAACTTCCGGGTACTTCCTCCTTCAGGCCAGCCTCGGCCTGGGGGCCTTGCGCGTGATCTGGAGCAAAGCTAGTGCTTTTTCGGGAAAGTGTGCTTGAAACCTTGGGGCGACACGCCGATCACTCGGATACAGACCAATCTTTGGCGCGGCGGGCCCGCTGCGTCTTTGCCTAACGGATGCCAATAGCCATGAGACAGCCGATTGTCCTTTGTTCTTCCTTGCTCGTCGTCCTCGCCTTCGCGTCGTCCGCGAGTGCGACAACCTACTACGCGGGGCCTGACGGGACCGCCACGAGCGGCTGTTATTACGACATCCCCTGTAGCCTCGACGCCGCGACCAAGCTGGCAGTGCCCGGCGATACCGTGGTGCTGAAGGACGGCATCTACAAGCAGGGCATTTATCCGCCGGCGAACACGCAGCCCACGCCGCCCGCTTACACCACTTTTCAGGCCGATGAATGTGCGCTGCCGATCATCGAGGGGCCTGGCGTTGGTCCGCTCGAGGACGAGCAAGCCTCCGGCATGTACGCCGAGTCAGCGACTTACCTGCGCTTCGTCGGGTTGGTCATGCGTGGCTGGAGCAGCGGTTTCAGCAACAAGTATCAGGATGGCGATCCGGCCACGCCGCCCACCTCGAACGGCCACTTCGAATACAAGAACTGCATCGCTGACGGGAATGGCCGGACCGGCTTCACCATGTTCAGCGCTGAAGGTCTGCACATTCAGAACAGCATCTCTGCCCACAACGGCAGCAGCATCCGCCACTCGTGGTCCAGCGGCATTACACTGCTGGAGGTTCACGGGACGGGGAATCTGGTCGAAGGCAACATCTCCTTCGAGAACATGGATAACCACGATGTCGCACAGGCGCCGGATTCGCCCGGCAAGCACAGTGACGGCAACGGCTTCATCGTCGACGAGAATTCGAACGGCGCCACGTTCATCAACAACATCGCCTTTGGCAATGGCGGGTCGTGCTTTCGTTTGACTCGCAGCTCGAACACCAAGTTCATCAACAACACCTGCTATCACAATGCCCGGGACACGCGGGCCACGGGGCCGACCAATCCGAGCGAGGTCTACTTCACCGCGCAGTCCAGCGGGCAGACGGATCCGAGGACCGGCGTCACCTTCATGAACAACGTGTTCTGGGCGACTGGCACGGGTCCCGGCGCGCAGCCGATTCAGAACAAGCCGACTTCGGGTTGGATGAACAACGTCGAAGGCAAGGGCGCGGTGACGCACTTTACCGCACCCGATGGCACGAACCCCGACTTCACTTTGGCAGCCGCGGCGACCGCGCTGATCGGCATGGGCGGCACGAACGCGGCAGTGCCCATGAATGACGTTGGCTTCGACCCCAAGTGCATCGTCAAGAAGCCGCCGACCCCGATTGGCAGCATGGTGCAGGGCAGCTGGTGGCAGTATTCGATCGACTACGAATACATCAAGAGCCTCGGTGGCGTGGCCAAGTGCTTCGTTCCACCCCGGACGCGCTCGGGCACCCCGGACATCGGTGCCTATAAAGCCGGCGCGCTCACGCCGAACCCGATCGTGCCGTGCGTGCCGACGATTCCGGCCGATCACGCCGGTCCTCCCGCGGGCGGTGCAGGTGGCGGCGGAGGCGTGGTTGCAGGTGCAGG
>DATEPG010000192.1:0-23869 GCA_035273265.1 Polyangiaceae bacterium
CCCGCCGGTAGCTGGGGATCGTCTACTTTCGAGCCAGCGATATGGAGCAAAGGCTCGACTCGCTCGTACCAGGGCGCGAGATCGTCGTAGCCAATCGGCCAGGTGTGCTCTTCACCTGCGCGCTCGGCGTCCGCGAAGTCCTCACGTGAAAAGCGAGGGACCGCGCAGCTCCAGTGGTTGCTGAGCCCGCCGGGCGCGAGCTCCTCGAACAGCATCGCATCCGGATCAGCCGTCTTGGTCACGCCGCGTCGCAGCTTGAGCTCTTTGGAGCGCTTGGCCACGGTCAGACCACCAATCCGGGCCGTGAGCCCCCGCGCAGCGCTCTTCGAACCGGCCTCGAGAATCAGGACCTCGAGGCCTGCGCGACGCAGAAACAATGCGGCGGCGGCTCCAGGTGGGCCACTGCCTATCACGACCACTCGGTTGTCTTCCACTTGCGCATCGTATACCACGGCATGACCCTAGCCACGGGCTAGTTCGACTGGCCCAACGGACGTAGCAACCTACATTTCCTAGAATCAGGTGGAGAGCGACTCGCGATGGAGATGCGCGCTTTTGGCGACACGGACTTGAAGGTGTCCGAGCTCGGCTTCGGCTGCGCGCGGATCGGCGGCGTTTTTCAAGGAGACACGCAGAGCTTCGTCAGGCTGTTGGCGGTTGCGAGGGACGGCGGCATCAACTTCTTCGACACTGCCGACATGTACAGCCAAGGCGAAAGCGAAGCGCTGCTGGGCCGCGTGTTCGGCAAACGACGTTCCGACGTCATCATCACGACCAAAGCCGGCTACAGCCTGCCCGGTCGCCGCAGACTGGCTGGCCGCCTGAAGCCTCTCTTGCGGCCGCTGATCAAAGCGCTTGGAATCAAGCGAGAGCAGCTTCCGGGCGTCGCTCGTGGCAGCGTAGTTCAGGATTTCTCGCCGGCTTATCTAACTGCCGCGGTTGAAGCAAGTCTACGACGTCTGCGGACGGACTACGTAGACCTGTTTCAACTCCACAGCCCGCCGGTCGAGGTCGTGGAGCGGGGCGATTGGCTGATCGCTCTCGACGATCTGAAACGCGCAGGCAAAATCAGACACTACGGCATTTCTTGCGACTCGATCGAAGCGGCCCTGGCAGCCCTGCGTTTTCCGACCATTGCTTCGATTCAGTTCGTGTTCAGCTTGCTCGAGCCCGGCGCCGCCGAGACGGTTTTGCCGCTGGCACGCTCGAAGAAAATCGCCTGCATCGCGCGCGAGGTGCTCGGGAACGGCTTGCTGGTCAAGCCCACTCCGAGCGCCGAAGACTTGTCTCGCTACTGCCGGTCGCCGGAGCAGCTCGCCCAACGCACGGCGCAGCTCGCGGAGCTTCACCAGCGCGCTGCCGAGCGTGGCAAGAGCCTCGCTCATCTCGCGATGAACTACGCCAGCGACGCCGAAGGCGTCTCGGTGACATTAATCGGCGCGCGAACCCCCTATCAACTGAGAAGGCTGCTCGACGAGTTCTGAGCGACCGGCCTGATTTTTTGCGCCGTCGCTGCCGGGGCAGTTCGAAGCGCCTTCCCACTCGATCGAATGTGGGGTATTGAAGGCAATGTTGCCTTAAAGAGGATCGAGAACATGCAATCGGTCGTTAAAGGTATGGTTCAGGTCGCCGGTCTCGGCTGAGCGCCGGCGTGAATGAGTCAAGGAGAAAAGCCAGTGTTAGTCGCGGGGCCATCAGGCAGGCCCAACCGCGTTCCGGCGTTCTATAAACGTCGTCGCAAGCGGAACAACGAGATCGGACAGGTGCTGATCCGAAACGGGGCCATCACTCCGGAACAGCTGCGCCAGGCGCTGCGTGTCCAGTCGGAGCGCGGCGGGCATGTGGGTGCCATCCTGCGTCAGATGGGCGCCTGTGACTCGCGCGCCATCGCCAACGCGCTGATCGAACAGGTGCGGGTCGCTCGAAGCAGCGGCACGGGGCTGGCCCACCGCGCGCGACAGAACCCGTCCATCGTCGGGCTGAACGTGCTTTGCCGGCCGCGCCTCTCGCGCGCCTTGCTGATCATGACAGATGTACTGACGCTGAGCCTGGCCGCCGCGCTGGTAGGCGTGATCGTGGCTAGCGATCAGTTGACTCGCGCGCAGCGCTTCAGCGTGATCGCGCTGCTGCCGATGTGCATTGCCGCGCTCACGGCGGTGCAAATGTACGGCCTCACGCCGCCCAGCCCGTCGGAGGAGATCCGCCGCTGCACGCTGACGATCTCGCTGGTCTACCTGGGTTCGTGGATGATCGCCGTGGCACGCGGTGGCGCCCCCCAAAACATGCCGCATTTGGCCTGGCTGGTGGGCTGGTTCGTCTCCGTCTTACTGGTTCCAATCGGTCGTGGCGTCCTTCGTTCACAGCTTTCGAAGCGGCCCTGGTGGGGCCAATCGGTGGTCGTCTTCGGTGCCGGAAAGGTCGGGCGAGCGGTCGTCAGTACTCTTCAGCATCGTCCGCAGCTCGGCCTGAAGCCCGTCGCCATCTTGGACGACGATCCCACGAAGCACGGGACCGTCCGCGCGACCTGGGGCGAAGAGGACCTGATGGTGCAGTCCGTGCGCCAGGGGCCGGAGTCTTCGCACGCCGCCAGCAAAGCGGACGATTTCGAAACGCCGTCGCAGCGCTCCGTACTCGAGCAGTTCGCCGAGGTCGAGGGCGTGCCGATCGTGGGAGGCCTCGAACTCGCGCCCATCCTCGCGCAACGCTTGGGCATCCGATCCGCGGTGATCGCCATGCCCAAGTTGGAGGCGGCGACCCTGCTGAGCGTGATCGAGCGCTACGCCGAAGGCTACTCCAGCGTGCTGGTCATCCCCGACCTCTTCAACGTCGCGCACTTCGGTACGCCGACGCACAGCTTGGGCGGCGTGCTCGGGATCGAAGTGCGACGGCAGCTGCTGCTTGCGGGGCCGCGCCTCGCCAAGCGTTTGATGGACGTCGTGCTGACCACGCTCGGTGGTCTGTGCGTGTTGCCGTTCGTGCTCGTGATGGCAATTCTGATCAAGCTCGACTCACGAGGTTCGATCTTTTACACCCAGAAGCGCCTCGGACAAGACGGCGTGCGCTTCGTGGCATACAAGTTTCGCACCATGTACGGCGACGGCGAGAAGCGCCTGCTCGAGGTGCTCGCCAACAATCCAGCGATGCGCGCCGAGTACGAGGAGTTCCACAAGCTCACCGTGGACCCGCGAGTCACCCGGATCGGCCGCGTGCTGCGCAAATACAGCTTGGATGAGCTGCCTCAGATCTGGAGCGTGTTCGTGGGTGACATGAGCCTGGTCGGCCCGCGTCCCTACCTGGAACGGGAAATCCCCGACATGAACGGACAAGAAGCGGTGATCCTACGCGTCAAGCCGGGCATCACCGGCATCTGGCAAGTCACCGAGCGCAATGCTTCGACCTTCGAGCAGCGCGTGCACCTCGACGTCGAATACGTTCGCAGCTGGTCGCCGTGGCTGGATCTGTACGTGCTGGCACGCACGCTGCCCGTCGTTCTCGGGGGCACGGGCTCTTGAGCACGAGTCAACTCGCGCTGCCTCGAATCAGGATCGGTAAAGTTCCGATCGATGTGGTCGACTTCGACGGGGCGATCGACGCCATCGATCGCCTGATCAGCGCCAAGAATGGCGGCACCGTGTTCACGCCCAACGTCGATCACGTCGTCATGGCGGAGCACGACGAACGCTTTCGCACCGCCTACGCGGCAGCCGCATTGTCACTCGTCGACGGCACACCGGTGCTCTGGGCATCACGTCTGCTGCGCACGCCGCTGCCCGAAAAAATTTCGGGTTCGGATCTGGTCATGCCGCTGTTGCGCCGTGCCGCTGAACGCGGCCATCGGGTGTACTTCTTGGGCGGAGAGCCGGGCGTGGCCGATCTGGCCAAGAGCAAGCTAGAGGCTGCACTGCCGGGAATTCGCATCGTCGGCACGGATGCCTCGCGCATCGACGTCAACAAAAAGGCCCATGCCGACGAGGTCGCCGAGCGCATCCGGCGCGCCGAACCGGATCTGGTGCTGGTCGCGCTGGGTGCGCCCAAGCAAGAGATTTGGAGCTACACGCGCGCCGAGCTGCTCAAGCCCGCGGTGCTGATCGGAGTGGGCGCTAGTCTCGATTTCGTCGCGGGCATTCAAAAGCGCGCCCCCAGCTGGATGTCCAAGGCGGGACTCGAATGGCTGTACCGTCTCGGTCAGGAGCCACGCCGGCTCGCGGCGCGCTATCTCCTGCGCGACCCAAAGTTTTTCCTGATTTTGCTGAAGCAGCTCGCGCACGGTTCCAAGAACGATTGAGCGGGCCACGCGCGCCCGCTCGGATCACGGGCTGGTCACGACGGTCTGCAAGCGCTTATCGCGGAACATCGCTTGTAGTTGTGCGAGCGCAGGCGAGCCTTGTTTGCCGCACACGTAAACCACGCCATTGGCCACCGCATCGAGCGCTTGCGACTCGACGGGGAGCGACGAGCTGGGACCGTCGATGACGATGAAGTCGTAGTAGTTTCGGAGATCCGCGAGACCTTCGGAGAACTGCTGCGAGAGCAAGAGCCCGGGTGAGCGCATCATGCCCTCGGCCAACACGTGCAGGACCTTGCCACAACTTGCGACCGTCCAACGCCGGTCACCCTTGTTGTTGATGCGATCACGCAGCTGCTGGGAGAAGCCTGCACTCATCGGCATCTCGACGTGCATCAAGCGATGCACGCGCGGGCTCTGCATGTCACCGTCGATCAGCAAGATCCGCGGGTGACCCGACTCGGCCAGAGCAAGCGCAAGCTCGGCCGCGACGCGCGACTTTTGCTCGACGGATTCCGGGACGCCCACCACCAGCACGATGAAGCAGCCCTCGACGGCCAAGGGATACAGTTGCTCACAAACCGGGCGACGCAGCTCCGGCAGGAGCGTGGGATCCGGAGCCCAATTACTCGGGGTCGGGCGCACGATGGTGACCGTGTTCTCTGCCGGCGGGACGGAGCTCACGTAGCTGTAACGCGATTGAGACTGCGGCGCGACCGATGGACTGCGCGGCGCGACGGGGGAGCGCGGAACCCCCGGCGGCCGCGACGGCTCCGAAGGCCGGGGCGCAGCTTCGCCGCGCAGGGCCGCGTTCTCCTTCAGCAGCAGCTCGGGCAGGAACGAGCCGAGGGGCTGCGTCACCTTCATTTGATTGCGCGGCCGCGAACGAGCTCCGCGGCTCGCAGGTGATTGAGTGGAGGGCGTTTCGACCACGGCCGGTGCCGGTGGTGCGCTCGACGCAGGTCGCGCCGACGGCGGTTCAGAGCCGGGTCGCACCACCGCAAAGCCGGGCACGGCATGCGCGCGGATTTCGTCGTCCCAGGCGCGCGCGGCCGAGGCCAGCACGGGGTCGGCCTTGGGATCGGCAGCCAACGGATTTTCGGCGGGTGGCAGCACCAAGGTGGAGGCGAAGCGACGCGCTGGCGCGGCGGCGGGCGGCGGATTGGAAGGTTGGTTTTGGCGCTCCACGCTGGCCGCTGGCGGTCCCGGAATCGCGAGAGGCTGCGTCCGATCGAACGCCATTGCCGGTGGCGATGAAGAGATCGGACGCTGGGGTACCGGAACGATCGGCGGCCCGCTGGGGTACGCGGGTGGTGATGACTGCGGAAGTGGTGCCGCCTGCGCCTGGGGTTGATACGAGGGAACGCTTGGTCCGAGCCCCGAGGGAACCGCGGGCGCCGGGGGCACCTCGAGATTCGCGGCATACATCCCAGCCGGCGGAGGGCGACTCGATTTCGTGCGACGTTGCTGAGTGGCTCGTGCCACGAGCGCATACGCGGCACCCAAGCCGCCACCGAACACGACCCCAAAGAAGAGCAGGAGCGGCCGATTCGGATCGATCGGGCCACCGGGAAGCGGCGCGACGGTGGCAATCCGCGCCACCAGCGGCGGCGAAACGGGCTGCCCCTCGGCGCCGGCTTTGGTCACCGCCTCGAGCAGCCGCTTCCACTCGGCCCGCAGCTCCGGGGACAGTCCTTTGCCCGGAACTTTGGCGTTGAAGGCTTCTCGACGCGCGCTGAGCGCGGAATTGATCTCTGCCAGACGGCGTCGTAGCAGCGTCGGATCGGACTCTCGGGCCTCGAGATACGGGTTGTCCGAAGCTCGCCCGCTGCCCAATTCGAGCAGGCGCTTTTCGAGATTGGCTCTCTCGGCGTGAAACGCAGAAAGCGCGGGGTCCTTCTCGGGCGACTCGCCGGTCACGGGAGTTTCCGCGGCGGCTTCCGGATGCAGCGCCAAGAACGCGGCCAACTCTTGGGTTTGCCGCTGGCGTTGCAGCTCACTCTCACGCTCGGCGCTGCGATCGACCAAAACCAGGGGCGCCAACTCCAAGGCGCGGCGGGCCAGGTCATTGCAGGCACGCTGGACGCGCTCGCGATTCGTATCCCGATAGCTGATGCTGAAGGCGTGCGCGTCGCTGGTATCGATCTCGAGCGAAAGACGAACCTGGCTCGCGGCGGCGGCCCTTGCCTCGGGCGCGTCGGACACCGCGCGCTCCTTCACGAGTCGCTCGAGCATGACGCGATCGAGAATGGCCTCACTCAGGCGGCGCGCGGCTTCGAGTGGCTCCGGCAGCTTCGACGGAACGGAAGGGGTCGCCGACTCCACGAGCAGCAGCGCCTGAGTTCGATAAGTAGTCGGTGCAAGATAAGCATACGCCGCGAAAACCGCGAAGACGATGATCGCGATCAAAATACCGGGACGTATTTGAGACATCGCTGAGAGACGCGCTGGGAGACGGGTGAGTCTTCGGTAAACTCCGCTTGCGGGTATACCATTCCCTGCCTGGATCGTACTACTTCGCGGGCACCGCCTGGCGCGGGCCGATGCTCAATGTCGGGCGGCCCCACGCGCTGACAGGAACTGCAGAATCTCGTCGACTTCCGCTGATTCCAGCGCAAATAGACCAAATACTGCCGCATCCAAGCGCTCCGCGAGCGCCCGGTCGAACCCGGAGCGCGTCAGCGTCGCGCTGATCTCGGCGACTTCGGCGCGCCGGCCAGGATCACTCGGCGGCTCGGGCAACGCCCGAAGATGCCCGATTTTGACCTGCGGAAAGGTGGCTTGACGCGCGTCCCGGCGGAGCGCGAGGTGCAGCGCCCGGTACAGTGAGCTGTTCAGTAGTCCGACCACCAGGTCTGCAGGTAAGCCGTCGACCGCAAATCCGGCCAAGAGCGAATTGCGGAACGGCAGCCCTCGATGCAGGGCCGCGATCGGGTAGCGCGCGGTTTGCCGGATGACGAAACTGACACGCTGGTAGTCGTCACGATTTCGGAGCCGGCAGCGTGCCTTGGATAATGCATCGGCATCGGGCGCCAGAAACAGCCGCGGTTCGCCTTCCGAGAACTCGCGCACGTCCCGACCCTCGAGCAGCGGGTAGTGATGGATGGCATCCGGGTCAGTGCTCCTGCGGAGCAGCTGCTTGCTCACCACGCTCGTGGTTTGAAAGCCCATCTCTCCAAACAGCTCACGCGGGAAGCCGCGCGCTTTGGCCAGCTCGAGCAGGGCGGCGGGCGCCAGTACCTCAGCGGCCGAACCAGCGGCACGCTGGCGTTCGGCGAGCCTGAAGGGCTGCTCGTCCCCACTCTGCGCCGCGGCGCTGCCGGTACTGGCTTCGGCGATCAGCGCAAAACAGGGTTGAGTCACCGATGCGAAAGCGTCTTGGCCGAACTCGAGCATCGGCTCGCAGGGCGTGTGCGTGGCTCGCACGACGCGCCGCACCGCGCGATAGCCGTGCAAATCGGCGATCGGACTGGGGACCACCAGCGCCACCGTGCCTTGCGGTGCGAGCCGCAGCGCGCGCTCGACGAATAGGCCGTGGAGCGTTGGGTAGCCTTTGAGCGCGCTGTAGTGATCGGCAAAATAGGCTTTGCGCTCGGGCGAAAGCGGCTGCGCAGCGCGACCGGCATAGGCGACCCAAGGCGGATTGCCGATCACCAAGTCGAAGCCACCGCGCTCGAACACCTCTGGAAATTCGCGCAAGAAATCGAGCTTCTGGCTGGCCCGGGGCTCCGGCCTTCGGCTGCCGCGTGGGTCCGCCCCGAGGCCCTCGGCGCGATAGGGTGGACCGAGCAATGCGTCACCCACGCGCAGATTCTTGCCCGCCTCCTGCAACGAGAAAGTCGGTTCGGCCACGAACAGGCAGAGCGCCGCTTCGGCGACCGCCAGGGCTATCGGGTTGAGATCGACGCCATGCACGACGCGGGTCACGAGCGCTTGCCGCCGCTCGCTCTCGCGCTGCTCTCGGCTCATTCGCGCAGCGGGCTGCAGCGACAGCGCGCGCATCACTTCCAGCAGGAAGGCGCCGCCACCCACCGCAGGATCGCAAACTCGGAAGTCGATCACGAAATCATGAGCGCGGTGCGACGAGCTGCGGATCCGTCGCTGAAGCGGCTCGAGTGCCCGTTGAACGACGACCTCGGTCAACGCACGCGGCGTGAAGAACGTGCCCGTTTGTTTGCGTCTCTTGCCAGATTTGAGCTCGAATCGGCCCTGCTCGTCCTGCTGCACGCCTTCCCCCAACAACAGCTCGTACAGATTGCCGACCAGCTCGGCGGGACAAGCGGCCATGTCCACGCCGTCGCTTCGCAGACCGTCGCCCAGCTCCGCGTGGAATGCCGCTTCGGCTCCGGCAAACGCGCGCGCAAAATCCCAACACAGCACACCCTCACGAACGAGAGCACGCGTCTCGAAGCGCGCGTCGAGCGGCGCAAACAGCCGACCGGAGGCAAAGTCTGGTTCGTGCGCGAACAATCCGCGCGCGCGCCCCAAAGACAGCACCACGAAGCGCATGACGGTCACGCACAACGCCTCGTGCACGGTTTCCGCGTCCAAGCCCTTGCCCAACAGCTCGCTCGGCGCGCGCGCCAAGGCCTCCAAGCCAGCCAGCATCGCCCGGCGTGCACGCTGGTGAAAACAGTAGGCGAGTTCGGAATCTGAAAGGGTCATCAGCGACCAGAAACGAGTCGGCGCCCGAGCTCCAAAGCCGAGCGCATGCCAGCCGCGTCGGCAATTCCAGTCCAAGCAATGTCGTAGGCGGTTCCGTGATCAACGCTGGTTCGCACGATCGAAAGGCCCATCGTCACGTTGACCGCATCGCCGAAAGCCACGAGCTTCATCGGGATGGTGGCTTGGTCGTGGTACATCGCGACCACGCCCTGATAGTCCCCGGCCAGGGCTTTGCGGTACGCGGTTTCGGCGCCAATCGGCCCGAGCAACTCCGCGCGCCGGCCGAGGCGCTTGGCCGCGGCACGGATGCCGGGAACGATCGCCGTGCGCTCCTCTTGGCCCAACAGCTCACTCTCCCCGGCGTGCGGGTTGAGCGAACAAATCGCAATTTTTGGGCGTTTCTTGCCAATCGCCAAGAGCAGCGCGGCCAGCTGAAACGCCGAGTCACTGACGCCCCGTGGGCTGAGTGCCTGGGGCACCTTCGAGAGCGGCAAATGGGTGGTCACCAAGCTGGTGACTAGAGGTCCTGCCGCAAAGCACATCACGGTCAGCGCGGCCCGGTCCAATTCACCGAGCCACTCGGTGTGGCCGAGGAAATGAGCGGCGCCGGGCGCTCCGGAGTGCGCGATCGCGGCCTTGCTCACGGGGCCGGTGACCAGCGCGCGGCGCGGCGCGGCCTTGGTCAGCCGGTAAGCTTCGTTGATATACGCGAGCTGGGCCGCGCCCGAAGCTGCATTCGGCTTGCCCGGCTTGCGATCGCGAGGCAAGAGCTTGGGGCCCACGCTATGGACGTAGATCGCCCGAGGATCTCGGCACTCGCCGTCGAAGGGGCGCACACGCTTGCGCGGCACTTTGACCAATTCGGCGGCCTCGCACAGCATGTCCCAATCCCCGACTAGCACCGTACCGGGCACTTTGGCGGCCGCGCGCAGCGACACCTCGGGACCAATCCCGGACGGGCAGCCCACCGACACCACGAGCAGATCTGTCTTTACCGGTGTTGCTGAACGAGCCATCGCCGGGTCCGACTATCAGAGCCCGTACAGCCGCGCAAAGAGCGCCCGTCAATCGCGCCGAAAGCCGCACAAAAGCGGAGATTGAACGATCGCCCGGAGCCCGATACGCTGCGCAGAATGTCAACCGAGTCTAGCCCAGATCCGTTTGCTTTCGAGCTCGTCAAGCTCCTATTGCAGGTCGCGTGGGTCGACGATGACATCTCACCCGAGGAAGCAGGCGCGCTCTTGGCCTTCGCTCGCAAGAGCCGATTCACGGCCGACCAGCTCGAGTTACTCTCGGCTTGCTTGGCAGGAAAAGCGCCGCTCCCGCCGCCCAACCTCGGCGTCCTGAAAGCGCGCCGCACGGACGTACTGCGCGCCGCCAAGAATTTGATCGTGAGCGATCTACTTGTCGGCCCCGCCGAGGAAGCGATCCTCGAGCAGATTTCCAGGCTGCTCGACTGAGTCAAGCAGCAAAACCAGACCTCAACGCAGCAGCGCCACGAGCCAATCGGGGGTGAAGCGCGCGGTAACGACGATCGCGCCGATCAGCGCGACGCAGGTCAGGCTCTTGCGATCGCTCAGCGCGAATTTGACTGGATCTTCTTGCATCTGGCCGCGCCCGGCCAAGAGCCAAATCCGGCCCAGCCAATAGAGCAGAGCCGGCAAAACCAACCACAACAAGGCCGGCTCCCGATAGGCGGCCCGTACGGTGCTGCTGTCCACGTAGAGCATGAACACCAACGCCGCGACGTAGCCACTGGCGGTGCCCATGCCCGTGACCATCGGCAAATCGACCCGCGAATAGCCGCGATTTTTCACCTGTTCGTCGTTGCCCAGCGCGTGCAGCTCCACGAAACGCTTGGCGAACGCCAGACTCGTGAACAAGAACATGGAAAAGCCGAGCAGCCAGGCGCTGACGCGAACGTCGGAGGCGATGCCGCCGGCGAGGATGCGGTGAGTGTACAAGCCCGCGAGCACCAGCACGTCCAGCAAGAGCAAGCGCTTCAGGTACAGCGAGTACGACACGGTGCCGACGAAATACAGCGCCAGCATGGTCACGAACGCGTTCGGTAGGAACGCGAGCGCGAGCGCGAAGCTGACCAGCAAAAGCCCAATGAAAATCGGGAAACCGAAGATGGTCGGAAGCGCGCCGCTCGCGAAGGGGCGTTTGGCCTTGGACGGGTGAATGCGATCCGCGTCGAGATCGAGCAGATCATTGAAGACGTAGCCGGCGGACGCGCAGAGCGAGAAAGTTCCAGCAGCCAACACCCCATAGGCAACCGTCGAAACCGAGTGGGTGTCCGCGAGCATCGCGGGTACCACCACGAGCGCGTTCTTTGCCCATTGGTGGGGGCGAAGCTCCTTGACCAAGGCGCGCAAGATGCTTGGCCGGCGCGAAAGCACCTGCACTTGCTTCAAGTCCCCGAGCGCCGACACGGCACCGGACGCGGCTCCGACCAAGAAGCCGCGCGTCGCGCTGGCCAGCGCTGGGCGATCCGAGGCGGAGTGACCGATGTAATCGAAACCCTGTGGAAAGGCCGCTGACAGTGACTCGGAGGTGGCCGAAGGGGCGGCAGCGGGATCGCTGATATATACGGCGTCGAACAAGCCCAAGTGGCTGGCGACGCGCTCGGCGAGCTCCAGATCGGCGGCGCCAGCGAGCACGACCTTGCGACCGCCGTCTCGACAAGCTTGCAGCGACGCGATCAATGGCCGGCGATAGGGCAGGAAGGTGACATCGAGCTTGCTGCTTTGCGCGACCCGACGCTTCAGGCCGGCAGAGCCGCCGAGCATCCAGAACGGCAGCGCGAGCGCCACCCACGGGCGTTGACGAAACAGCAATGCGACCCGCTCGGAGAAGAGCTGCGTGGCTATCAGGGTGCCGTCGAACGCGACGCACACGGGCCGGGCCAAGGCAGTTGGGTCACGTAGGGCGTCGAATGACGTATCCGTTGGCATTCACAGCATTCATAGCGATTCGAAGCCCGAAGCGAAACAGCGCGTGTGAGGAGACGCTTTTCGCACTGATAAAGGCCTCCGAGGCCGGCGGCCCCCCCGCCGACGGCGACCTTGCAGGAAGGAACGGTCTCAGCCAGCTTCTTCCTCTACCTCCTGCTCCTGCTCGTCAGGGTCCACCGGTTCCGGGCGCTCGCCGCGGTCGGCGTTGCCGCCCCGACCCTTGCTGTCTTCAGTGTCGGGGGCGCGCAGCTTGTAACCTGAACCGCGCAGGGTCTCGAGGGGCAGCGCGTCACCGAGTTTGGCGCGCAGGCGACGCACGTGAATGTCGACGGTGCGTGGTCCGCCTTCGTACCGGTTGCCCCAGACACGCGCCAGGAGATGCTCGCGTGACAGGACCTTGCCGCGGCGCTCGCACAAGTAGGCGAGCAGCGCGAACTCCTTCGCCGTCAACGAGATCGGACGGCCGTCGACGTAGACCTCGTGGCCGGCTTTGTCGACCACGATGCCGGCGACCTTGTGCCGCTCCTCGGTTGCAAACTCACTCCGGCGCCACTCCAGCGCTCGGATGCGGCCGTACAGCTCTTCCGGGACGTAGGGGTGTAGGCAGAAGTCGTCGAAGCCGCTCGAGGGATCGATGCGGGCGATCTGGCCGACGGTTACGGCGATCAGCGCGCCCACGTTGTCGAAGTACGGTTCCTTTCGCACGGCGCGCAGCGCCGCGACGGCTAAATCGGGGCGATCGAGCGCCTCGAAAACCAGCGCTCGGGGGCGGATCTCGAGCTCGTCGTCATCGTCACCGATGAGTTCGACGGGATCGTCCCACAGGTCGAGGGTGCGCACGGTGGCGCCGAGTTGCCTCAGCGTCGACGACGCGCCCTCCTCCCGTTCGAGCATCGGGCCGTGCCCAATGACCGCCACGAAGCTTTTCGCTCGACTAGGTGTAAATTCAGGAGATTTCGGTGCCACCAACGGTTATCCGCGCAATCTTGATGGTTGGGCAGCCCACTCCGACGGGGACACTCTGGCCATCCTTGCCACAGGTCCAAATTCCATCGGAGATGGCCACGTCATTTCCAAGCATTGTTACATCACGCAATGTTTCTGGACCGTTGCCAATCAGATTCACGCCTTTCAACGGAGCAGTTAGTTTTCCGTCCTCGACCAGGTAGCTCTCGGTCAGCGAGAACACGAAATCGCCGTTCGAAATGTCGACCTGTCCGCCGCCGAATGTTTTGGCGTAAATGCCGCGTTTAACGCTGGAAAGTATCTCTTCTGGATCGTGCGGCCCCGCCAACAAAACGGTGTTGGTCATGCGCGGCATGGGGGCGCAGGCGAAGTTTTCACGCCGGCCATTTCCCGTGAAACCTACCCCGAAATGTTGGGCGGAGAGACGGTCCTGCAGGTACCCGCGCAGCACTCCATTTTCGATCAGGACACTCCGTTTGGGTTCCACGCCCTCGTCGTCGACATTGATCGAGCCACGGCTTTGCAGGAACGTTGGATCATCCACCACGGTGCACAGATCACTGGCCACCGACTTTCCAACCTGACCGGTGTAGTTGCTGGTGCCCTTGCGATTGAAGTCCGCCTCGAGCCCATGGCCGACCGCCTCGTGGAGCAGGATCCCGCTGTCACCCGGCGCCAAGATCACCTCCATCTGACCGGCGGGGGCGGGGCGGGCGTCGAGCAAGATCAGCGCTTGCTTAGCGGCTTGCTCGGCGTGCCATTCCGGCGAAAGACCATCGAAATAGCCCAGGGTCATGCGCCCGCCGCCGCCACTGCGGCCGGATTCTCGGCGCCCGTCCTTCTCCGCGATGGCGCGGATGCCGAAACGCATCAACGGTTGCACGTCATGCACCAGACGGCCGTCGCTGGTGGCAATCAGGATTTCGCGCACCTCCTCCACGAACGAAGCCTCGGCCTTGATGATCCGTGAGTCGTGCGCCATTGCAGCACGGCTGGCGCGCTCCAAGAGCGAACGCTTGTCCACCCCCGGCAGATCGATAGATAGCCGGTCGAGCTCGTAGCGCGAGGGGATAGACATCCGCTCGATAGCCAGGGGCGCGATGGTCTTGCCACCCTGGGCAATGCGGGCGGCCGTCTCGGCGGCGCGCTTCATGGCATCCCAGCTCAAGTCTTCGACGTGGGCGTAGCCGGTGGCGTCGCCCTTTTGTACGCGCACGCCCATGCCCATGCTCACGCCGCGCGAGGCGCTACGCGTGATGCCTTCTTCGAAGCTGATCGCACCACCTGCCTGATATTCGAAGAACAGATCCGCGTATTCTCCGCCGCGGCTCAGCGCGATCGTGAGCAGCTTGCGCGCGAGCTCGGCGTCGATGGGGCTCTCGCCTCCGGGCCGGAACGGAGCTTGGTAGGAAGCACTTTGGGTCATGAATTCCGCTCTGGCAGAGTGCACATCGACCCATCATGAGGCGCTCCGCCGAGCCGTGCAAGCGCCCCACGAACCAGGACAATATTCTGCTCGGAAGCTTCGCGAGCAAGTTCGGCCTGAGGGGCGATCGCGATCCCGCCACGCACCTCACAGTGGCGGCTCGTGTTCTCGACCGGGGTCGCAAGCGCAGGTCGACAATCGCTCGAGCTGCAAGCCCCGAGAGCACCCAGCACGCTTTCTGTGAGGGTCGCCAAGATCGCCAAGATCGCCAAGATTGCCAAGATCGCCAAGCCCTGATGGCGACCCAGTGCGCCCAATGAACCGCTGCGATCGATCTGAGTTTTTGGGGGTTCGCTGATCGCGCCGAGCGCAGTCATTTTTCAAGTCAATCGGCGGCGCGGGTGCAGACCTTCCCAGGCTCTGTTCCGGTTGCACCCCGACGTGCACCCTGACCCTCCGGCTGCAATCTGAACCTGTCACCCATGTGCCCGGTCAGAAGCGCCACCTACTTCTGGGGGCACCTCGAGGCCGTTTCGGCGTTGAGATCTGGAGCCTCGGTCGGAAAGCGTTGACCCCAAATTTCCTCGGAGTTCTTCGCTCTGATGCCGTGTCGATGTGCCGCCCAAAGCTCTTGGCGACCTTGGCAATCTTGGCGATCTTGGCGACCTTCCCGGAAGCCGTCATCGGTTGGCCAAGCCCGAAACACCGCGTCGTTCGCTACGGCATCTGAGGGTGCAGCGAACGTTCGGCAACGATTACAAGCGACTCACGCGTGCGTTCGATCCTTCAGTGCAGCACTCGAACTCCACCTGGCGAAGTCGCTTCGCGGGGTTTGCGCTTCGAATCCGCTATCACGCGAGAACACCGCGCTGCTCGAGGTGCGCTGCAGGCTCGCGATCGCCCACCCTCTCCCGCAGTCGTGACAGCCTCGATACAGCGATGCAATACGAACGTAGTCGTCCGCGCACTGAATCGCTTCAGACCGGGACGGAATTGGATTCCTTCACGCGCCGAAACCCGGCCGACGGCTCTGATAGTTCGAACGGCACAAACGGAGCTAGCGCTCGCCGAGGACGATGATACCTTCGGCCGCGTGCACCCACTTCACGACATCTTGGTACCCGAGGGCCTCGAAGACTTCATCCCCGCCGTGATCGAGATCCCGCAGGGTTCGAAGCTCAAATACGAGCTCGACAAGCGAACCGGTCTGTTGATGCTCGACCGCGTGCTGTATTCATCGGTCCACTACCCCGCCAACTACGGCTTCGTGCCGCAATCCCACGCTGACGACGGCGACCCGCTGGACATCTTGGTCTTGATGCAAGAGCCCGTGGTCCCGCTGACCATCGTCCGAGCCCGCCCGATTGGCGGCTTCTCGATGACCGATGACAAGGGCATCGACGACAAGATCATCGCCGTCGCCGTCGACGACCCGGCTTTCGCGCATTTGCACGACGTTCACGAGCTGCCGTCCCACATCACCATGGAGATCCAGCGCTTTTTCGAAGATTACAAAGCCCTGGAAAACAAGATGAGCGTGGTCGAAGGCATGTACGGCCGCGGCCGCGCGCTGGAAGTGGTGCGTGAAGCGTTGGCCGCGTACCGCTCGGCCAGCGCCTGGAGCAAAGGCTAGACCCCGAGCTCGACCACGCTCAACCACGAGCGAGGCCACGCTCAACGAGAGAGGCGGCGCAACCGCGCAACCGCGCAACCGCGGCCTGCCCGCGCGGCAGCTTCTGCGAAAACGGCCCGCTCACACGGGCCGTTGGGCTGATATTTCTGCTACGTTCTCGCCCCCATGTCAGGCGAGAAGAGCGACGAAAAGCAGGACGAGAAGGCTGAACTAGGCAAAGGCTACGAGCCCGCCGAGGTAGAGCCCAAGTGGTACGCGTTTTGGCTGGAACATGGCGTCTTCAACGCCAGCGTCGACCCCGCCGATCAGCGCAAACCGTACACGATCACCTTGCCGCCGCCAAACGTCACGGGGTCGCTGCACATGGGGCACGCCCTCGGCGATACGATTGAAGACGTACTCATCCGGCACAAGCGGATGCAGGGCTACAACACGCTCTGGCAACCGGGCATCGATCACGCTGGGATCGCCACGCAGCTCGTCGTCGAACGGCAGTTGGCGCGCGAGGGCAAGACTCGGCACGACCTCGGCCGCGCCAAGTTCGTGGAGCGCGTCTGGGAGTGGAAGGCGCAGAGCGGCGGACGCATCGCCGAGCAAATGAAAGTTCTCGGTTGCTCGGCTGATTGGCCCCGCTCCAAGTTCACCATGGATCCGGAGCTGCAGCGTTCGGTGCGAGAGGCGTTCGTGCGCCTGCACGGCGAGGGCCTGATTTACCGCGCCACACGCTTGATCAACTGGTGCACCAGCTGCCGCACTGCGCTCAGTGATGTCGAAGTCGAGAATGAAGAAGCCAACGGCGAGCTGTACGAGTTCGCCTACCCGGTGATCGACGCGGATGCGTCGGCGGGCGCGGCCGAACTCGTGGTCGCCACCACGCGCCCCGAAACCATGCTCGGTGATACGGCGGTCGCGGTTCATCCGGACGACCCACGCTACACGCACCTGCACGGCAAGAAGCTGAAGCATCCCTTCGTGGATCGCGAAGTGCCGATCATCACGGACGCCATCTTGGTCGACATGGCGTTCGGCACGGGCGCCGTAAAGGTGACGCCGGGTCATGATTTCAATGACTTTGCCACCGGCAAACGCCACCAGCTGGAAGAGATCAACATCCTGAATTTGGACGGCACGCTCAACGAGCGCTGCGCGCAGTTCCAGGGGCTGAACGTGAAGCAGGCGCGCACCGCGGTAAAGAAGGCGATCGCCGAGCTTGGCCTGGAACGCGGCACGAAAGCCCATAAATTGCAGCTGCCGCGCTGCACCCGCTCCAGCACCGTGGTCGAACCGATCATCTCCACGCAGTGGTTCGTGGACATGAAGCCGCTGGCGCAGCCCGCGCTCGAGGCCGTGCGCGACAAGCGCACCGAGATCATCCCCGCGGAATGGGAGAAGACCTACGAGCACTTCCTGAACAACATTCAGGATTGGTGCATCTCGCGCCAGCTCTGGTGGGGCCACCAGATCCCGGCCTTCCATTGTGGCGATTGCGGGCATATCACCGTCACTCGTGAGGACCAGCCCAGCGCGTGCCAGAAGTGTCAGAAATCCAACCTCACTCAAGACCCGGACGTGCTCGACACCTGGTTCTCGAGCGCGCTCTGGCCGTTCTCGACGCTAGGCTGGCCGGACAAGACTCCCGCACTCGAGCGCTTCTACCCGACCAGTGACATGGAGACGGGCTATGACATCCTGTTCTTCTGGGTGGCGCGCATGATGATGATGGGACTCCACTTCATGGGTGAAGTGCCGTTTCGGCGCGTGCTCTTGCACGGCATGGTGGTCGACGAAACCGGCGACAAAATGGGCAAGTTGAAGGGCAATACGCTCGACCCGCTGGATCTGATCTACGGCGCGGAGTTCTCCGCCATCGTGCAAAAAACGATGCCTGACGCGCCGGTCGACGAAGCCTTGACCAAGTTTCGCAAGGCCTATCCGTCGTCTGCACAGATGGGTAAGGGCTTCTCCGCTAGCGGCGCGGATGCCCTTCGCTTCACCCTGTGCAGCTACTCACCCCAGGCCAAACGCATCGCGCTCTCACCCGCGCGCGTCGACGGCTATCGCAAATTCTGCAACAAGATCTACAACGCCACGCGCTTCTCCCTCACCTACCTCGAGGGACAGAGCGTCCCCGCGGAAGGTGCGACGCCCGCGCCCGAGCTCCTGGTCAATCGCTGGATCCTCTCGCGCTTGAGCGCGGCGGTGGAGGCCAGTACGCAAGGCATCGATTCGTATCGGCTCGACGATGGCTCGAGCGCGCTCTATCACTTCTTCTGGGACGAGTTCTGCGCCTGGTTCGTGGAGATGACCAAGCCCATCTTTTTGCACGGAACCGAGTCAGAAAAGGCCGAAACGCGCCAGGTTTTGGCACACGCCTTGGAAGCGGCGCTGCGTGGCCTGCATCCTTACGCGCCATTCATCACCGAAGACCTGTGGCAACGCATTCCACGGCCTGCCTCGCGCCCGGTTTCGATCGCGCTCGCGCCCTACCCCACAGCCGCCGACGGGCGAATGGACGCGGCTGCCGAGCGAGACATGAACGCCGTAATGGCCGTGATTGGCGCGGCGCGCGCGGTGCGCAGCGAGCACGACATCAAGCCAGGTGACGCGGTCAAGGTCGAATTCCGCTCGCGCGATGCGGCGCTCCGTACGCTGCTCGAAGAACAAAGCCGCTTCATCACTTTCCTGGTTCGAACGGACGGCGCGCCAGCCGTGGTCGACGCGGGCGGAGAACGCCCGAAGGGCGCCGTGCTCACCGTCGCCGGTGACGTCGACGTGCTCGTGCATTTGCGCGGTCTGGTCGATCCCGAGCACGAAAAGCAGCGCGTCGAACGCAAGCTAAAGAAGATTCAAAAGGATCTAGAAGTGATGGAAAAGCGGCTAACCAACGCCAATTTCCTCAAAAATGCCCCGCCCGAGGTGGTGGTCGAGGCCAACCTGCAGAAGCAAGCGCTCGAGCGAGAGCAAGTGAATCTGACCGATAGCCTGAAGTGGGTGGATGAACTGAAGGTCTGACGACCGTCAGTCCATCGAAAACTTCGGTAGCCCGATCGAAAGCACGCTCGGGTCGAAAATGATCAGCGGCTCCAGGCCCTTTTCGACGGTGAAGCGGAAACCGGCATCGAAGGAGCCGCTGGGCAACGCGCCGCGGCTCAGCACCGCGCTTGCCTGCGTTCCCAGGCGCGCATCGAGGGCGCGCCGCGCGGTGCGACGCAAGGCTCGTGCCTCAGCGCAGACTTTGCGCTTCTTCTTCAAGCACTCGGCGTCCCGTAGACGTGCATCGAACTCGCGGTTCCACAGCTCGAACCAAACGCGGGCGGCTTCCCCGTGGACGGATGCGGCGAGCGCGTTGAAGCCAGGCCGCAGTCTAGGCAAAGTCGAAGCCTCGGCGTCGCGGGCGTCCAACACCAGTTCGTAGCCGCGGATGAGCGCCAGTAGATCGCGCGCCCGGCTCAATTCTTCCGGTAATTCGGCGCTGGCCGCGCCGGATAAGATCTTGGCCGCTTGCTCGAAGCGCTGGCCGTGGGCAAGCGCACCCGAGGCATCGAGCACTGCGCGCAGAGCGAGGTCGGGGGGAATGTTGTCGCTCAGCAGCTGCCCGGAGACGCGCGACAGGAGCTGGTAAGAGCGATCCGACGAATCGACCAGTGTGCCTACCTCGCTGACTCCGAGCACGAGCCGCGCACGTTCCAAGGGAGCGCCCAAGCCTTGAGTCATGATCGTCGCGAGCTCGCTCCTAGCGGCCTCGAGGCGTTCGCGGGAGCCCGTGCTGGCGGTCAGCCAAACGTGCAGGCTGGCACGCGGCAGTCGCAAGCCGGGCACGGTGCTCTCGAGCGGGATGGCGTCGACCAGCGGTGAGACGTCCGATTGGTGCGCCAGCACGGCCGCGGCGGCCAACACCCCCGCCTGGGCGAAGCGACTCGTATCCGTGCTGGCCAGGCGCAGCGCGTGCGCGCTCAGCGCTTCGGAGTCCGCGCGGCTCCACAGGCCCCGAGCGCCAGTCGCGGAGGGGGCGTGAACCGTCTCCAAGAACAGCGTCAGCCCCGCCATTTTTGGCGCTGCGACGGCGATTTGCGCCAGCTTGTCGCGCAGCAAAGTGACGCGCCCGACGCTGTCTTCGGAGCGGAGTTCTCCCTGGCTGAGATCGGCCGCGGTATCGTGCACCCACGGGATCACGTGCGCGAGCGCGGTATATACCTCGACCGCTTCATCGTCGCGCCCGGCGCCGGTCTGCCACGCAGCCTCCAGCACGAAGCGGGCGCGCTTGACGCCCTCACTTTGGCGGAAGGCCACCGCGCACAGCACTGCGCCGCCGACATCCGGCGGGAGGTCCGGGCAGGAAGGATGATCGATCAGAGTCTCGGCCAGCGCAGCCGCCAGATCGAGGCGCGCGTGTGCGGCTTCGGTCTCGCCTTCGAGCAGGGCACGCGCCTGGTCGACCCGGCCCAAGTGCAACCAGGCGCGGGCGCGCAGCACCTTGGACCCAACATCGGTCGGCGGCTCAGGCACGTTCGCCACTCGCGCCATCTCGATCAAGAGCTGAGTGGCGGCTACGGCCGCGGCCGCTGGCGGCCGCTTGGCGGCTCGAGCCTCGAGCAGCACCTGCGAGGCGCGTGAAGCGTCGCCCGAGCGCGCCAATTCATCCGCAAATTCCAGGCGATTTTCCGAAGTGGGCTCGATGCTCGCCAAGAGCTCACGCGCGCCGAGCACGAGGTCGCGCCGACCCACGGCCAGCGCGGCTCGCGCCACCAGGCGGCTGGCGAGCGCCGTCCCTTTGCCCGGCAGCGCGACGTCCGCGGCACGATCCCGCAAGAAGTCGAGCGCAGCGCAGCGCGCAAGCTCGCGCACGATCGAAAGCCGCGCCGCGTCCGGGGTGCTGGCTCGGGTGTCATGCTCGACGCCCAAGATCCCAGCCAGCTCTTGGCTACCAGCCGAGGTCGTGGCCAACGCGTACAAGGCGCGCGGTGACGTGCCGCCCGAGACCAGGTGCAAGAGCGGCAGGCTCTCGACCAAGGGACCGTCGTCACTCTGCACCGCGAGCTTGCGCTCGGCATCCAAACCAGCCAAGCGTTCCTGCAAGCGGGACAGCGCGCTCGCAGGCAGGGCGGACAGCACTGGCGCTGGGCGCGGGATAGAACGCAGCGCCTGCGCCAGGCGCTCGTCGGGCCCGGGCAAAGCAATGACTTTGGCTGGGCTGTGTGTGCGGTACTCCGGCTTTGGGGCAGGAGCGCAGGCCAGCGCCAAAAGCGGACCCAGCAACAACGACCGACGCATCAGAACCGAAACTGGCCCAGGAAGGTCAGCTGGCGCGAGTCGAGGGTGTTGTTTTTGCCGAGGGCATTTGGGAAATGCAGCATGCCGCCGAGATGAATGCCGTGCGCGACAGTGAACAACACGCCGCCCTCCAGCGGAATGGTAAAATGGTCGTCGAAGGCTTTGAGCGGGCCATGCAGACCCGTACCGACGAAGGGAGCGATCACGCGCGTGGGTTGAAAGTAGAACCAGATCGGCACGTGCAGCTGGTCGCCATTGCCGATGTCCCGGTGATTGGCGGCGAAGTAGAGACTGGGATCGTAAACGAACGCCACTTTCTCCGCGATGTTGGCGCGCCCGAGAATGCCCGCTTGGACTCCCACGAACAGATCCGGGCTCAACTGTTTGAGCGGCACTCCCAGGTGCAAATCGACTTCGAAGTTGCGACCGCCGCCCAGGAAAATGACCGAGCCGAAGCCAACGTCGTTGTAGGTGTCGCGGAATTTGGGGTCGTCGGCGCCGCTGTTGAGACGCAGCCCGCGCTCGTGCGTAATGCCGATCATCACGTGGTTGGTGATGCCCCAGAAGAAGTTGACGGGAAACTCTACCGGCTTGAACGCAGAGTCTTTCGACATGTTCATGCGCATCAAGTCCGGACGCGCCGGGCTACCCGTCAACTCGAAGCCGCCCTTCGGTAACAAAAAGCTTTGGCGCGTCCATTCCTGAGCCTGGGCCGGGCGCGGCACGATACCGAATGCGAACAGCAGTGCGAGCGTGGCAATTTTGAATTCGTTCACGGCGCGCGCAGGCTACCACTAGACACACTCCGCCGGGCAAGCCTCAACCCGGGCTGAACATGATCGGGTAGCTCACCGTCACGATGCCGGCCTCGGGCGTCGGGAAGGACAAGCCATAGAAGGCCGCCACCACGCACGACACCACACCGCTGTCCGGAATGTCGCTGCCGCCGTTCTGCACGTTGGTCACACTGCCTTCGCGACCGATCACGAAGCGCGCGGTCACGCGACCGGTGAGGTTTGGATTGGTGCGCAATCCGTTCTCGTAGCACTGGCGAAATCGGCCGTAGTTTTGGCGTACGATGCGCTGCACCACCTCGGGCGGCAGATGGCCACTCACGTTGCTGACTCCAGGACGCATCTTCGGCGCCGTGGTCCCGTGCACGGGCGCGCCGCCACGACCCACGCCATGCGCGAAGGCGCCATCGCCGCAATTGGCCCCCTTGCAATTACCCAGGCCGGTCAAGCCGATGCCGTCACCGATGCCGCCGATCCCCACGCCCCGGCCGTGTCCGCCGCCACCATTGTCCAGGCCAGTCAAGCGCAGACCACCGAAACCGCCCGACTCACCGGGGTCGCCGAACATGCCGCCTTCGGCGTCGAAGCCATCATGGCCGAGCGCGGGGTCGCGCATGAACGGCGAACCGCTGTTTTCACTAGTCGAGAGCGAACCGAGCAGCTCGATGATGCCGAATGTGCGCGCGGCGTCCTTCAGCTGCGCGTGTGACAGCTGCACTTCGGGGTTGTTCCCGCGCACGGCGGCGCGATGGTTGGTGACCGGCGCATTCAGCTTGCCCATCGCGCCTTCGCGCCCGGACGCGGCCTCGGCGGGTTTGCCCGGCGCGCTTTCTTTGACGCCGGTTTCGTCCGTGTTCGACTTTTGTTCGTCCAACTCGCGCTGCGCGCTCGCGCTCAGGTACTGCTTCATCAGTACCATGCGCTCGTTGTCGAGCCCTTCGTCATCGGTCAAGCCCATGGCGGGCATCCAAAACGCGAAGCCACCGATCAGCGCAGCCGCCGCCGCAAAGCTGACCCCGAACGCCGACAACACCGAGCGTTCCGCGCTGGCCAAACCGGCGCGCGGCGTGGCCTTGCCCGCCGGCACGTTGGCGATACGAAATTTCAGTTTGCCGAGTTCGAGCTCGACGACCGCGCCCGGGAGCAACGCGACGCTCGTGGCCTGACTCGGCAGCGCATGAGGTTCGCTCGCGCGCTTGACGCTGAGCTTGGCCGCTTGCGGGACGATCACGTGCGGCGTGCCATTGCGCACCTCCACCAGGCGAACGCTCAGGGCACCGAGCTCGCGCGCGGCAAGCTCGAAGTCCACCTGCTCGGCCGCCGAGCTCTCACCGATGGTGAAGTTCTCACCCGCGACCAGGTGGCGCGCAAACAAGATCGTCGATCCCCAAAGTCCCATCACTTCGACCGCTTCCAGCTCGGGGCGCTCGAATTCGCCCGCATCGAGCGTGCTTTGCTTGAGCAACACGTGAGTCGGTGCGTCGAGCTCGCTCGCGAACGCGGGCTCTTCGGCGCTCACGAAATCGAACGCGGGCGCGGGACGGGCGTGAAATGAACGGAACTCGGGCTGCAGGTGTGCCATGAAAGGATCCTCCTAGTGGTTCACGCGAACGAAGCGTGCGGGCGCGAGCCAGCTGCCCCGTGAAGGTGGGCCTGCTCACTCACTCCCTGGCGAAACAGTCGCCTCGGCAGCGTGTCGTTCGGTGTCGCCTAGACCGACACCCCCTCGCCCGCCGAAGTTCCCGGAAATCGCTCGACTGCCTGGCCGAGCCAGGCGCGCACAAACGTCCGCGGCCCGCGCGCGACGAGCTAGACGCCAATACGAGCGACAAGCAGCGCTGTCACACCTACATTCCTTCAGCCGGATAGCTC
>DATEPG010000193.1:0-25829 GCA_035273265.1 Polyangiaceae bacterium
GGCCGGGCCCGGCGCTTCGCCGAACAGCTCGCCAAACGGACGCGAGCCCGCGTCCAGCTGATCGACGAGTGGTTGTCCACGGTCGAGGCCCACGCCCGGCTGCGCGAGCAGGGCACGAACAGCCGCGAGGCCAGGGAGCGGGTCGATAGCGCGGCGGCTGCGGTCCTACTCCAGAGCTGGCTGGACGGTCAGCGCGGCCCGCGGGACCCCGAGGAACACGAACTTTCAGCGCCCGAACGCGAACGCGAGAGCGACGGCCGTGGTGAACGCCACGAGCAGGACGACGATCTCGACGAGCAGGACGACCCGTGAGCAAAACACGGCGGCGGAAGTCGCAGCGGCCCACACCGACGAGCAGCGTGCCGCCGAGTCCAGCGGCTCGCAACAGCAGCACGCCCCCGAGTAGCTCTTCGAAGCGCAAGCGGAAGCGTCGGCGTGCGAATGCCCCGCTGCTGACCCCGACCCATCACATGACCCCGACCCCGCGCGTAGCACCGCTGCGGGCCCTGGGCGGCGTGTTGGCTGTGCTGTCCGTGTTGCTGGCCGTGTGCCTATCTCCGCTGTGGATCTGGTCGGTCGCGTCCGGTCCGGGGGCTGGTCAGCCGTTCGTGGCGCAGATTCACGAAAACGCCACTCCCGCTGAGCTGAGCGAGCTGCTGGCCGCGCGCGGCGCCTTGCACAGTCCGCGTCTCTTTCGCGCCTATCTCGCCATCTTGCAACCGGGCTTCGAACTCGCTGCCGGCGAACACTTATTGAACGACGCAGCTTCACCGCGTCAACTCGCCCAGCGACTCGCCCGGAGTTCCGGGCGCCCTGCCGAGCACGTGACCTTCCCCGAAGGGTTTCAGTCGTTCCAGGTCGGGCAGCGCTTGGAACGTGCCGAAGTGTGCTCGCTGAGTGCCTTTCGCCGCGCCGTCACGGATCCCACGTTGCTGCGCGAGCTAGGCATCGAGGGCACCAGCGCCGAAGGTTACCTGTTTCCCGCGAGTTACGGCCTACTGGTCGACAGCGACGCACGAGAGATAGTTCGCGTGCTCTCGACGGAGGGCAAGAAGCGCATGCAAAAGCTGATCGTCGCTCACCCCGGTCGGTTCGAGCAGTTGACGAAGGAGTTCGGCTTTCGTGAGCGCGATGTGCTCACTTTGGCATCGATGATCGAGAAGGAGGCGCAAGCTTCCGACGAGCGGCCTCTGATCGCGAGCGTGTTTTTCAATCGCTTGCGCGATCCCGAGTTTCGGCCCGCGCGCATGCTCCAGTCCGATCCGACCGCTGGCTACGGCTGCCTCGTGGCCAGCGCGGAGATCCCGAGCTGCGCGGGCTTTCACGGCAGCGTAACGCCCGCGCTCTTGCGCGACGCAGCCAACCCGTACAACACCTACCGGCACGCGGGGCTCCCACCCGGCCCGATCGCCAACCCGGGTGAAGCGTCGATTCTGGCGGTTCTGGCTCCAGCGCAGAGCGATTTTTTGTACTTCGTCGCCAAGGGCGCCGGACGCCACAATTTCAGCCGAACTTTCGCGGAACACCGTCAGGCGCTCGAATCTCCTCATTGAGGCCTTTGCGCGCGGACGCTCCGGAGTTAGCACTCGTGGTCAGGAGGTCGTCCTGTCCTTGCCCCACGTTTTAGTGCCGCATCCTCACGTTCGCTCCGACCCGAACGTTTTGGGCGGCAGCCCGTACGTGGTTGGTTCGCGAGTCCCCGTGCGCCGGCTTTGGGCGTTCTATCGCAGCGGGGCGACCATCGAACGGATCCTCAAGCGCTACCCGCAGCTCGGCCCGGCCAAGGTGTTCGACGCGCTGGCCTTTGCCTTCGACAACGAAGAGGTGGTGAACGCCGACATGGCTCGCGAGGACGAGTTTCTGGCGCGCGCAGGCCAAAAAGCAGCGCGGAAGTCGCTCAATCCCGAGCAAATCGAGCTGCCCTTTTTGGGCAGTACGTCGGACACGCCGCCCACAGCTCCCGAACGACCGGCCGCGCGAGCGCCGCGGGCTCGGCGCTAAAGTCTTTCTGCGAACCAGGCCCCGCCTCCCAGCATAAAGGGACGGGGGGAGTTCTCAACGGCGGCCTCTCGGGTTAGCGTCGGCGCCGATATCGTGGCCCTTAAATTCGGGGTGCCCGAGGAGGAGAGTATTATGTTCGCTCGCAAGACGTCGAGAGCTTGGCTTGGTGCCGGCTTAATTTTGGCTGTTCCCATGATCGTTGACTGTGGCGCGAAGGGTATGCCCGGCATGCCAGCGGGAATGCCCTCCGTTCCCGGCGGTTGCCCGGCGAACATCGCGGACGCGGGCGCCATCATGGGCGCCAACTTCGGCCTCAAGGGTGAGCTCGAAGGCAAAGCGAAGGGCGCGCTCGCGGCCGGCGCGGATCTGCAAAAGATCGGCGCGGATGTCGAAGCCGAAGTCGCCACTGCCTGCAGCAACCTAGCCAAAGACCTGGGCGCTACGGACGCCGACCTGAAGCCGAAGGAAGAAGGCCCGGGCAAGAAGGCGGAAGCCGCTTGCAACGCTGCCGTCAAGATCCTGGGTGAGGTCAAGGCCAAGGCCGGGGTCAAGTTCAAGGTCGACGTCAAGCCGCCGGTCTGTAACGCCTCCGTCAACGCCATGGCTGATTGCGCTGGCAAGTGCGACGCGACGGTCAAGCCGGGTTCGGCCAAGATCACCTGTGAGGGTGGCAAGCTGAGCGGCAAGTGCGACGCCAAGTGCGAAGGCACCTGCGAGCTCGACGCCGGCGCCAAGTGCGAAGGCACCTGCGGCGGTACCTGCAAGGGCGAATGCAGCGGCGAAATCTCCGGCAAGTGCGACGGCAACTGCGACGGCAAGTGCGACGGCAAGAACACCAAGGGCAAGTGCGCGGGCACCTGCGACGGCAAGTGCACCGGCAAAGCGGACGCCGTATGCAAGGCCGAGTGCAAGGGCGAATGCAACGCTACCTGCAGCGTGAAAGCCAACGGCAAGTGCGAAGGCACCTGCTCGGGTGGCTGCAGCGTCGAGTTCAAAGAGCCGAAGTGCAGCGGCGAGGTCAAGCCGCCAGAGATGAGCGCGGAGTGCAAGGCTCATTGCAACGCTGAAGTGAACGCGAACGTCGAGTGCAAGCCCGCCGTCGTGACGGCCAAGATCGAGACCGCGGCGGACGCTGCTGCGGCCGCCAAGGTCAAGGCTGCGCTCGAGAAGAACCTGCCGGCGCTGCTCAAGGTGACCATCGGCATGAAGGGCAAGCTCGAGGGCATCACCGAGAGCGTCAAAGCCTCGCTCGAAGGCGCGCAAGCCGTCGTGACCTCGGACGCCGATGCGGCGCTCAAGGTGGGCGCGTGCTTTGCCGCTTCGCTCAAGGCCCAGGCCGACGCCTCGGTGCAGATCAACGTGTCGGTGAAAGCCAGCGCGTCGGCGAGCGGCTCGGCAACGGCCGGCTGATTCTCTGCGCGTGAGCTGAGAAACGGGCGGTTTCGCATGCGAGTGCGGGACCGCCCTTTTTTTTTCGTGGGGCGGGTCTAACGAATGTCCCCGGAGCGGGTGATTACTTCGCGGGTGGTCGTCTGGCACTTCACGAGGCGGATGTGAGACGATGGCGTCTCTCGGCTTCACGATGAGCATTCGAACCTTTAGCAGGCATGCGAGGTACCTGTGGCTCGCGATCCCGTTCCTTGGCCTGGTTGAACTCGCTGCGCAGCTCTACTTCGCGAAGCGCTTCCCGACGCTGGACGAGTGGCGGGCGCTCGAGGCCGACGTCGGCGCGCTCAAGCAGCACCAAGATCTGATTGTGATCGCGCCCGAGTGGGCGGAACCATTGGCGCGAACCGCGTTCGCCGACTCGCTGATGCCGATCGCCGATGTTGCTCGGCCGGACGAGGCCGGCTATCGGCGAGCGATCGAGGTCTCGGCGCTGGGCGACGTGAGTCCACTGCTCGCCAACTGGCCCGTGACCGCAGAAAAACGCACCGGAAAATTCACACTGCGCACACGCACGAACCCCGACTTCGAACCGCCGCTGTTCGTGCTCACCGATCACGCCGCACCACCCGAACTGTCGGTCTCGGAGCGACACCCGAGCGGCGAGACGACGTCCTGCAGCTACGGGACACGCCCGGCGTCTTCGGCCAGTGGTCTCTTGGCGCGCCCTGCGTTTCCTCGACAACGCTTTTCGTGCGGGCCAGCCGACGGCAATTTCGTCGGCAGCACGATCATCGAGGATCAGGATTATCGCGCGCGCCGCTGCCTATGGGCCAATCCTTCGGCCGGCGGACTGCTCACTTTGGATTTTGCCAATGTGCCGATCGGCGACTTTCTCTCGGGCTACATCGGCTTTCCCCATTTCAGGTTCCGCGACCAGGGCTGGCCAAAGGTCACGCTTTCGTTCGCGATCGACGGTGCCAAGCTCGGCACGCACGCGCATTTGCCGGACGCGGGCTGGCAACCCTTTCGCTTCGAGACGTCGCAGTTTCGGGGCACGACGCGGCAGGTTCAGATTGCGCTATTGGGTGCCGACAGTCGCGAATTGGAGCTGTGTTTCTACGCGGCCACGCGCTAGCGCCCCACCACCACCGAGTCCCCGAGCCCGCGCAAGGAGTCCGCGCGCTCACGACGCACGAGGAACTGGTGATAGAAAGTCTCCGAACAATCGCACAGCTCCCGATCGACCCGGATCTCGATCGGCAAGTAGCCGCGGCTCGTCCAGTAGCGGTCGTATCGCAGCCGACTCGGCGTCAGGGGAGTAGATTCGGGGCTCATGAAGACGAAGGTCGGCCTCTGCGCAAACAGGTAGTCCATCCGAGCGAAGCGTTGGTGACCCGGGCGATTGCCAATCACCCGTCCCCGACGCGCAATCTCCAGGTCATTTAGCCCGAACAGATCGAGGTTCGGCAGGTTCGAGTAGAAGGGCAGCGCGCCTGCGGCGCCGACCGCGCTGGAGTCCGCGGCCTGTTTGTTTCGCGCAAGCCAGGTGCCGACGCCTTGCCAACGCCGTGCGTACGAGCGCGTCCAGCCGAGCGGCTCCAAGCGCAGCGCGGCTCGTGAGCTGGAGCTGATCTGAGTCGCTTGGCGGGCCATCGCGAGTTGGTTTTGGCCATGTGCGGCGAGCAAGCAAGCGGCCAGCGCAGCCACTGCCCAGCGCGCGGGCGCCGCGAACGCCGCAAAAAGCAGGCTCACGGCGCAGCTCAATGCAGCGTAAGCAGCCGGCAGCAGTGGCGTCAGGAAGCGGTACAGATCGAGGAAATCTCCGCCCACTCGCGCCACGTACAGCAACATCATGGTCGTAGCGACGGCAGCACAGGCGACGAGCCGCTGACTGGGACGGGCGGTTCGGATCGCTGGATTCAAACGTTGTGGGAGCAACAAGAATGCGATCGATAGCAGACACGCGAAGACCAGCACCCAGCCGAATTCGCTGCCGGCGAAGGCCAGGTAGCTGACGCCGCGTTCCCACAGTCCTTCGCCGGACGTCTTCACGTAGAAAGTATTCGGCAAGGGATAGCCGAAGTAGCGCAGGCGAAATAGCTCGTAGCCGCCCGCCAGCAACGCGATCGGTGAGCCCCAGGCGAGCAGCCGATGCCAAAGTCGGGTCGGCGCGGCGTGCGACGGAAGGCAGAGCACGACACCGCTGACGGCGATCAGTATCGCGCCCTCCGGTCGACACAACACGCAGCAAGCGGCACTGAGCCCCGCCTGGACCGAACTTCGGAGGTCGCGCTCGCGCGCGGCACGATTGAGTAGGGCGAGCGTCAGCGTGAACGAAGCGACGAAGAGCGGCGTCTCCAAGCCGCCCAAGATCCAAGCCGCGAACGGGGCAGAGATCGCCAAGGCCAGCGCGGGCGCGAGCACGAGCCAGGGCGCTTTTGGATTGAGCTCGTCCCAGAACAGGCAGAGCGCCCAAAACACTGCCAAGCCCGAGCTGGCACCGAGCACGCGGGTCGCGGTCACGAGCGGCACGCCGAGCGAGCCAATCCCCGAAATCAGCAGCACCCACAGCGGGCTCGTGAACCCTTCGACGCGCTGCCCCAAGTTGTAGGCCAGCTCGTGGTGCTCGATCAGGTTCTTCGCGTAACGCAGCGCGATGAACGCGTCGTCGCAGAAGAAGTCGTAACGAAGGGCGTGCCACAACGCACACAGCGCGATCACGGCGAGCAACGCTCGTCGTTGCCACTCCGATCGCTGCGAAAGCTGCATCGGCCTCAGCCGACCTTTGCCAGATCCTTCTTTGCCGCTTCGGTCATCTCAGCCACCATGGTCTTGAGCTTGGCCCGATCAGGACCTTCGACCATCAGCCGAAGCTTGGCCTCTGTGCCGCTCCAACGCACGACCACTCGGCCGTTCTTGCCCAACTTTTTTTGCGCCAACAAGATGCGCTTGCCGAGCTCGGGCATCTCGGAGAGGGGACGGCGCGCGGGTAGCTTCACGCTTTCGAGCACCTGCGGCACGCGCTTCATCACCTGCGAAAGCTCGCTGAGCGGCCGCGATTCCTGGAGCATAATCGCGATCACCTGCAGGGCGGCCACGGTGCCGTCGCCGGTCGTGGCGTGATCGAGGAAGATCAAATGTCCGGACTGCTCGCCCCCGAAATTGTAGCCACCGCGGCGCATCTCTTCGACCACGTAACGGTCACCGACGTTGGTGCGCTCGATCTTACCACCCGCAGCTTCGAGCGCGCGGTCGAGCCCCATGTTGCTCATGATGGTCGTGACCAACGTCTTTTTGTGTAGCCGCTTGTGCTTGATCATGCGCGTGGCGCACAGCGCCATGATCGCGTCACCATCGACGATTTGGCCCTTCTCATCGATGAAGATCACGCGGTCGGCGTCGCCGTCCAGAGCGACTCCGAGCTGCGCGCCTTGCCGCGTCACCTCGTGTGCGACGTGTTCGGGGTGCAGCGCACCGCAGTTGCGGTTGATGTTTACGCCGTTCGGCCGGCAGCCGAGTTGAATCACATCGGCGCCAAGTTCTGCGAGCACCGCGGGAGCGACGCGGTAAGCAGCGCCGTGCGCGGCGTCGACCACGATTTTCAGCCCGTCCAGGGCGAGCTCCTTCGGAAAGGTGCTCTTGGCGTAGACGATGTAGCGACCGATAGCGTGATCGAAGCGCTCCGCGCGACCGATGCCAGCACCAGTCTTGCCCTGAGTGTCGAGCTTGGCGTTGGCGAGCAAGGCCTCGATCGCCAGCTCCTCTCTGTCGGGTAGCTTGAAGCCGTCGGGACCGAAGATCTTGATGCCATTGTCGGCGAACGGGTTGTGGCTGGCACTGATCACGACGCCCGCATCGGCGCGCATACTCTGAGTCAGGTTGGCCACTGCCGGCGTCGGGATCGGGCCCGACAGCATGACCCGGCCGCCCATGGCGCAAATGCCTGCCGCGAGCGCGGTCTCCAACATGTAGCCGCTCAGGCGCGTGTCTTTGCCGATGACGATGCGCGGTGCGCGCGTCTTACCGCGGCGCGACACGAGCGTGATGGCTCGCCCGAGTCGCAACGCGAGTTCTGGTGTCATCGGTTCGGCGTTGGCACGACCGCGGATACCATCGGTGCCGAAAAGCTTTCGCTCGCTCATATTTTCTCGAACCACCCAGCCACGAAATCAAAGCGCGACGGGAGGATCCGTCGGCAAATTCAGGAGCAGCGCGCGCGCGGCGCCGACCAAGAACGTCGAGCCCGTCACGACCACGACCCCGCGTGGTCCCACTAGGGCTCGGGCTCGGGCCAGCGCCTCGCTCACCGAGTTCGCGACCTCGCCGGGCACGAAGGCGGCGATCTCGCGTGGATCGACGCCCTTGCTGATGGGCGGCGCGACGTACACGCGGTGGCCGGCGACGGTCTCCAAGCGGCGCAGCATCGCGCGCCAGTTCTTGGTGGAGAGCGCGCCAAACACGAGCACGATCTCTTTGCGCGACTCGATGTCGCCCAGCACGCTCGGGTCGAGCGCGTGAGACAAGGCGACCGCGCCGTCGGGATTGTGTGCGCAGTCGAGCAAGGTCAGCTCCTGACCGCTTCGGTGCAAGAGCTCGTTCCGGCCGGGCCAGGTCGTCTGCTCGATGCCCTGCGCCATGATTTCCGGTGAAATGCCGAGCTCACGGGCTACGGTGACGGCCACCGCCAAGTTCGAGCCGACCAGCGCGACTCGGGGGTAGGCGAGGGGCGCGCCCGCGATTGGCTCCGGGCTAGCGAGCTCGACCACCTGTGCGCCGACCGCGGCCGCCTTGGCTTCGATCACCGCTCGTGCTTCGGGGTGGATCTTGCCGAGCACGACTTTGCAGCCACGCTTGATGATTCCGGCCTTCTCGCCGGCAATCAGCGCCAAGCTGTCGCCCAGCTCGGCCATGTGATCATAGGCGATGCGCGTGATGGCGACGACCTGCGGTGACGGCAGCACGTTGGTCGCGTCCAAGCGCCCACCGAGCCCGACTTCAATCACGCCCAAATCCACCTTGGCTTCTTGGAACGCCAAGAACGCGGTCAGCGTGGCGACCTCGAAGAAAGTCAGGTCCGGCGCGCGATCCATCACGCGATTGAGCAGATCGACCAATCGGTCGTCGCCGATCGGTTGACCGCCAATGTTGATGCGCTCGGCAAAACGCATCAAGTGCGGCGAGGTGTAGACGCCCACCTGCAGGTTGTTGGCTCGTGCAATCGACGACACGAATGCGGTCACGGTGCCTTTGCCGTTGGTCCCGGCCACGTGCACCGTCGGAAAGGCGAGCTGCGGGTTTCCGAACGCGGCGCATGCCGCCTGCATGCGCTCCAGGCCCAGCTTTTTGCCGAGTGGGATCAAGCGATAGAGGCGCTCGAGCGTCGACTTCAGATCCGTCACTTAGCCTCACCACCGAGATGGGAAAGCAGACAGCGCAGTCGCTCTTTCATCTCAGCGCGTGGCGCGATGGTGTCGACCATGCCGTGATCGATCAGAAACTCCGAGCGCTGAAAGCCTGGCGGCAGCTTGGCGTTGATCGTGCTTTCGATCACGCGCGCGCCGGCAAAGCCGATCGTCGCGTTCGGCTCGGCCAAGTTGACGTCACCCAGGAAGGCGGTGCTGGCAGCCACGCCGCCGGTCGTCGGATGCAGGAGCACGCTGATGTACGGCTTCTCTACGCTGCGGAATCGACCGAGCGCGCTCATTGTTTTGGCCATCTGCATCAGGCTCAAGATCCCTTCCTGCATGCGTGCGCCGCCGGAGGCGTGTAGCAGCACCACGGGCAGCCGCTCGGAAGTGGCGCGCTCGAACAGGCGCGTGATGCGTTCACCGACGACCGACCCCATGCTACCGCCCATGAAGGCGAAGTTGTACGCGCCGTAGGCGATGGGAATGTCGGCCAAGCGAGCGCGGCCGATCTCGATCGCCTCGGTGGCGCCGGTGGTCGCTTGCGCGCGGCTCACGCGGTCGACGTAGCGCTTGCCGTCTTCGAACTCGAGCGGGTCACAAGGCAAGATGTGCTCGTCCCAGCGTTCGAGCTGCGCGCCGTCCAAGAGCAAGCGCCGCCAGTCGGCGCTGCTCATTGGGTGGTGGTGACCACACGACGGACAGACGTAAAACCGGGAGGACAGGTCCTCCACCGTGTTTACGACACCGCAGCCGGTGCATTTACGGAAGAGGCCTTGACCGACCGAGCGTTTCTCGGTGCTGGTCGATTGTGCGGGGGTGCGTTCGGGCAGTGCCACGGTAATTTCGGAACCTAGCAGACGTATGGGGTGCCGAGCCTCTAACAAGCCGGGCTCGCGCGCAACTCGGTCGTATCGCTTTTTTTGCCAGGGCCGGGCACAATTGACGAGGAATCGGCTCCAGGCAGGTTCCGAGGACGTGTGAGCCCTTGAGACCCCGGGGCAAATCGGGCGAAATCCCCGTCCCATGATTCAAGGGCCCCCCCCGGCCGTACTCGACCTGAGAGCCCCGCTAATTGGCCGCGACGCTGATCGGCGTCGGCTAGGCTCGGTTTTCGAGCGCGCGCTGAGCGACGGCGAGGCGCGCGCCGTGACCCTGGTCGGCCCCGCCGGGATGGGCAAGACACGCCTGGTCGACGAGTACCTGCGCACCCGCGCACCGAGTGACCCCGCGCTGCGCGCGTTCTGGGGCGTGCCGCGCTCCGAGCGACTGGCATACGGGTTGTTCGAGCGGCTGCTGCGCGCTCGCTTCGGCGTCGCCGACGGCGCGGATCGCAACTCTGCCAGCACCAAGGTGCGCGACGAGTTGGCGCTGGTGCTGGAGGATCGGCGCGTCGGGGACGTGAGCTACTTCCTCGGCGAGTTGATGAACTTGCCGTTCGCCGAGAGCCCCTTGACGCGCGCGGTGGCAGACGATCCCTCGCAGGCGCGGCTGATGCGCCGCGCGATTTTGCGCAGCTTCGTGGAGAGCGACGCGGAGCGTGGCCCGCTCTGCCTGGTGTGCGAGGATCTGCACGACGCCGACGAGGATTCGATCGAGCTCTTGCGCTACCTGATCGAGAACCTGAAAGGTCCGATCGTGATCGTTTGCTTGGCGCGCCCCGAGTTTCTGGCGCGGCACGAAGGCTGGCGTGAAATTGGCGGCGCGCGCCACGAGCTGATCGAACTCGGCGCAGTCACCGCCCACGAATCGGGCGAGATCATGGCTGCGCTCTTGAGCAGGTGTCAGATCGGCAGCGCGCCGCGCTTGATCGACGCCGGCGTGAGCCTGGCGGGGGGTACGCCGGGGCTACTCGAACACATGGTCCGGATCTTCTTCGACTCGGGCGTGCTGCGCGAGCAGGGCGACTCCTGGCAAGTCGATCTGGACCGTCTGGCGAACGCCAAGTTGCCGCTCACGGTGGCGGACGCAGTCGCGGCCCGCATCGCCGCGCTGTCTGCTCGCGATCGCCGGCTCTTGGAACAGGCCGCAGCGATGGGTAGCGTGTTCTGGTTGGGTGGGCTGGTGGCGCTGGGGCGCCTGGACCAAAAAGCCCCCGAATATTGGGAAGTTCATGCGCTCACGGATGTCGTGGACGTCGAGAAGCTGCTCGTCGACTTGGTCCAGCGGGACTACGTGCTGAACGTTCCGGACTCGGCGTTCAGCGGCGAAAAAGAGTACATCTTCAAACACAACCTCGAGCGCGAGCGGATCGCTCAACTCACCGCGCCCGCGGCGCTGCGCCGTTACCATCGTTCGATCGCCGATTGGTTGGCGCAGAAGGAGACCCTGCGCAGCCAAGAAGAGTACGTGGCGATGCTGGCGCGGCACCTGGAGCACGGCGGCTCGCTGACCCGCGCTGCCTTTACCTATCTGGACGCGGGCAACATTGCGCGTCAGCAGTATGCGGCCAAAAAGGCGCACGATTATTACCAAAAAGGCCTAGAGCTGCTGGGCGACGACGACGCGCGGCGACGGATCGACGCGCTACACAACCACGGGGATGTGCTGCTGCTGCTGGGCAAGACGGACGAGGCGCTGGCGGCCTTTCGCGAGATGCACGCGATCGCCTTTCGGCTCGGCCTGCGAGCAAAAGGCGGAGCTTCACACAATCGCATCGGCCGTGTCTATCGCGACACCGGCTCGCTCGATCTGGCGCGCGATCACTTGGAGACGGCGTTGGCCTTGTTCGAGAACGTGAACGATGCGCGCGGTGTCGCCGCCAGCCACGACGACATCGGCAAATTGTTGTGGATGCGCGGCGAGTACGAGGCCGCCCTGGAAGAGCTAAAAAAAGCCTTGGATATGCGAAAAGAGCACGGCGACGGCCGCTCCATCGCGCTCAGCTTGAACAACATCGGCTTGGTTTGGCGTGACCACGGCCAGCAAGCTCAGGCGCGGGAGGCCCTGGAAGCGGCGTTGAAGATCCGCCGCGAGCTCGATGATCCGCTGGGCAGCGTGGAGAGCATGAACGACCTCGGTCATCTGGCGCTGGACCAAGGAGAGCACGAGAAGGCGTTGCGCTTGTTCACCGAGGCGCACTCGCTGGCCAAGGACGTCGGCGAGCACAACCGCATCGCGGCCGTGCTGACCAGCATCGGGGTGACTCATCAGCGGATGGGTCACAGCGACGAGGCCGTCGTGTACCTGACCCAGGCCGAGGAACTGTGTGACGAGCTGGGCGACAAGCTGCACTTGGCAGAAGCCAAGCGCGCCCTGGCCAAGACCTACCTGGAGCAGCGCGAGCTGAAAAAGGCGCGTGATTTGATCAAACGCGCGGTCGACCTGTTCGGTCAGGTGCGCAGCAAGCCTCACTTGGCAGTGGCGCTCCGCACCCTGGGTGAAGTGACCGGCGCGGGTGCCTGGGGTGAGGGGCACGAAGTCAAAGCGGTCGACTACTTCATGCGCTCAATCGCGATCTGTAAGGAGATAGGCAACGAGCTCGAAGTCGCGCGCAGCTACCAAGCCTTCTCCAACTACGTTTTTTCGTCGCTGCACTACCGGCACAACGCCGACATCCAGCGCGAAGCCCAAAAGCTGAGTGAAATGGCGGACGTGATCTTCGAGCGGCACCGGATTCGCTCACGGGCCAGCGTGGCCTGATCGAGATTTCCGGAAACCCGCTGCGGGGCGTGCCGAACGGGGGAGGTGCATGCTAAATTCACCGAGGAGGAACGTCCATGGTCGCCACCGCCACCGCTGAAGTCATTCGCCCCCTACGCCGCGTGGAGTACGACCAGCTCATCGCGCTGGGCGCGTTCGAAGACGAGAAAATCGAGCTCTTGGACGGCGAGATGGTCGCCATGAGCCCGATCGGCACGGCTCATAGTGCTACGGTCCAGAGACTGACCGAGCTGCTCGTCCTCGCGCTTCACGGTCGCGCGTTCGTGCGTTGTCAGTCCTCCTTTGCTGCCTCCGAGCTTTCCCAGCCCGAACCGGATTTTGCGGTCGTCGCGCCCGGTGACTACGATCAGGCTCACCCGAGCCAAGCGCACCTAATCATCGAAGTCGCAGAGTCGTCGCTCGCCAAAGATCGCGGGCGAAAGCTGCGGCTGTACGCCACGTGCCAGGTGCCCGAGTATTGGGTCGTCAATCTCGTCGAGCGCTGCATCGAGGTGCATCGAGACGTGCAAGCCGCGTCCTACGCCCGCGTCGAACGCTACGAGCGCGGCCAGACGATCCGCTTGTTGGCCTTTGGCGACGTGAGCATCGCGGTTTCGGACATATTGAAATAGCGCTCGACGCGCGCGCCAGGTTGGGCGATCCCCGGCGCATGACGTCGCTTCGACTCCCGCTCCGTGTACAAAAGCTTGGACCCGTCGAGGTGCCGCTGCCCGCGTACCAGACCGAGCGCGCGGCCGGGCTCGATCTGTGCGCGGCGATTGCGGACTCGAGGCGCCTCGAGCCGGGGCAGCGTCTGCTCGTGCCAACGGGCCTCGCGTTCGCAATTCCGGACGGTTACGAGGGACAGGTCCGGCCGCGTTCGGGGCTGGCTTTGAAGCACGGCATCAGCATCGTCAATTCGCCTGGCACGATCGATTCCGATTATCGCGGCATGGTGCAGGTGCTGTTGATCAATCTCGGCCAAGAGCCGTTCCTGGTCGAGCCGTTGTCTCGGATTGCGCAGCTCGTGATCTGCCCCGTAGTGCAGGCGGAGCTCGAGTTGGTGAGCGCGCTCGACGAGACCACGCGCGGCGCCGGGGGCTACGGTTCGACCGGCGTTTGAGCGGCGATGCGGCTGTAAAACTCACGTAGTTCGCGCGCGACTTCCGCGCGTTCGACGTCGCGGGTAATGATGTGGCGCGAGCGCGGCAGGACCACCACCCGCACATCGTTCGTGCCGAGCAGGTTGGCGACGCGCCAGGCATTGGCGACGGGGCACACGCGATCCAGCGCGCCGTGCAGGATCAAGGTCGGGCAACGCACTTCTGCCAGGCGCTCGCGCAGCGCGCGCCCCGAGCGCTCGAGATCGATGGCGGCGTGCACGGGGTCGGCGGTGTACGAGATTTGACTCTGCCGAGCCTCCACATCGGTAATATCCGAGCCTCCCTTTCGCATCAGGAAGTCAGGCAAGCGCAAAGCGGCGCCTGTGCGCAGCGCAAACGCCAGGGCCGGGTTCAGCCAGGCAGCGTTGGCCAACAAGACCAGCCCGCGCACGCGATCCGGATGTTCGATCGCGAGCTTCGCCGCGAGCAGCGAACCCATGGATATTCCGGCCGCGATCACCGGACCTTCGCTGGCCAATTCTTGGTACACGCCCTCCGCGCCGGAAACCCAGTCGGAGAAGCGCGTTTGGGCGAGGTCTCGCGCGTGGCTGCCGTGCCCCGGCAGGCAACGCGCCAACGCCGACAGTCCGAGATCTCCCGCGACCGTCGCTGCAAGCTCGATCTCGCGCGTGGTGCCGCCAAAGCCGTGGAACGCGATCACTCCCGGGGCGCGCCCCGAGATGGCGATGGGTTTCGGAGCAGTAGCGCTCAGCGCGCCCAGATCGACGCCCCGTCGGGAGCCGCGGCGAAAGATCATCCTTCGCCGCGTTTGATGCCGTAGGCGCGCACTTTTTTGTGCAAGTTGGTGCGCTCCACGCCGAGCACGATGGCGGCCTTGGAGATGTTCCAATCGAGCGCCTTCAATGTCTCGATGATGTACGAGCGTTCGGTCGTCTCGCGGTACTCGCGCAAGGTGAGGCGATCGGACGAGGCCTGCGGTAGCGGCGTACTCTCGGCGTCGCCCGCGCCGTCAGGCTGACTCGAAGCACTCGTGGCGGCGTCCTCGAGCTCGTCGTCGAACGGGCTATCGTGCGGATCTTCGGGCAAATCGGCGATCGTGATCACGTCACTCGACAAGATCGCGGCGCGCTCGACCACGTTCTTCAGCTCACGCACGTTGCCTGGCCATTTTCGACGCGAGAGCGCGTCGAAAACGCTGGGGTCGATGCGCTTGGAGCGCAGGCCGTTCTCTTTGCAAAAGCCAGACACGAAGGCCTCGGCCAAAATCGCGATGTCTATCTTTCGCTCGCGCAGCGCCGGCACGCGGATCGGGAACACGTCCAGGCGAAAGAACAGATCCTCGCGGAAGGTGCCGAGCTGCACGGCCTTGGCCAGATCTTTGTTGGTTGCAGCCAGCACGCGCACGTCCACGTTGATCACGTGCTCGGAGCCGACGCGCACGACTTCACCGTTCTGCAGCGCGCGTAGCACCTTGGCCTGCGCGGTCAGATCCATGTCACCGATCTCGTCCAAGAACAGCGTGCCGCCGTGGGCCTGCTCGAAGAAGCCGCGCTTGCGCGCTTGTGCTCCGGTAAACGAGCCCTTTTCGTGGCCGAACAACTCGCTCTCGATCAGTTCACGCGGGATCGCCGCGCAGTTCACCTTCACGAACGGCGCGTCCGTTCGTGGACTCAAGCGATGAATCGCACGGCTGACCAGCTCCTTGCCCGTCCCGCTTTCGCCGGTGATGAGCACGCTGGCCTTGGTCGGCGCTACCTTGTCGACGTCTTGAAAGAGCTTCTGGATCGGCGCGCTGGTGCCGATCATCTCGTAGCGCGCTTCCAGCTCGACGCGCAGCTGCTCGACCGTGCGGTTCAGGCGAGCGGTGCGAATCGAGTTGCGCACGCTGACCAGCACGCGCTCGCGGTTCAACGGCTTTTCGAAGAAATCGGTGGCGCCGAGCTTGATCGCGGCAACGGCGTCGTGCACCGTGGCATGTCCGCTGACGACGATCACGGGCAGGTCCCGGGTCGCGTCGTCGCTGCGCAGCCGCGAGAGGGCGTCCAGGCCGCTCATGCCCGGTAGCTTCAGATCGAAGATCGCGACATCCACCGGCTCGTGCGGGTTGCTCAAGGTCTCGAGCGCTTGCTCCCCGGACTCGGCTTCCAGCACGCGATAGCCTTCACCGGTGAGCACCATCTCCAAGGTACGCCGGATGTTCTTCTCGTCGTCGACGACGAGCACGGTAGGAGGAACGGTGCTGAGCGGTGATGGATCCGCCATCTGTCAGCCTTGCTTCTCGAGCACGGCCAGGCGCTCCAGGAAGTGCTTGGCCGGTACCACGAACGGGCTGGTCGGATAGCGCGAGAGCACGAGCTCGAGCGCGCTGCGAGCTTTGACCCGCTCTTTGGTCTTCAAATACACCTCGGCCAAGAGCACCAGGCCTTCCGGCTGCAAGCCGGAATCTGGATAGCTGCGCAGTGAGTATTGAATGCGCGCAATCGCCGCCGGAAATTTGTCGCGACCCAGGTAGAAACGCGCAACGAACAGCTCGTGACGCGCCAAGAGCCCGGTCACGACCGACTGCATGTAGGCCAGCTGCGGCGCGTGCTCGCTGTTCGGGTAATCGTTCAAGAAGGCACGAATGCTGGTGTGCGCGTCGTTCACGTACGCCAGATCGCGTTCTTCGAGTGACGGCAGCAGGAACGAGGCGCTCACTGCGTCGTACTGGGTCATCGTGACTCGGTAGCGGGCGTAGGGGATCTCCGGATCGTTCGGATAGTCGTGGACGAACGCTTTGTAGCCGGCGGTGGCCTCGGCGAACTTGTCTTGTTCGTAATCGGCGTCTGCCAAGCGCAGCTCGGCCAGGCGCGCGTAGCGGCTGTAGCCGTAGTTGCGCTTCACTTCGGCCAACTTCTGGCGGGCGGCTTCCCAGTTCTTGCCGTCGAAGTCGTCCATCGCCGCGTCGTAGTCGCGCTTGGCTTTCTCCGAATAATCGATGGCCGAGACGGCGTGATATTCTTTGTCGCAGGCGACGAGGCAGGGACCGGCCAAAGCCAGGCCCAGGATCAACCAGCAAGTACCTCTCGGAATTCCGCGTCCCCGGTCCGGAGTCTTTGCCCCGCGCGTGCTCGCCTTCTTTGTCCGCATGTTCGAGGCCTCTGCTAGCGGCGTTCCGTTTCGGGCGCAAGTTGCTAGACCCGGATTTGCCGGCTTGTGTCAAGACCGGGCAAGGCTTATCCCGCTCGGAGGCCACTTCGGGGCAATACAAGACTAGCGCCCCTCGATACAACGGGTAAAGATGCCCGCCGAGGCAACATGAACGAGCCCGTCCCCATGACCCCTGCTGGCGCGCAAAAGCTGCGCGAAGAACTGGTTCGCCTCAAAGAGGAGCGACCGAAAATCTCGCGCGCCATCGGCGTGGCACGCGATCACGGCGATCTGAAAGAGAACGCCGAGTACCACGCGGCCAAGGAGCAGCAGGGCTTGAACGAAGCCCGAATCAAGGACATCGAAGACAAGCTGTCGCGCGCCGAGGTGATCGACGCCTCGAAATTTTCGGGAGATCGCGTGCGCTTCGGGGCGATCGTGCTGCTGACCAACCTGGATACGGACGAAGAGAACACCTACCAAATCGTCGGCGCTGACGAAGCGGACTTGAAGAACGGGACGATTTCGGTCTCGGCGCCGCTGTCTCGTGCACTGATCGGCAAGTCGACGGGTGACGAGGTGGTCGTGAACCTTCCGGGCGGAACGCGCCGCTACGAAATCGGCAGTATCGAGTTTCGCTGAAGTGACGGGTTCGCTCAGGGCAGCGGGCGGCTCGGCGCTCGCACGACTCGCGCGCGCGTGCTGGGCCGTTTGGGCGGTCATCACCGCGGAATTGGCCATCGCGCTCAGCCTCGCGGCGCGTGAGCTGACGAGCATCTGGGAGGTCCAGTTCGGCTTGCTTTGGCTCGCGCCTACGGCTCTCGCCGTGTCCGCGCTGGGTGCGCTGCTGGGCGCATTCGTGGCCTGGCTCGTGGAGCAATCGGAGACCCGCGCAGTGCGAGCCTTGCTCGGTGCGTTCGGCGTGGCTGCTGGAGCGGTCTTGGGGTTTGGGGTGGGGGGAGGCCGGCACCTCGCCACACTGGGCCAAAGAGGCGGTTTTGCAATGATCGTCGGCGCGCTGGTGGGCGCGCTGGTCTGGGCGGTCGCGCCCCGAGTGGCGCGCCTGCAGCGTGAGCGACCCTGGTGGTGCGTGGCCCTGGTCACGAGCTCGGTAGCTCTGGCAGAGCTCGCGAACCGCTTGATTTTGGTGCGGCTCTATCCCGCGTTCCACTTGGGGCTGGCGGCTTGGGTGTTGCTGACGCTGCCGTTCGCTGCCGAGGCGCTGCTGCGAGCGTCGAGGTCGGGCCAAAAGTCACGGCCGTCGAGTCGCCCGGGAAGGATCGCCGCCGCGGTCACCCTGGGGACGTGGCTACTGGCGGTAATACTCGTCCTGCCGAGCGCCCATCGCCTGGCACGCTTCGACAACTTCCGTTTCGTGGTCAGCGAGCAGGCGCCGCTCGCCGGGCGAGCCGTGGAGCTCGCGACCTTGGTCGTGCCGGTCGCCGCAGAAGACACGCTGGCGTGTGACGCCCGGAGCCCGGCCGAGAGCGCGGCCGATCCCGCGTGTCAGGCCACATCGGCCGAGCAAACCGGGCGCACGCTCGATCTGAGGCAGCGTGACTTCCTGCTCATCAGCGTCGACGCTCTGCGCGCCGACCACTTGGGCAACTACGGCTACACGCGACCGACGACGCCCCGCATCGACGCGCTGGCGAAGGACGCAGTGGTGTTCGACCACGCCTACGCGGCCACCCCGCACACCTCGTATTCGATCACCTCGTTGATGACGGGCAAGTACATGCGCCCGCTCCTACTGCAGGGCATCGCCCAAGACTCGGACACCTGGGCGGGGCTGCTCCGGACGTATGGCTATCGGACCGCCGCCTTCTATCCGCCGGCCGTGTTCTTCATCGATCCTGATCGCTTTCAGAGTTTCCGCGATACGTTCCTGGGTTTCGAATATCGCTGGGTCGAGTTCGCGGAAGGGGCGCGTCGTGTGCAGCAGCTGAGCGCGTACCTAGAGTCAGCTCCGGAGGACAAGCGTTTGTTCGCCTGGGTGCATCTGTTTGCGCCCCATGAACCCTACGAAAATCACCCGCAATTTGCCTTTGGTGAGCGCGATCTGGATCGCTACGATTCGGAAGTGCGCTTCGCGGACGAGACCGTGGGCGCGTTGGTCAGCGCGTTTCGTGCACGCCGTCCGAACGCGGTCGTGATCCTGACGGCGGATCACGGCGAAGAGTTCGGGGAACACGGTGGGCATTACCATGGCACCAGCGTGTACGAAGAGCAGGTGCGGGTGCCGCTGATCATCTCGGCACCCGGCGCTGCGCGCCCGCGGCGCATCGCCGAGCCGGTACAGACCATCGATTTGTTGCCGACGCTCCTGACCGCGCTCGATATTCCCAAACCGCCCCGCCTGCGCGGTCGCGATTTGGGTCCGCTCTTGGCCGAGAAACGCGAGCCGGGTGCCGGGCTCGTGCTCGCCGAGACAGACGAGCAAACGCTGCTCGGGCAGGGCTCACTGCGCTTGATTTGCGCCCGCAAATTGGGCGCGTGCAAGCTCTTCGATTTGGCTCACGATGCCCAGCAAGAACGCGATATTTCGGCCGATTCAGCCAAAGCATTCGGCGAGCTCCGCGCGCAGCTGAAAGAGTTCGGCGCGTCCCATGGCCGCTACGAGCAAAACGGTCTGCGCGCCGAGGGCAAAGGTTGGCCTCCGGCGATCCTGCGCGGGATCAGCGGCGACGGCGACGCGGTAGACGAGATCGCTGCTTTGCTCGACGACGCCGATCGGGCCATTCGTCGCAAAGCGGCGGAGCTCCTCTTCGAACTGAAGCGTCCCGAGGCCAAAGCCGCCTTGCGCCTAGCTCTCGGTCGCGATGAAGACGAAGTCGTACGCCGCTACGCAGCGCTCTCGTTGACGCGCCTGGGGGAGGGTGCGCCGCTCACTTTCGAGCTCGAAAAATCGCCCGATCTTCCCGTGCGCCGGCTGGCTGCGTTGGTACTGGCTGAGAGCGGCGACGGTCGCGGCGAAAAAACACTGATCGCCTGGTGGCAAGACTCGGCCGCGCGCAACTTCGACCGCTCGCGGCAGATCGCCGCAGCGTTGGGCACGATCCGCGCAAAAGATGCGGTCTGGCCGCTGGTGCAAAGCTTGGACGATGTGCGCCTGCGCCCGTACTTGGCCGACGCTCTGGCCCGCATCGGCGGGGAGCTCGGGCAGGGCTCGCTGCTCAAAGCGCTGAGCAACGAACGCTCGCAGTCGACCCGCATCGCGTTGGTCAACGCTCTCGTGACGCTCAAGACCGAAGCCGCGTTGGCGGCGCCGCTGGTGCGCTTCATGGGCGTCCCGGACCCACTGCTGATCGGCCTGTTGGCCGCGGAACGCAGCAAGATCTTGCAGTACGTGGGTGGTCCCGAGGGCCAAGATTTGCATCGCTTGCGCAGCCAGAGCGCGCTCGGAGTCAGCGTGACTCTGACCATTCCTTCGGGCGGCAATGGCCGTGGCGTGCGGGCGTTCGTGCGCGCGCGGGCCACGGGCAGCGCGCCGGGCGAGGTTCTGATCGCTGCGGGTGCGCCGGATTGGGGCGGGGGCAAGAAGAAGCCAAGCTTGCCGAATCTGGACGCCGCGCAGGCGCTGCGTCTGCGCATCCCACCCGGCCCCGAACCGGTCGTGGTCTACGGTGAACTGCCGAAGAGCGTCGGCGCGCGCCCCGGGCTGCGGGCTAAATTCGTGGTTTTTGCCGACAGCACCGTGAAGCTGGACGCGATTGCGTTGGTTCCGCTGTCGGACGAGCTCCCGCCGCCCAAGCCCAAGCCCTGGCAGGTCAGCGCGGGCGAAGGCAGTGCTGCAGCACCCGGCGAGTGAGGCAAATGCCCGGGGATCTGAGGCATTTCAGGGCCCGCAGCAAAAATCGGCCGTCCATGCCGTTAGACGCTGGAATGGTGTATAGAAGCGCCCGTGGCTGAGCAGCATGACGAGTCCGAATCGCCTTCAGGTCCCGACAAAACGGAGCCCGAGGCGAAGCAAGTAGAGCAGGTAGAAGCGCAAGCCGCGGAAGCGGAGCTCGTTTCCGAGAGCGAAGCCGCTGAGCTTGCCCCCGCCGCGCCCAAAAAGAAAAAGAAGAAACGCGCGCTGGACGCCGAAGCCGAGCCGAGCCGCGATCGCAATCGTCGCTTGCGCGAAGAAGTCGCCGGCGGCCGCCGAACCAAGCAAGGCGCCCGCGTCGCCATCCCGGCGCGTAATCTGGAAGCCGGCGAAATCGTCGATGACGCGCTCGCCCGCACCACGCAAGCCGCGGGTGAGTGGCTGAAGAAGAACGCCAACGTGGTGCAGTGGGTGGTGATCGTCGGCCTCGTCGGCTGGGTGGGTTTCGCGATCTACAACTATCGCGCCGGGCGTGCGGCAGAGCAGGCTTCGGCCAAGCTCAGCACCGCGGTTCGCGCCGAGGGCGCCCGCGTCGGCTCGGACGATACCAAAGCGGATCCGCAAACCGGCTTGGTCGAAACGCGGCCCGCATTCGCGACCGAAGAACTGCGCTTGAAGGCGGCCGAGCAACAGTACCGCTCGATCGCCGAGGGCGGCTCGACCTCGGCCGCCACCTTCGCCAAGCTGGGACTGGCCTCGGTGCTCTACGACCAAGGCAAGTTCGCCGACGCCAAGGCCGCCTACCAGGCCGTCAAAGACAGCAAGCTTGCTAGCCTCGATCTCGCCGTCAAGGGCCGCGCGCTGGAAGGCATCGGCATGAGCTTGGAAGGCGCGGGCGACAAAGACGGCGCGCTCAAAGCATTCGGCGAGCTTTCGAATGTCGACGGGCTCGGCTTCAACGCGCTCGGCGCGTACCATCAGGCGCGCTTGGCGTTCGCCGCAGGCAACACTGAAAAGGCCAAGGAGTACCTGAAGGACGCTCAGAAGCGGCTGGATACCCTGGCCGGCGGCAGCGATGCCAAGAAGGCGCTCGGTGGCGGCGCAACCGGCTATCTGCAGCAATCGGTGCGTGACCTGCAGCGTCGCGTCGACCCCACCTCCGTCCCGGCCAGCAGCGGAAGCACGCTCACGGCCGAGCAAATCCAACAGCTCAGCGAGCAAATGGGTGTGAGTGATGGCTCCGACAAAGGCGCCGTCTCGTCCGAGAAGCTGAAAGAGTTGCTGAGGGGCATGTCCAAGGGTGCTGGCGACGCGCCGAACGTGCCAGCACCGCCCGCGAGCGCTCCGTGACGCGAGCCGTGCGGCGAGTCGTGTTGCGGTCACGCCTGACGGCGTTGACGCGCTTGGTAGTCTGCGCCGTGGGCGGCGCCAGCGTGTGCCTCGGCTCTGCCGGCTGCGAAGCGATCCGCAATGGCGCCAATCCGGAGATGCCACTCTGGTTGCAGCGTCCGAATGCTGCGCTCCAGGTCAACTACACCCGCAAGCTCGTGGCACCCTCGCGCCGCGCGGGCGAGCCGTACGAGCGCGGCCAACCGGAGATCGATCCGGTCGGCAAGCGCGTGTTCACCGGCTCGAGCGACAACGGCCTGTATGCCTTGCGCGCCGGCAACGGCGAGCAGATCTGGCGCTTCGAGACGATCGGTTTCGTGCAGTGCGCGCCGCTCTACGACCCGGGCGAAGACGTGGTCTATTTCGGTTCCAACGACGGTGCCTTCTACAAAGTCTCGGCGAAAGACGGGAAGTTGCGTTGGCGCTTCATGTCCAACGCCGAGGTCTCGCGCCGCCCGGTCCTGCAAAACGGCCTCCTTTACGTCGTCAATGCCAACGACACGCTGCTCGCGCTCGAGCCGGACACGGGCAAAGTGCGCTGGTCGCAGCATCGCTCGCCGGCTACCGGGATGGAGGTTGCGGGCTACGCAGGCCCGCTTCTATTCCGCGGCAAGGTCTACACCGGCTTTAGCGACGGCAACGTGGTCGCATACGACGCGCTGACCGGAGCTGAGCGCTGGCAGCCAGTCGATTTGGCCGCTGAAGCCGAGCAGACGCTCGGTGAAGTACCGCAGCAGTTGGACGTCGACACCACGCCCGTGCCGAACATGCTGGCCACTGGCCCCGTAGTGTACGTGGCCAGCTACGCGGGTGGCGTATTCGCGCTGGACGCCGAAACTGGCGTGCAAGTGTGGCCGAATGTCGCCGCCACGGGCGTCGCCGAGCTCACGCTCTGGCGTGAACCGGCGCACGTCCGCCGCGACGGCGGCCCACCAGAACCCGCGCGGACGATCCTCATTGCGTCGAGCGGAACCACCGGCCTCTGGGGCTTAGACCCAGAGACCGGTCGAGAGCTCTGGCGCCGGTCGGTGCCGAGCGGCGGCGTGTCTGCGCCCGTGCCGATCAACGGCGCGCTCCTGGTCACGGCCTCGCGCATGGGGATCTTCCTGGTGTCGCCGCTGGGCGGCGAGCTGATCGACGGCATCCACGTCTCCGACGGCACCAGCATGACGCCCTCGGCCTACGGCTCGCGCGCCTTCGTGATGACCAATGGCGGCACGTTCCTGAGCCTGACCGTCGCGTCGCCGATCTGACTTTCACGCCGCGCGTTCCGCGGCGGTCGGTTCTGGCCGCACGCGCCGGGTAGCTGAGATCCGCCTAGAATACTCCCCCAATTGCCCGTCCAGTAGTTCGCATAAGATACATTATGTAAACTAAACCGGAACGCCTCCCGGGGGGGCGCCGTTGGGACATACTCAGCGGCCGGACCGGCATGATCTCCGTATTTACTGCGCTCAGTCAGAGCGGCAACGCCTACATCGAGGCGGCGTTCGAGACGCTCCTCTCGCAGACGCATCAGGACTGGGAATGGGTCGTGCTGGAAAACCACGGCGGCCGCTTGCCGGATGCGATCGCCGAGCATCCACGGGTGCGCGTCTTCGAGGACAGCGAACTCGAAGGCTTGGGCGCTCTCAAGCGCGCCTGCTGCGAGCAATGCGAAGGCGAAATCATACTCGAGCTCGACCATGACGACTTGCTGCACCCCGAGGCGTTGGCCAAAACCTTCGCCGCGCTGCAGCACGCCGACGTTGCTTACAGCGATTTTGCCGAATTCCGGGATGGCGATTGGATCCCCGATGGCTACCGCGCCGACTATGGCTGGCAGCAATACCCGGTGAAATTTCAGGGTCACGATCTGATCGCGATGCGCGCGCCGCCAATCACGCCGCAAAATATGCGCCGCATCGACTATTGTCCGCATCATTTGAAAGCTTGGCGCGCCGACGCCTATTTCAAGATCGGCGGCTACGACGCCGCGCTCGTGTACGGCGACGACCAAGACTTGCTGAAGCGCTTTTTCCTGCTCGGTCATCGCTTCGCGCACCTCACGGAATGCCTGTATTTCTACCGCATCCACGGCACGCAGTTGATGGCGCAGCAAGCATCCCGGGTCGACGAGTACAACTGGCAGGTGTACGAAAAGTACATCGCTGCGCTGGGCGTGAAGTTCGCGGACGACGCGAGCCTGGCCAAGCTCGAGCTACGCGAGACCGGCGAGAGCTATGGCTCGGGCCGCGCCTTTGGCCGGGTCACGGGCATCGATCTCAATCGACCCTGGCCACTCGAAGACAACAGCGTCGGCCTGATCCTGGCGCAGGATGTGCTCCAGCAGCTGCGCGATCCGGTGCACGTGATGAACGAAGCGCACCGCGTGCTCGCTCCTGGGGGGTTCTTGCTCGTGCGCGTTCCTTCCACGGATGGCCGCGGCGCGTTCCAGAACCCTCGCAACGTGTCGTTCTGGAACGAACACTCGTTCTGGTTCTACACGCAGGCCCGATTTGCTCGCGAAATCCCGGAGTTTACTGGGCGATTTCAGATCGCGCGGCTACGCACGTTCAACCCCGATGATGCAGCGAGTGCGGCTTCGATTCCGTACGTGACGGCGCACCTATTCGCGCTCAAGCCCGGCTACGAGCCGATGGGCGCGGTCCTGATCTGACCGTCAGAGCACGTACTGATCGTTCAGCGCGGTGACAGTCAGGTTCACGCCCTTGAGCCGTGCGACCTCTTGCTCCACCTCGCCCTGGAAGACCGGCTTGATGTGATACAGCAGCGTCGGTAGATCCTGCGGCTTCACGTATTTTTTGAGGTCTTTGAGCAGGGTGCGCGGCGTGTGATGGCCGCTGACCGTGGCTAGCTTCTGCTCGCGGTTCGGAAAGCTCACCTCCATCAGCAGTGCCTTCAGGTTCTTCTCCTGATTGAGCAGCTCCCAGAAGCGGTCCGTGGGCCCTGTGTCGCCGCTGTAGGCGATCGTCGCGTCCTTGCCCTCCACGATGAAACCCGAGGTGTCGATGGTGTGATTCACCCGGATGCTGCGCACCTGATAGCCCGCCACCTCGACGCGCTTTTCCGGCTTCAGCTCTACGTAGCGAATGGTCGGGTTGGCCTTGTTCGGGATCACCGAAAAGTCCGGCCAGATCAGGTTGTTGAAGAAATGCTTCTTCAGCACATTGATCGTCTCTTTGGTCGCAGCGACCACCAGCGGTTCGCAATCAGCCTGGCAGCGGTTGTCGGCGATGGTCGCCAGATCGCGGATGTGATCCAGGTGCGCGTGGCTGATGATGCAGGCGTTGAGCCGGAACTGCGCCTTCAGGTCCATGCCACTGGTGAGCGATCCCGCGTCGATCGCCAGGCGGTCGTCGACTACGAAGGCACTGGTACGGTGACGCGGCGTTTCCCCGCCGTGGCAACCTATGACGCGAAGTTCCATGACTTTAGACCGGGCGGGCGCCGCAGGCCGCGCGGGCAATGCGAAGAAGCCATCACTCCGGGCTCCGCGGCGCGCTCGCGCATAATCCTGTAACCTTAGCGTGCCCTCCCCGGCGAACGCCAGCAACCGCCCTCCTGGGGCCTGCAAGGTGCCCCCCGGCATCGCTTGGCGCGGCGCACTCGTCACCGTGGGCGCCGCGCACCGGGTCTCGCCCGGCGAGCTCTCCTCGAGCCCCCGCTTGCGGCCAGCCGGCCCGTGGATGATAAATTCCTACAGAAGCTCTTGCATGTGGGAAGAATTGAGGATAGTTACCGTCGCCCCGTCAGGGGAAAAAGGTAACAGGTCCCCTTGGGGGATCGTCTAACGGCAGGACGCAAGACTCTGACTCTTGCTATCTAGGTTCGAATCCTAGTCCCCGAACCAACGAACGCTTGACCGTCCGAACCCCGCCAGGTAGAGCGTCCGAGCTTCGAACGGCCCCATAGTCTAGCGGTTAGGACGTCGGCCTC
>DATEPG010000194.1:0-2827 GCA_035273265.1 Polyangiaceae bacterium
TCCGTCTCGCTGTTCCGGCTGATGCCTCGGACATTGCCAGACTCAACGTTCGAGTGTGGCAAGTCGCTTATCGCGGGCAAATGCCAGACTCCTTCCTGGATGCGCTCGAGCCAGCCAGGCGTGTGCAGTCCTGGTCCAAAGCTGTCGTCGATCCCCGCTACGTCGTACTCGTCGCCGAGAGGGACGGGGCAATCGTGGGGTTCTGCTTACTTCTGCCCTCTAGGGACGCTGACGCGAGACCTGACACGGGGGAGCTTGCCGCGATCTACGTCGAGCCCGCCTGCTGGCGTTCCGGTGTGGGGCGTTCTCTCATTGAGAACGCTCTGGCAGCGGCGCGGGTTCGCGGAACTCAGCCTATGGGTACTGGTCGGCAACCTTTCTGCTCGTCAATTCTACGAGAAGCGTGGCTTCGAGACCGATGGCGATTCGAAGCTTGAACAACGGCCGGGATTCTCGATGCACGAGATCAGGTACCGACGCGCGGTCGCTTGATTTAAGTAGAATTCTCCGCGTATTTGCCGGCACTTCCGTCAATCGCATCGCGAGCTGCCTGAGTCGATGCGCAACGCTCGCGGGCCGGCGCTAAATCACTGGACCGAACAGGCGCTCGTCGTGAGCGAAGCGTTTGACGAACAGTTGCAGGGCTACGAAATAGGGAGGGCCCTGATAATAGAAGAGAAAGAAGTCGTGCACTCCGGCCTCCAGCCGAACGTTCACGGAAACGGCGATCGGTAGGTGCTGGCCGTCGTTGTTCAACACGGTGCGGCCATCGATTTCGAGGCGAGCGCCGTCGTCCGAGAGTAGACGGAAGGTGTACGAGTCTTCGGCTTTCACGCTGAACTTGCCGCTATATTTGATGGCGAACCACTCCGTACGCGGACCGAGACCGGGAAACCCGCGATCGAATCGACGTGGGCTGACGTTCAACTCGCTCGTGAAAAATGTCGCGACGGGCTCGCAAGCGGTGATGTCCGTCAGTAGACGCACCGTGCGTTCGATGAAGCAAACGTCGGCTCGGAATGCGCCCGCGGGGCCGCCGAATGCAAACGGCTCGCCGATCACGCCGGAGCCTCGACCTTGGCCCAGGCCGAGCCCTCCTGGACCGCCATTTGCGCCAATCCCGGTGCCTTCCATGGCGCTGTTACGGGCCACTTGGAGCGCGGCGTCCGGAGCACTCTGAGCTCCGAGTGCCGGATTGTCTGCCAAAATCTTCCGTCGAGCGGCGTGCGGTCGCACTTCATCGCTCGTGTCGGCCAGGTCGCTCGCCAGCATGTCCGTTGCGAAGGGTTGCGGCGCGCTCGGATCATCGGGGCGCTCGCTGTTCTCGCCCTGCTCGACGCGCTCTTGCTGTTTGGGGGCGCGCTCCACGAGCCGAGGCGGCGCGCTCGGCTTGACGCGTTGCTCGGGAGCGCTCACCCGTGCGGTCGACTGCGGTGCGAGGGAGCCGCCGCCTGGCGCCAGCCCGGGCGGTTCCTTGCGCGGATCCTGAACGAACCCGAACTCGATGACGTCGAGTGGCTCTTCGATCGTCACCAGGGGCGACGCGCTGCTCGAGCGCACACAGCCTCGCCCGAGCAGTAGCGCGCCATGCAGACAGCCAGCCAACGCCAAGTAGAAGAACCAACGGCTGGTGTTCCAACTTCGCACGGCGCAGCAATGGTACATCATTCAGCTGATCGCGTCCGGAGGGCCGGGGGCAGTCCTGGCAAAGCGCGCACGGGCGAACTGCGGGCACGGGCGAAAAATGGCCACGGGCGAAAAACGGCCACGGGCGCGCTCTGGGTTCGCGGCGCGACGCCGAAGGCTGGGACGGGGTGAGACGAGCTGAGTGACCATCCCATCAACCCTCTCGGGCTCGAGGGGCTTGGGTTTTGGTTGATGGTCACCCGGCGCGGCGCAGAGCACTCAGCCTTCGGCGGCGTGGCCGGTGCTTATTTGTCGGAACCTTTGGGCGGTAGCCGCTGTCGATCCGAGAACGATGGCAGATCGGCGCGACGTGGCCGCGCATCCGGTCTACCTTGCTGGTGGCGTGGCCGACGCGGAAGAGCAGAGCGAGCGTAAGTTCATCGAGCGCTTGGCTCAGCGCGACGAGCGTGCGTTCAACGAGCTAGTCGAGCTGTACGAGGCGCGGGTGTTCCGCTTGCTGCTGCGCATGCTGGGGCGGCGGGACGAGGCGGAGGACATGGCGCAGGAGGTCTTCGTGCAGATCTTCAAGGCGGTCAGCACGTTCCGCGGTGACTCCAAGCTGAGCACTTGGATTTACCGGGTCAGCGTCAACCTGTGCAAGAACCGCATGAAGTATCTGGCGCGCCGGCACAGCGAGGGCGAAGACGAACTCGAGCCGGTGGCGGAGCGCGCGGCGTTGGACGAAGCCAAAGGGGTCACCTTCGGCGACGTCGCGCAGCCGGACCGCATGGTCGAGGGCTACCAAATCGAGCGCGTGGTCCAACGATGCATCGCCGAGCTCGACCCGGATTTTCGCGAAGTGCTCATTTTGCGCGACTTGGAAGACCTGAGTTACGAGGAACTGTCGGAGATCACCGGTTTGCCCGACGGTACCGTGAAAAGTCGGCTGCATCGCGCCCGCAGCATGCTCAAGGCGAACGTCGAGCGTAAGATGGGAGAGAAGATTCGATGACCGACCCCGGCACCGACCCCAGCGACCTCGAGCCCAGCGAAGCAGCCGCGTCGGCGCACGAGCCACACGAACCGGAAGAATCGCTGCGTTCGATGTTGCGCGGCGCCCTGCGTGAAGAAGAGCCACCGCCCAACGTACTGGCCGGTGTGCAGAAGCGCATCCGCGAACGAAGCAAGGGCAAGTTCTACG
>DATEPG010000195.1:0-14098 GCA_035273265.1 Polyangiaceae bacterium
CACGCCGAGGGCGCAAAATCCCATGGCGTGACGCAAGAGGAGAAGTTCTTGCGCGACGCAAAGGTGCTCGAAGAAGAGCTGGCACGCGACCCTGACGACGCACGAAGCCAATACTATCTGGCACAGTCCTACAAGGACGCAGGTCTCAACGAGCGCGCGCTCGAAGCCTATCGAAAGCGTGCCTCGATGCAAAACGGTTGGGACGAAGAGCAATTCATGGCTCAACTCGAAGTGGGGCGGATCTGCTTGGAGATGGAGAGGTCCGAGCCGGAGGTTCTCTCTGCGCTGCTCGGTGCGTACACGCTCCGGCCCACGCGCGCCGAGCCGTTGTTCGAACTCGCGCGCTACTATCGCGAAAAGAAGGGCTACGCGATGGCGACCCTGTTCGCCAAGGCCGGCGTGCAAACGCCACCGCCGGACGACCGCTTGTTCTTGCTCGAGAGCGTCTACACCTGGCGGCTGCTGGACGAACTCGCCGTCGCGACCTACTGGGTGCAGGACTACGCGACGAGCAAGAGCGCTTGTGAAACCGTGCTCGAGCGAGTGGACCGAGGCCTGGTCGTTCCCGAGGCGGATCTCGAGCGCATTCGCCAGAACTTGGCAGAAGCGAACCACGAGCTCGGCCTGTCGGAATAATCTTACCTACAGACGTTGCAAAACGAGGGGTCTTTCATATACTCACCCCTTCAAACCGGACCTAGCCCTGTTCTTGCTAGAGTTGAATTTTACAACAACGGGGTCGGTCTCGAAAATAGCATTGCGCGCGAAGCGCCACCAGCCGGCGCTAGCTTGAGAAGCGCTCAAAGACAGGCAAAAACTATGGATAAGTCGTTTCTCCCCTCCGCGCTCGTTCTCGGCTTTCTCGGCGTCGTAGCCTGCTCCAGCAGCGACGAGCCCGCACCTGGCGGCGCTGCCGGCGCAGCAGCCGGAGGAGCACCGGCAGTTGCCGGAGCTTCGGGCGGCAACAAGGCCGGAGCCTCGGGCGGCAATAAGGCCGGAGCTTCCGGCGGCAATAAGGCCGGAGCCTCGGGTGGCAACAAGGCCGGAGCCTCGGGCGGCAATAAGGCCGGAGCTTCGGGCGGCAACAAGGCCGGAGCTTCGGGTGGCAACAAGGCCGGAGCCTCGGGCGGCAGCAAAGCCGGCGCGGGCGGCGGCGGCGGCAAGGGCGGCAGCAGCGGTAGCAACTGAGCTGAGCGCTCCATGAGAGGAGCCGAGCACCGTCTTCCACGGATCGCTCGGCTCCGGCTCGCCCCCCACGGCGGATTCGATCACCGCTCAGTTTGCGGTTTTTGAATCGAATGACGAGACCGAAATAGAGAGCACGTGTGGCTTTGTGCGCGACACCGTCGAGCTTGGCTCGAGGTGCGCACTTGCCGGCGCGCTGCGCGTCATCGTTCCAGGACGTAAAAAGCTGAGTGCGGCGCTGCGCGTTCGGAGCTGTTCATTCAGCCTGATGGAACGCGCTTCTCACTTGCACTGCGCGGCGGGCAAGCTTCACTTGTAGATTGCAGCCGAGAAGGCGCGTGGCTTTTTTTCTGGAACCGATCATGACAAGACTTGGACTGTCACTCTTTGGGGCTTGGAGCGTCTGCTTCAGCGTGGCTTGCAGCTCGACCGACAATGGCAGCGGCAACCCCTCCGGCGGAGCCGCCGGAACCGCGAACAGCGCAGCCGGGGCTGACGCTGCATTGGGCGGCGCCGCGACAGCAGCGGGAAGTGGCGGAGCAACCAACTCGAGCGGCAGCGCCGGCCTGGGCAGTTCCCAAAGCGGCGCAGGCGGCAGCGGAGCAGGGACAGCAGGAGCAGCTGGAGGAACTGTGACCGGCGACCCACGACCGCCGCTCGTCACTTCGGGTCCGGCCGGTTATTGGCAGGTGGGCACGCTCACCCCGATGAGCGGCGGTACTGCCACCGTGACCGTAAACCCGACGAGCACCCTGCAGAAATGGATCGGCTTCGGCGGAACCTTCAACGAAGCCGGCTGGGACGCGCTCTCCGTACTGTCTCCCGCGGATCGCGATCGAGCCATGCGACTGCTCTTCGACGCGGCCGAGGGGGCGAATTTCGCTTGGGGTCGACTGCCCATCGGCGCCAGCGACTACGCCATGGATCGCTACACGCTCGACGATACGCCGGAAAATGCCCCCGATCCGACGATGGAACATTTCTCCATCGAGCGCGACAAGCAGAAGCTCATCCCGTTCATCAAGGCCGCGCAGGCGATCAAGGCCGACATCAAGTTCTGGGCCAGCCCGTGGACGCCGCCTCCGTGGATGAAGAACCCCGCCGAGTTCGACGGAACCGATCTGCCGCCCACGGGCGGTACGGCCACGTTCACCGCTAAAATGAAGAGCGACTCCGCGACGCTCGCGGCTTACGCGCTGTACTTTGCCAAGTACATCGAGGAGTACGGCAAACAGGGCATCGCGATCAGCAATGTCTCGCCGCAGAATGAGCCGGGCTACGCCACTCGCTACCCGTCTTGCCTCTGGGAAGACGGCGCACTCGGCACGTTCGTGGGCACTCACCTGGGACCAATGCTCGCGGAGCGTGGCCTCGCGACGAAGGTTTGGTTCGGTACGTTGTCGAACGACCAGACCTACCCCACGGACATCATGAGCCTCACGCCAGACGCGCTCAAGTACACCGACGGGGTCACCCTGCAGTGGAACACGATCGGTCGCATTCCGTCGATCCTGAGTGCGAACCCGAACTTGCTGATCATGCAGTCGGAGCACAAGTGCGGGAACTACCCGTTTTCCGTGGCGGGAACTCCGGCGTTCAACCCCGAGAAACCTGCCAACGACCAAGCCTACGCGGTGGAGAGCTGGGGTTACATCAAGCAGTGGATCGCGGCCAATGCCAACGGCTACAGCGCGTGGAACATGGTTTTGGATACGATCGGCAAGAACCTCGACGCCCAGCGCCCCTGGCCGCAAAATGCGCTGTTGGTCGTAGACCGCGCGACGAAACAGCTGGTCGTGACCCCGACCTATCATGTCTTCCGGCACGTCTCCGCCTTCGTCGATCCTGGCGCAGTGCGCGTGGCAGTGACGGGCGGAGATGCAGTCGCGTTCAAGAACCCTGACGGGAGCTTGGTCACCGTGCTGTTCAATTCGGCAGCGCAGGTGGCCACCACCACCGTCGCACTCGGCGGCGGCACGACCGTTCAAGTGCAGGTGCCAGCGCAGGGCTGGGCCACGATCAATTGGAAAGGCTGACCCGTGACCCGCTTTGCGACTCATCTCCTCGGACTCGTTCTGCCCGGACTCGTTTGCCTGGCTCTCGGCAGCGCTTGCAGCTCTGACAAGCCTGGAAGCAGCCCGGGCACAGCCGGCGCCAGTAGCGGTGCTGGTGATGGCACGGGCGGCGGCAGCGCGGGCAGCAATCAGTCGCTCGCCGGCGGCAACTCAGCCAGCAGCGGCACTGCAGGCATGGTCACGAGCAGCGGTGGCACGGGCAACGGCACCGGCAACAGCAGCGGTGCAGGCGGCGGTTTAATCGGCTCCGCGGGCAGCTATCCCCTGCCGGACTCGCTGCCGGACGAGACGGGCGCGGATCTCTGGCTCAGGTATCCCAAGGTTTCGCTGCCTGCTCGCCTCGCCGAGTACCAAGCCGCGTTCACCCACGTCGTCAGTTCGGGCGGCGGCGCGAGTACGCAGGCGGCTACGGACGAATTGATCCAGGGCCTGAGCGGACTCACCGCCACCAGCGTGAAGCTCGTTGCGGCCGTGCAAGGGGCCGGCGCGATCGTGGTCGGAACACCGACGACCTCCACGCTGATCGCCGGCCTCCCGCTGGCGAGCGAGTTGGCCGCGCTTGGCCCAGACGGCTACTTGGTGCGCTACGCACAAGTGCAAGATCAGAAGGTGATCGCCATCGCCGGAAATACGGAGCTCGGCGTCCTGTATGGCAGCTTCGCTCTCCTGCGACAGCTCGCGACCCATGGCGCGATCGACAAGCTTTCACTCAGCGGCTCGCCCAAGATCAAAAACCGCCTGCTCAATCACTGGGACAATCTCAACGGCAGCGTCGAGCGCGGCTACGCCGGCAGCTCGCTGTGGAATTGGGCGGACCTGCCCGCCACGCTGTCCCCCCGCTACAAAGCCTACGCTCGCGCCAATGCCTCCATCGGCATCAACGGAACGGTGCTGAACAACGTCAATTCAGACAAGCAGGTGCTCACCGCCGCCTACATTGCCAAAGAGAAGGCGTTGGCGGACCTGTTTCGACCCTACGGGATCAAGGTCTATCTCAGTGCTCGTTTCAGCGCACCGGTCGAGCTCGGCGGTCTGACCACCGCGGATCCGGCAGATCCGGCCGTTCAGAAATGGTGGACCGACAAAGCCGCCGAGATTTACGCAGCGATCCCAGACTTCGGTGGTTTCTTGGTCAAGGCAAACTCCGAGGGACAGCCCGGCCCACAAACTTACAAGCGCACCCACGCTGAAGGAGCCAACCTGCTCGCCAAGGCAGTTGCCCCTCATGGCGGCATCGTGATCTGGCGCGCCTTCGTGTACTCGACCGTGCCCGGGTCGGACCGAATCAAGCAAGCGTATGACGAATTCAAGCCGCTAGACGGATCGTTCGATGCGAACGTACTCGTGCAGGTCAAGAACGGTCCGCTCGATTTTCAGCCTCGCGAGCCCTTCCATCCGTTGTTTGGCGCCATGCCGAAGACGCCAGTCGCGCTCGAGCTGCAGGTCACCAAGGAGTACCTCGGCGAGGACACGCACCTTGCCTATCTCGGTCCGATGTACGAAGAGGTTCTGAAGGCGGACACTCAAGTGAACGGCCCTGGCTCGACCGTGGCCCGCGTGGTCGACGGCACGCTTCACAAGCACGCGCTCACCGCCATCTCCGGCGTCGCGAACATCGGCAGCGACACGAACTGGACCGGCTCGCATTTCAACCAAGCCAACTGGTACGTATACGGGCGGATGGCGTGGGACCCCGAGGCCTCGGCGCAGAGCGTGGCGGCGGACTGGCTTGGCCAAACATTCACTAACGATCCCGCGGTCATCACGCCCGTAGTGGGGCTCATGATGAGCTCCCGGCAAACCTTGGTGAACTACATGGTGCCGCTCGGGCTGACCCACATCATGGGCACCGATCATCACTACGGACCGGCGCCGTGGGTCAGCACCCTCAGCCAACCCGAGTGGAACCCGGCCTACTATCACAAGGCCGACACCGCTGGCCTCGGCTTCGATCGCACGGCAACCGGCAGCAACGCCGTCTCGCAGTACGCAAGCGCGGTGGGTCAGGCCTTCGGTACGCGCGCCACCGTCTCCAACGATCTACTGTTGTTCTTTCACCACGTGCCTTGGGGACAGGCCCTCGATACGAAGAAGACGCTCTGGCACGAGCTCGTGCACCGCTACAGTCAGGGCGTCGATGACGTCGGACACATGCGCGAGGCCTGGGCGACCGTGAAGGCTCGTGTCGATAACAAGCGCTTCACCGAGGTCGCCGATTTCTTGCAGATCCAACACTACGAAGCGCGCTGGTGGCGAGACGCTTGCCTCACCTACTTCGCAACCTTCTCCCAGCTGCCGATCCCCACGGGCTATGCCATGCCGGCCCACCCGTTGAAGTACTATCAGGACCTCACTTGCCCCGCGGACGTAAAGAAACCGCGCTGCCCAGCGGTGTACACGGGCGAGCCGTCGCCGGCCGTGTTGCCCTGAGCGAGCCGTTGTCCGGTTAACGGGCTTGTCCGTTACTAAAGGACAAGCCACCTAGCCGGACAAGGCCGCGCGTTTAATTGGGGGGCGATCGCGATCCCGCCACGCAGCTCGAACCGCACCGTGTTCCCGCACTCGGACGCGGAGTGGGCTGAATCAGGACTACGCGCGGGCGGTCGAGCGGGAGAGCCGCACGTCCATCCAGACGGCGAGCGCCAGCACTATGCCGCGAGCGATGAATTTCATCTCGGGCGAGAGCGCGAGCAACGTCATCCCGTTCAATAGGACGCACATGATCAATGCGCCAAACAGCACCCCGACCACGGTACCCCGACCGCCCTTGAGGCTGGTACCGCCGATCACGCAGGCCGCAATCGCGTCGAGCTCCATCAGCGCGCCGGTGGTGGTGGTGGATGCACCGGCAAAGGCGGTCTGCAAGAAGCCGGAGATCGCCACGATCACGCCCATGACCGCGAAGGCCAGCACGACGACCTTGCCGGTGGGTACGCCGGAGACCAGCGCGGCTTCTTCATTGCCGCCGATTGCGTACAGGTAGCGACCGAAGCGAAAGTGCTGGCTGATGACGTGGATCACGACCGCCGTCGCGCCGAGCACGAGCAGCGAAAGCGGCAGTCCTCGGTATTGATTCAGCGTCAAAACGAACAGCACGAGCAGCTGAGCCGAGACGAACCAGCGCAAAAACACGCCCTCGGGGTCGACCTCGAGCTTGCGGGCCTGGCGCTTTTTGAGCTCTTTCCACGCTGCCAGACCGAGCAAGGCGACAATCACGGCGGCCATCACGTAGCCGAGCACGGGAGGCAGATAGTACGTGGTGAGGATCGAATACAGGTTGTTTTCACCACCCGTAACCACGGGGATGGTCGAGTTATTGATCACCAACCAGTGCACACCCTTGAACACCAGCAGGCCGCCGAGCGTGATGATGAAAGACGGGATCTTCTCTCTGACGATCAGGGCGCCCATGGCCGCGTAGATGGCCACGCTGACCAGCGCCGAGATCAGCAGCGAGATCGGAGCCGACATTCCGTGGCCGGTAATCAGCACGGCTGCCAGGCCGCCGATCAAGCCGAGGCCGCTGCCTACGCTGAGGTCGATGTGCCCGGGTACGATGATCAGCAGCATGCCGAGGCTGAGCACCGCCGTCGCCGACAGCTCGATCGCCAGCTGTGACAGGTTTCGCGCGCTCACGAACGCGGGGTCCATGAACGAGAACACCACGCTGATCAGCACCAGCGCGATCAACATCGAGAAATCACGCAGGCCGACTTTTGCCTGTTGGGTCGTCATACTTGCTCCGGTTGCCGAGTGTCCTGGCTAGGCCGCATCGCGGCAGCCAGTAGGGCCTCTTGCGTAATTTCGCTGCCCGTAAACGAGCCGCCGATGCGGCCCTCGGCCAGCATCAAGATTCGATCGCTCATGCCAATCAGCTCCGGCAGCTCACTCGAGACCAGCAGCACCGCCACACCTTGCGCGGTCAAACCATTGATCAGCTCGTAGATTTCGTACTTGGCGCCAACATCGATGCCGCGCGTCGGCTCGTCCAGCAAGACGACCTTGGGCTTGGTCATCAGCGCCTTGCCCAGCACGATCTTCTGCTGATTTCCGCCCGACAGCGTGCCGGCGACGGTCTCTTGATTCGAGGCCTTGATGCGCATCGAATCGACGTACTCGGCGTTTCGTTTCAGTTCCTGGTCGCGATCGACGAAGCCGCGCGACGAAAACTCGTCGATCGCGGAGAGCGAGAGGTTGAAACCCACGGTTTGATTGAGCACGAGGCCGTAGCGTTTGCGGTCCTCGGTCACCAGCACGAGCCCTTGCTCGATACAGGCCGATGGCGTGCTCGCGAGCGGCGCTTTCTCGAGCTCGACAGTGCCCGCTTTGCGGTCGCCCCAGATCCCGAACAGGTGCATGAGCAGCTCGCTGCGTCCTGCGCCCATCAGCCCGCCAATGCCCAGCACCTCGCCCTGATGGAGGTCGAACGAGACGTCCGCGAGCCGCGCCTTTTGGCCACCTCGCTCGGCAACGGAGAGCCCCTTCACCGACAGCAAACATTTACCCGGTTCGGAAGCCCGACGCGGAAACAGGTTGTCGATTGGACGGCCGACCATGTGCGCGATGATGCCGGCGCGGTCGGTGCTTGCGGTATCGAGCGTGATCACGGTCTGGCCGTCGCGCAGCACCGTAATGCGATCCGAGAGCGCAAAGACCTCTTCCAGGCGGTGGGAGATATAGACCGAGCTGACACCACGGGTGCGCAGCTCTCGCACGATGGAAAGCAGCGTGGCGACCTCTTTGTCGGTCAGGGCGGCGCTCGGCTCGTCCAAGATCAGGACTTTGGAATCCTTGCGCAGGGCCTTCGCGATCTCGACCAGCTGGCGCTGCCCCACGCCCAGATCCGCGATCACTGCGTTGGCGCTGACCTCGATGCCCCAGCGCGAAAGCAGCTGATCGGTTTCGCCCAGCATGCGGTCGTAGTCTATCGCGCCGAAGCGCAGCGGCTCGTGCCCCAAAAAGATGTTCTCGGCGACGGTCATCTCCGGAACCAAGGCCAGCTCTTGGTGGATCACGGACAGCCCGGCCCGCTCCGAATCGGAGATCGCCCCGAAGCGCTGGGTCTTGCCGCTCATCAGGATCTCGCCCTCGTAACTGCCGTACGGGTAGAGACCAGAGAGCGTCTTGATCAGCGTGGATTTACCCGCGCCGTTCTCGCCGCACAGGGCGTGGACTTCGCCGGGGCGAAGGTCGAAATCCACACCACGAAGCGCGAGGACCTGTCCGAACCGCTTCACCAGCCCGCGCGCTTCGAGCACGGGCGCTTGCCCCTCAGGGCTTCCCATATATTTCCTCGCGCGTGTGAAAGCCGTCTTTCACCACGGTAGAGTCGACGTTTTCTTTGGTCACGGTCACGACGTCGAGCAGGATCGTTGGCACGTCCCGCTTGCCGTTGTTGAGCTCGGCCTTGGCAATCACCGGCTTGCCAGTGGCGAGCGCGACCGCGACCTCGGCCGCGCGCCTGGCCAATGCTTTGACCGGCTTGTAGATGCTCATCGATTGTTGGCCGCCGACGATGCTCTGCACCGCGACCAGCTCGGCATCTTGCCCGGTAACTACGACCTTGCCCGCCAAACCCTCTTCTTTGAGCGCCTGAATCGCACCGAGCGCGGTGGTGTCGTTCGAGGCGAGCACCGCGTCGATGCCCTTGCCGTGCTTGGTCAGAGCGGCGTTCATGATGCGCTTGGCGTTGTCCGGCTTCCAGTCGTCCGCCCAGTCCTCGTGCACCACTTGAACGACACCCGACGCGATCGCGTCTTTGAGCGCTTTGTCTTGGCCATTCTTGAACAGGACCGCATTGTTGTCGGTCCGGGAGCCGTAGATGCGAACGAGCCTGATCGGCTTCGTGGTCGGGAACTTCTCGAGGATGTATTTCCCCTGCAGCTCGCCGACATGCTCGTTGTCGAACGTCATGTACAGGTCGAGAGCGCTATCGACGATGATGCGGTCGTAGGCGATCACGGGAATGCCCGCGCGGCCGGCTACTTCCACCCCTTTGGCCATCGCTTTGCCGTCGTGCGGCACGATCACGATCACGTCCATCTTGGAGGTGATCAGCGACTCGACATCGGCCACCTGGCGCGTGTCGTCACTGTTGGCCGAGAGCACGGTGACCTCCGCTCCGAGCTCCTTGGCGCGCGCGAGAAACGCGTCGCGATCCTTGGCCCAGCGAGCCTCCTTCAAGGTGTCCAACGACAGGCCGATCTTGACGACCCGCTGGCCGGAGGCTGGGCCGGCGGCCTGTCCCTGGGCTGCTGAGCCCCGGACGAGCACGAGGGCAATCAGAACGCTGACCGCGAGAGACGCGACTACGAGAAAGGATTTAAAGCTCATGTACACCGGACCCGAGGGGCGGCGGAGTAGACCAAAGCTTAAGGAAAGATGCTAGCCGCAATCGCCGCGAACGCGTGCCCCCACTCCCGTTCCCATCCCGCGTTGGCAGAACGCGAGAGCGTCAGAAGGGGGGCATGCCCGAGAATGCGAATCTCGATCAGTCGCGCTCAGTAAAACTTCAGTAGAACGTCACGTTGTCGAAGGTGAAGGAGACGACGCACGGCGGAGTCGAGCTTCCACCGGAGCCCGCAACGCCCGAACCCGCCGTTCCGCCTGAGCCTGCCGTTTCGCTCGAGCCTGCGGTTCCGCTCGAGCCCGCGGTTCCGCTCGAGCCTGCCGTTCCGCTCGAACCTGCCGTTCCGCTCGAACCCGACTCGCCTGACGAGCCAGCGGCTGCCGCGCCACTGGCCCCTGCGGTTCCGCCGGAGCTAATGCCACCGCCGGCTCCGCCCGCGGTCCCTGCCCCGCCCGAACTACCACCCGCACCTGCGCCTGCCCCGCCGGAGAGCCCGCCTCCTCCCGAGGCGCCACCGCTGCCGCTGCCGCCCGCAGAAACGGCGACCGTGCCGCCATCGGGCGGGCACTCGAACTGCCATTGAATGGCCATGAGCTGATTGCTCTCGATCGCGTTCACGGGCTGCCCACCGCTAAAGTTCGTCCAGGGAAGCTGCGTGGTTCCGGTAGTGAGTGTCGACCCACTGCTGGCCACGGTCGTGCCCGGGCTCAGGCACTCGTTGTACTGCGTCGCCGCGCTCGTCGGCACGCAGTCGCCGGGCCGCGAGCTCGGGTTCGCGGTCGACGGAAAGTCGCTCTTCTGCTGCATCTGGACTTTGAGCGTGGCGTTGCCGAGCGTGCTGTCGGGCAGAATGTCGAACTGCAAACCCTGCGTCGCGCTGGCGTTCGTGCACTTCGGCGCGAAGTTGAACATGTAGCCGGCGTAGTCACCGGCTTCGATGGTTGCACTCACGGTCAGAGTCTGGCCGTGCAGAGTGACCTTGGGCGCGGACCCGGCCTTGCCCTGGTAGAACACGTCTCCGCCGCTGAGCGAGGTCGCGTTGCCCCAAAGCTCCGTCTTGCCGGTCTTCCAGGTGCTACCGTCCATCACACCGCCCTTGAGCGTGGCTGGACTGAAATCGGTGAGCAGGAGATTGGCCGGGAGGGGGGTACAGTTGTTGGCGCCAGCCGCTCCCGCTGCGCCGCCTGCACCACTGGTCGCGCTGCCCGCCGAACCGGGCGCGCCACCCGCGCTCGGGGCACCAGCTTTTGCCGGCATCCCTGCTGTGCCACCGCCGCCCGAGCCACTCAAACCGCCGGGCTCCAAAGGCGGGCCGACAGAAGTCGAGCTACACGCCACGCCAACCAGCGCAGACGCAAGAAAAACTACGGCCGAGATCCCAATGGTGCTGTTCGTTCTCGTCATCTCGAAACCGTCCTTCGTCGAAATTAAAGTGAATTGAATTAAGCGGCAGAGCCAAAGTCAGCCAAAACGAAAAACCTGCACGTGGCGGTACGTCTGACCCGGCTCGAGCAGCACCTGCGTCCGCCAATCAGGCACGTTGACGGCGTTCGGGAAAGCCTGCGTCTCGAGGCACACGGCCGCGTGCCGCGTGAAGCGACGCCCCTTACCGCTCAAGCTGCCGTCCAGAAAGTTTCCGGTGTAAAGCTGCACACCCGGCTGGTCGGTGCTCACCTGCATCGAGCGACCAGAGACCGGATCTTCCAGCTCGGCCACCGGCCAAAGCGGACCCTCGCCGCGGAGCACGACGAAGTTGTCGTCGTAGCCAGGCGGAGCCCCCTCACGCACGGGTAAATCGCGACCGAGCGATTTTCGGACGCGGAAATCGAAGGGCGTGTTTGCCACCGGGAGCAACGTTCCGTCGGGCACGACGCCGGGCGTGCGCTGCTCGGCGTGCAGCACGAGCTGGTGCTCGAGCACACTGCTGCGATTCGGACCGCCCAAATTGAAGTAACCGTGGTGCGCCAGATTGAGCAACGTTGGGCGATCTGCGGTGCCGAGCAGAATGAGCTCGAGCCTAGAGCCCGTGATTCGGAACTCGGCGCTCGCGCGGACACGGCCCGGGTAATGCCCCTCGCCGTCCGGAGAATCATGGCTCAGGCGCACACTGGCGCTGGCACCATCGGCGCTGACCTCTGCGCCATCGAAGGCCCAGAGCATCTTGTCCCAGCCGCTGTAGCCACCGTGCAAGTGATGAGGCGCGTCGTTCGCATCGAGCTGGTAGCGCTGGCCACCGAGCTCGAAGCGACCATTGGCGATGCGATTGGCAACGCGTCCGACGATCCCGCCCACGAAGGCGGGACAAGCCACGTACTCGGCGACGCTGTCAAAGCCGAGCACGACGTCTTCCACCCGACCCTGACGATCCGGCACGAGCAACGCTTGCACCGTGGCGCCATAGTCGAGCACACGCACCTCGAGCGAATCACTCGAGAGCGTGGTCAGCCCGACATCGCGATTGCCGAGCTGACCGAAAGAGTTCCGCGAGACTTTCACGAAAGGACGTTTAGCAGAAGTCGCGCAGTATCACTGGCCGAAGACGGGCGAACGCTTCTGGCCGTTGATCTCGAACTCCACGTTCGTCATCGTGACCTTGCCCTTGGTATTGTCGTCGATCTCACTCCCCACCTCGAGGCGAGAGACCCACAGATCCTTGGAGTAGCCCTTGCTGACGAGGTAATCGATCAGCTTCTTGACGTCGACGGTGAATTTGGTGGGGAGGACCTTGACCGGTCCAGCCGTGTCACGAAACTGGAAATAGCGCCACTTGCCCCAAGCGTCGTCTTGCACAGTGAGCTTGTAGGTCTTGCCCGCCGTCACCTGCTCACCTCCCATCGGGCATGCCGACCCGCTGCACGTGCTGTTCCTGACCAGAGTCGTACCCTTCCCTTCCGTGTCAGGCCAGCGGTTGTTCTCCCAACCCCAGAACGTCATCAGCTCCGCGTAAACGCCTGCGTCGCCCTGAGTTTTGCCGGGGTCCTTTGAGCTCAACCAGAACTCGAAGGTGAGATCCCATTTGCCCTCCTTCTCGAACTCGATCTTCAGGTTTTCGAGCGTCACGGTGGCGCTCGTGATGTCTTTGATCTGGAGCGGCAAGAGCGTGGTGCTCGAAAAATTCGGTGAGGTCGCGTCGGCGCTGCCGAGGCCGAAGGGATGGATGCCGAATTCCAGCTGGGGAAAGTCCGGCCTCTGGCCGCTTCCGTCGCAGCTGCCACGGTCAAAACTCCAGCCGAAGGACTTGTTGGCGTTGACGAACACGGTCATCGGCGTTGAACAACCTGCCGCCACCGAGCCCCAGTTGTTGTTGAGGATGCGGATCTCGCCCAGCTTCAGGTAGTCGAACTTGGTACCGGTCATGTCGCCGGGCTTGGCGTTCTTCTTGCCCATTTGGTCGACGTCACCAGGAGCGCCAGCCGCGGACCCTCCGGTGCCGGAGCCGGCAGTCCCAGGCGCCCCGCCGTTGCTGCTGCCGGCGACGGTGCCGGACCCGGCGCTATTGCTACCGCCGCTAGTATTGTTCGAACCGGCAGTATTATTGCCGCTTCCGGCGGTGCTGCTAGTGCCCGCGCCACCGAGAACAGGCGCGCCGGCACTGCCGTTGCCACTGCCCGCGGTGGGCGTGCCCGGCTTGCCGGCCGTGCTGTTGCCCGCGCCCGCGCCGTTGCCCGGGGCGCCACTGGAGCCCCCAGGAGTTGGCGAGTCACTGCTGCAGCCCGCGAGCCCAGCCAATACAGTAAAACCAGCGAGAGTGAGCGAAGTCGGAAGGATACGCACGGGATCTCCCAATGTAAAAAGTTGCGAGAGACGGAAGCGACAGCTCCCGAAGTGGAGTGGCACTATAACAGCGATTCGGCCGATGTCTGACGCTTTCAAGCCTGATTGCGCCCACAACGCATCAATCGCATAGCAACGACTCCAAACAAACTAGGGCCGCCGGTAATTGTGAAACGCGACTGGAAGCCGTGCGACAAGTACAGCCAGCCGCGTCATTGCCACGATCACGGTCCCGGCGCAGCGTTGCCCGACGCTGGGTCCCCCTGTGCGTTCCCGACGGGCGCAACGTCTCTGTGTGCGATCTTCTCTCTGGCCGCCGCTGGGTCCCTCGCTCGCGAGCGCCAATCGAGTGCTCGGCGAGCATGCGCTTCAAAGCCAAAGGCGCTTGGCCCAGCATCAACGCCAGGTCGTCGCGCGTATGACGTGAGGGCACGCGCTTCGCGTACTGGTTGCGTCGCGGTCACCCGCCATCGCGACGACGAAGGGAACGCAACTGCAGCCAAGGCGAGGAAAGCCGGCTGGCGGTGAATGTGCTCCGCAATCCCCGCTGCTAATCGAGACGCCGAAGGCTGCGCCGCGTTCTGCCGGCGCGCGGCTAGGTGGCCCCGGGGGATTGCTCCCCCAGGGCTCCCACGGACCCGGACGTGCGGATTTCCCGCATCCGGTTCGTCAGTTCATGGTTTCACTGAGAGATAGACCGAGTGCACGACACGAG